>CAKSQZ010000012.1 GCA_934486895.1 uncultured Eubacteriales bacterium | reverse complement strand
AATGCCCTTGATCGTGTCGGCAGCGTCTGTCTGTAAAAGAGATTCCAAGTTGCGGTCAAACTCATAGCAGAAATAGTTGCCCACGATATTATCATCTTCCAGGAACAACACTTTATCGCGAATATCGGGCATATAAGGCGTTCCCTGCAACAAATTTAGAGTGCAGAGATTGCCGCCGATTATCGTCCCTTCGCAAACGCCTTCTTGAACGGTATAATATTTCGCTGTCGTTTCAGATGGCTCGACAAGGAAAGGCGTATCGTTTATAACACAATCAAAAAAAGCTTTGCGGGTATATTCAGCTTCTTTGTCGAAAGTGAATGTACCGTAGTGCGGACCATAGTAAGTGACAAGCCCTGTTTTGGCATAGATAGCGTTATGCAAAGCTGTGATGTCGGAATATCCGCAAAGGATCTTTGGATTCTTTGCGATCAAATCATAGTCGATATAGCGAAGAAGCTGATTACAATTAAATCCGCCGAGACAGGTAATTATCATCTTTACATTCGGATCGGAAAACGCCTCATGAATGTCTTCCACTCGCGACGTTATGCGTGAGGAATGAAAGCTGCCTACTTCACGGCTGTTCTTGGAAAAAGTCAGATCAAAGCCTTCGCGTTTGAAGAAGGCAACCGCTTGGTCGTGTACATTCTGCCACACTTCTGTCAGATTTCTGGACGGCGCAATAACGCGCACTTCATCGCCGAGCTTCAGTTTGCTTGCAATCATGCGATCACTTCCTTTTGAATGTTTTAAATCCTTGTTGTTATAAATCAAACTTCTTTACATCGCCAAACAATTTAATATCCCCATTATCCACAAAAACGGCACCGGCTTGCAATGAAGTTGCGCATACGGTTTGCCCGCGCTCAGAAAGCACATGTCTGATAGATTCATTCTGTTCGCGCGTTCCTTTATAATGCACTTGAAGATAAAAATCCGACTTGTTAATATCCATTTTATCACTTTAAAAGTAGCCGGTCAAGAAATAATAGAAAAAGACCACCGTAATTTTGATAGAAACCGTTTAAATGGTTGCAATTTCTAATGCATATGGGACCGTTCTCAATTAAAAAGCGAGACAGTGCAACCTCGAAGCAATATTTCTTGCCCGAAACATTGAGACAAACCTGAATTTGTTAATCTGTATCAATCCAATATCTTTTCATAATACACCCATCTATTTTAATATTTTTTTCAAAAACTCCACCATTAGCAAGTATTGTTTTTTCACTTGCTATATTGGTTTCATCACATACTACAAGAAGTTTTGATATCCCCATTATTTTGGCGTTTTGAATATTCAATCGAAGCATTTCCTTTGCATACCCTTTTCCGCGTTCAGATGGTCTCACAGAGTATCCGCAATGACCTCCCCATGTTCCAAGGACAGAATGATTGATGTGATGGCGCAAGTCGATAACGCCTACAATTCTATTATCACTTTCTCTAATTGCAAAATAGGTCGTTGATGGTACCTGCGTTCCAGCCTGTTCACATGTCTCTGCATTTTTTCTGAGATTACATATATCAATCCATTCTTTTCCTGTAGCGCAATTTTGTAGACTCATGCAACCTGCAAATTGATCCTTATTACCTTTATCGTTAACAAGCACCTCATTCTTAAAATGTTCTAATTCATTGATATATTTATCATTTGCTTCTATCAGAAATAACATTGATTCTCTCCTTTCCCAAAATTGAATTTAACAGATTTTGTTTTGCAAACTCATTATAACATAAAAGTCCACCGTAATTCTATCAAAATTACGGTGGACTTGTGGTGGAGGCGAGGGGAGTCGAACCCCTGTCCGAAAACCTCTCCCTGTGGCTTTCTCCGAGCGCAGTCGATTTACTCAAATTCCCCCGCAGCCGTGCGAAGCGACACGCCCGACTTTAGAGTAGCTCTTTAGTTCATGACCGGATACAGAGCGCTCTCCGATTCACGTTCACTGCTGATTCGACGCCCCCGAACGGCTCGCAGTCCTTCCGCCGGGAACGAGCAGCACTTAGGCTGCTGTTGCTACTCTATTGTTAGCGTTTAAATTTAAAAATACGGGTATTAAGGCGGTCCCGCACCGCCGCTCGCTTACCACAGTTCATGATCCCCGTCGAAACCTTTACGCCCCCATATTATCCGTTGTTTCGTATTTTAACGGCGCGGTCGATATCTCTTTTAGCCGAACGCTCCGCTTCGGTCGCACGCTTATCATAGAGCTTTTTACCCTTACACAAGCCGACCTGCATTTTGACCTTTGACCCTTTAAAATAAAGCGACAGCGGAATCAGTGTCAACGACTCCTGCTTGACCTTACCGTAGAGCCTATCGATCTCCTTGCGGTGCATGAGCAGACGGCGGACGCGATACGGATCGCGATTGAAGATATTGCCCTTTTCATACGGCGAGATATGCACGCCGTTTGCAAAAAGCTCGCCATCGACTATTCTGCACCACGAGTCCTTGAGATTTGCTCCGCTGACACGCAGAGATTTAACTTCGGTGCCGCAAAGCTCGATACCGGCTTCATAGGTATCAAGGATAAAATACTCATGATACGCCTTTTTATTGCGGGCGATAGTGAGTGTATTCTCCTTTTCCATTACGGCACCTCCTTTTTTAATTTATCTGTGTTCTGCCCTCGAATGCTTTAAGCAATGTAACCTCATCGGAATACTCAAGGCTGCCGCCTACCGGAATACCGTAGGCAAGTCTTGTTACCTTGACGCCGAACGGTGTGAGCAGCTTTGAGACATAGAGCGCTGTTGTATCTCCCTCGACGGTGGGGTTGGTCGCCATGATGACTTCCTTTATGTCGCCCTTTGCAACTCTCCCGACCAATTCCTTGATCTTGAGCTGATCGGGCGTTATACCGTCTATCGGGGACATCAGACCGTGCAGGACATGATATGTTCCGCTGTACTCATTAGCGCGCTCAAGCGCCATGACATCTTTCGGGTTCTCGACCACGCAGACCGTTGTGTGATCTCTGCTCGGATTTGAACAGATATTGCACTCATCACCGTCGGTGAATGTCTGGCAGACAGAACAATAATGAATATCCGCTTTTGCCTTTATCATTACATCGGCAAAGCCTTTGATTTCCTGCTCACTCTTTCCGAGCAGATAAAACGCGATACGCTGCGCCGATTTTCTTCCGATACCGGGCAATGACGCAAACTTATCTATCAGCTCTTCAAGCGGCGGTACATTATACGCCATGGCTATTAAAATCCGGGAAAGCCGGGAATATTGAGGCCGCCGGTGATCTTGTCCATCTCATTGTCGCAAGTGTCGGATGCGAGCTTGACAGCCTTATTTACAGCTACCATGACGAGATCCTCAAGCATTTCCTTATCGTCGGCAGCGTCCTTGATAAGCTCCTCGCTGATAGTGAGCGATTTCAGTTCATGCTTGCCGTTGACAGTTGCGCTGACAAGGTCGCCGTCTGCCGAGGCGGAAAATTCACGCTCATCAAGCTCTGCTTGAAGATCTGTGATATTCTGCTGCATTTCCTGAGCCTGACGAAGGATCTCCGCCTGGCTTTTCTTCTGATATTCTTTGGGTAATCTTGCTTTCATTTTTTGCCCTTCCTTTACGGTTTTATTTTTCTGCTTCCATTATTATCGGAAGTATCATCGGCCGGCGCTTTGTTTTTTCATACAAATAACGCGAAAGATCGTCTTTAATCTTTGTTTTTATAGAAGTCCATTCGTAAAGACCGTTGCGGTATGCGCTGTAAAGCGAGGCTTCGATATGCTTCTTCGCCGAGCTGATAAGCTCTTCGCTCTCGCGGACATATATAAATCCGCGCGATACGACATCGGGACCTGAGACGATTTCTCCGCTTTCCGGCTCGACCGTCATAACGGCAATTATGATACCGTCCTCCGCTAAGTGCTTACGATCACGGAGAACAATACTTCCGACATCGCCGACACCGAGACCGTCAACCAGGACTCTGCCGGACTGGACAGCGCCTGTCTGCTTCATTGAATCGGGAGTGAGCTCAACGATCCTGCCGATCTCGTTTATAAGAATGTTTTTCTTATCAATCCCAGTTTGCATTGCCATTTCCGCATGACGGCGAAGCTGCTTTTGCTCGCCGTGAACAGGCAGGAAAAACTTAGGACGGATAATACCGAGCATCATTTTCAGCTCTTCCTGACAAGCATGGCCCGAAACATGGACTTCATACATTTTTTCATAGATAACATGAGCGCCGAGCTTCATAAGACCGTTTACAACATCGGCGACTGTCTTCTCGTTGCCCGGGATCGGGCTTGCACTGATTATTATTGTGTCCTGCGGACCGATAGTGACGTTGCGGTGCTCGCCGTGCGCCATACGGTGCAGAGCCGACATAGGCTCACCCTGCGATCCTGTTGTGACAATAACAAGCTGGCTCGGCTGATAACGGTTGATAGTTTCGATCTCTATCATCACACCGTCAGGCACTTTAAGGTATCCGAGTTCTGTTGCGACATTGACAACATTAAGCATAGATCTGCCCGAAACCGCTACTTTACGGTGGCATCGTACCGCTTCATCTACGATCTGCTGAATCCTATGGATATTAGAAGAGAAAGTCGCGACGATAAGACGGTTGTTCCTTGCATTTTTAAACAGCGTTGAAAACGATTCTCCGACGTTTCTTTCGCTCTGAGTGTAACCGGGGCGCTCGGCATTAGTCGAGTCCGAAAGCATAGCGAGAACGCCCTGCTTGCCGAATTCCGAAAAACGGGCAATATCAATCATCTGACCGCCGATAGGCGTTGTGTCTATCTTAAAGTCACCTGTGTGCACTACTGTACCGACAGGCGTTGTTATTGCAAACGCTGTCGCATCGGGGATAGAATGATTAACATGAATGAACTCAACAGTAAACTTTCCTGCCTTAACCGTATCGCCCGGAGTGCGTTCGTGAATTTTGGCGCTGCGGTCGAGCGAGTGTTCTTTCAATTTGCCTCTGATAAGACCTGCTGTGAGGCGTGTAGCGTAGATCGGGACATTGATCTGCTTTAAAAGATACGGAATTCCGCCGATATGATCCTCATGGCCGTGGGTTATAAATACGCCTTTTATCCGCTCAACATTGTTAACAAGATATGTCAGATCAGGGATAACAATATCCACGCCGGGCATATCTCCGTCGGGAAATGCAAGGCCGCAATCGACAACGATCATTTGACCTTCATATTCAAAAACCGTGCAGTTCTTTCCTATTTCGTCAAGTCCGCCGAGCGGGATTATCTTAAGCGGCGAAAGCTTTTTCGCCGGCTGTTTTTGCTTGGCGGGTGTGCGCTTTGCAGGCTGCTTTCTGACAGCAACGTCAGATGATTTTACAGACGCTTTTCCGGCGGTTTTTGCAGAGGGTTTCTGCGATGTACGGCGGGGCGAACGAGCCTTTCCCGCCGCAGGTTTTTTCACAGACTTATCATTAGTTTTATTCTGATTTTGATTTGCCAAATAAATACCTCCTGTTGGATTTTTGCATACAACTAAACGGGTCAGCTGTCAGCTAACCTTTATTTTTCGGTTATATCTGCCTTGCGACGCTGTCGCCGACATGGTTTTATTATTATATATCACGCTGCTTATGCCCGACAGCGCAAAGTCCGAAATTACGCATATTAACGCTTATATCTATTTTATACCTAAAGCTACTTATTGTCAAGAATAATTTGTATCGATAACAAGTATTGAACGCCGATGCAGGCTTTATTCAAAAAAGTCCGAAGATAAGCAGGATCACAAGATAAAGCGAGGTTATTAAAAGATTTATGCTCATTTTACCGAAGAAAATAAGCGCGATACAGCCGAATATCGGTATGGCTGTCACTGCTGTCGATATTATCTTTGCTGTTTTTGCGGCGGCAATCGGATCTTTCTTTTTTGATAAGATCAGATTTAGAATGTCATAGCCGTCAAGCCCATAGATCGGAAGAGCAGAGAACAGCGCAGTGAACAGATTTGCAAAGCCGAAACAGACAAACTCAAGACTCGGCACTGCAAAATAAGCTGCCGTGAAAACAGCGGCCGCCGAAAGGTTTGCGGCACAACCGCCGAGAAAAACTTTCATCTGAGCCGACGGCGGCAATGTGTTGACATTTTTCTTGATGATGATGCCGTAGGCACAGAAACGGATCTTATCGGGACGGCGGCGGCAAAGCGCGAGCGCGATAAAATGTCCCGATTCATGTATAGCCGCGCTTAACAGCCCGACTGTCATAAGTCCTGTTTTATCGAACAGCAAAAGACAGCACACAAGCGAAGTGAACAGCACCGAGATCTCGATATCACAGCCTGAAAAGCGAAACTTCATATTAAAAATCGAGATACCAGCGCGGGTCTAAACGAACATCGTTGACACGCACTTCAAAATGAAGATGAGGACCTGTTGATTTACCTGTGCTTCCGACATAAGCGATAACGCTTCCTTTTTTGACCGCGTCGCCTTTTTCGACCGCAAGTTTGCTGCAATGTGCATACATTGTCTGCACACCGTCCGCATGAGTCAGGACTATGTAATTACCGTAGTCTGCGTCGTTTTTCTCTCGGCTTGTGACAATGCCGTCGAGCGCCGCCTTAATTTCATCGCCGCTGTCGGCGCCGAGGTCGATACCTGTGTGAAACGAGCGTTTATTTGAAAGCGGATGTATGCGATAGCCGAACTCACTCGTGACGGTACCGTTCACCGGCATTGCCATACTGTTAACTTCGGATGCATTTTCGCTGATAGCCTCAGCGTCCGCATAGTTTTCGATATACGGTACCGTCGGATCGTCAGTCTCACCGCCGACTCCGTATTTTTCATTCTGCGCTGTAACTATGCTTTTTGCGTCGGCGGAATCGAGCACCTGTCCAACATCTATCGGTGTGTTGAACTCTTTTTCAAAAACCGCTTTAGAATATTCATAAAGCCTGCCGCCGAACATCTTTACGGCAAGGCAGAACAAGAGCGCAAGCACGCAAAGCACCGTCTGTGCAAGCAGAAAATGCAAAAGCCTGTCTCTGCTTTTTTGGCGGTGCGGAGTTTTTCTTACAGAGAGCGCCGGATTTTCTTCCTGTTCCTCCGATTGATTTGTTTTTTCCTCATAGTCATCTGTGTATCTGTCCAATTCGTTCATTATATCACCTTCCGCACTTGTTTAAGTCGTCGCCGTGCTCTGCGTTGCTTGAAAGGGGCAGATCCTGCGACCGATCACAACCGGTGCAAAGGAGCGGCAGCTCCTCAGTCTTTCGGATCAAAATTTCTCCGCCGAAAAACTGAACAGAACCCGCCTAACAAGGCGGGAACATCTGCATTCGGTTATAAAAATATATGCGCGCGGTGCCGATATAATGCTGCTATTCCGCCGAAAGCTTCACTCGGCGCAATGTGAACAGCATTGCTGTGAGCAAAAGCGGAAACAGCGTTGCAACGGCTATTCCGTTATTAAGCGAGCCGTTTAGCAGTTCTGTTGCAAAGCCTATCATGACAGGGCCGACTGTGCAGCCGACATCACCTGCAAGCGCCAAAAATGCAAACACCGAAAGGTCGCCGTTTGGGATATATTTCATTGAAAGGCTGTATGTTCCCGGCCACATAACGCCGACTGCGAAGCCGCATAGTCCGCAACCGACAAAGCCGAGCAGTGCCATGGGCGAAAACGCCATTAAAAGATAACCTGCGATGCACATCAGCCCGCAGACAGGCATATACGCTTCAAGCCTGATACGATCGCCCAATTTTGAATAGAACACTCTTGCAGTGCCCATAAGCACCGCAAAAAGCATCGGGCCTGCAAGGTCACCTACCGATTTCGAAACATGAAGTCCCGCTTCGGCAAATGCACTTGCCCACTGCGAAATTGCAACTTCGGTCGCTCCCGAGCACACCATCAAAAACACCATTACCCAAAAAATCTTTGTTTTAATAAGCGATCGTATTTTTATCCCGCCGCCTTTTTCATCTTCAAGTGTATTTATCGGAACAAACATAAAGAACACGGCGTTTATTATCGGCAGAACTGCCCAGATGAGTGTTATAATTCTGCGGTGTTCAACTCCGAACAGCGCGAAAAAGCAGGTGGAGATCAGCACAACGCCGACTGTTCCCCAGCTATAAAACGAATGGAGAAGCCCCATTGCCGACTGTTTATTGTCGGTCGGACACGCTTCGACCATGGGGCTGATAACTACTTCTATAAGTCCGCCGCCGACAGCGTAGACCATAACACTGATAAGGAGTCCGACAAACGGGTCAGACATTATATCGGGCAGGTAGGCGAGCCCGCACAATCCGAGCGCGCTCATAAAAAGCGCTGTGAGAGTGCCGCCGCGGTAGCCGATAAATTTGATTATCAGCGGCGATACAAGATCGATCAGCAGCTGCATCACGAAGTTTGCCGTGATCAGCAGGGAAATGCGTTCGATCGATATTCCGTAGTCGTTCATAAAGGTTAAAAATAACAGCGGGGCAAAGTTGCACACCACCGACTGAACTATGTAGCTGACAAAGCAGCAGTATATTGTGTGGTTATATCCGAGCTTTTTCGTCAAGTATCTCACCTCTCGGTACATTATAGTCAATTTGCGCATAATTTGCAACAGGTTTAAAAAATGCTGCAACTCAGCGAACCGCAGGCAAAGCAGAGCATTGTTTCGACTTAAATTTGCAAATATAACAACGAAAGCCCTTGATATAACAAGAGCTTTCGTGCTTTGTGCTTAAAGTTTGCACAATTATGGAGGTACCACCCGGATTTGAACCGGGGAATCAAGGTGTTGCAGACCTTTGCCTTACCACTTGGCTATGGTACCATACATATTATATGCAAGACAACTGTGATCTTGATTTTCTTGAAAAGAGGACGCAAAATGTTTATTTGCGTCCTCAGTTGGAGCGGATTACGAGGCTCGAACTCGCTACCTCCACCTTGGCAAGGTGGCGCTCTACCAGATGAGCTAAATCCGCATTTGAAGAATATGAAGCAAGATAAACTTTATCGAGGCACTCCGAAACAGAGGATTCAACATATTCTTTGGTGCCTCCGGACGGAATCGAACCATCGACACGGGGATTTTCAGTCCCCTGCTCTACCGACTGAGCTACAGAGGCATATTGGCGACCCGGAAGGGACTCGAACCCTCGACCTCTAGCGTGACAGGCTAGCGTTCTAACCAGCTGAACTACCGGGCCAAATATGGTGGGAACTACAGGGCTCGAACCTGTGACCCTCTGCTTGTAAGGCAGATGCTCTCCCAGCTGAGCTAAGCTCCCACATTCTCGCAGAGACCTCTGCCTCAGCGACAAAAACTATTATATATTATCGGATTTCGTTTGTCAAGTATTTTTTTTAGAAAAATTAAAAATAATTTGCAGGCTCACAATAGATGCGTTGCAACTTCTCACACAACAATTGGTGCTATATTGGGTTCGGATAGATTGGCTTTTGCAAAGAACCGTAATTTTAATAGAAATCCGTTAAGGGGGGTGCAGTTCTCGATTCAAGGGAGTGCAACTTTTGCCGATTGCACCACTATTTAGGAAAGAAATATAGCTGTGCTGTGCTCGAAAAACCGGAATTTGACTTTCTTAATCACAAATATAAATTCATTAAATCAAATTCCACATACTCATCATTAATTTTGAAAAAACCACGGAATGAACCTATTTTTTCAAAACCATACTTCTCGTACAATTTTATTGCTCTGGCATTATCACTTCTGACTTCTAATGAAATAATCTCTGTGTGAGCGATATTTTTTGCAAAATCAATAATATAATCTATCAACATACTACCAATGCCTTTGTTCCACTCAGCTCGTTTTACAGAAACAGCCATCTCACCTCTATGTTTTAGACGTTCTCTATTCATACTGCTAAAACTGGCATTGCCAACAATTTCATTTGCTCTTTTTGCCACATACATTACAGATGATGTCGAATCCAGAAGAGAAGCAATATAGTCTCGTTCTTCCTCAATGGAAATTGACAGTCCCTCTGCGCCAAATGTAAGATTATCAGTTTCACCACCAACAATTTTCAGATATTCTAATATCTTTTCAGCGTCTTCCGGTAATGCTTTTTCAATTTTAATTTCCATCACATTCTCACCTCGAAATCCCGATTTGTCGAAATCATAGTACCATAATGTAGCCTGCCAAACAAGAAAAGTCCACCGTAATTCTATCAAAATTACGGTGGACTTATGGTGGAGACGAAGAGGATCGAACTCTCGACCTTACGGATGCGAACCGTACGCTCTCCCAGCTGAGCTACGCCCCCGACGAAGAATATTATATCACGCAATATTTGATTTGTCTACACCAAATTTAAAAAATTTGGTGTTGTGAGTGGAGGAGTGCAATACATTTGTATGGTCCGATATGTGTTGTACCCCTACACCGGAAATTTAAAAAAAATTTAAAAAAAGGGCTTGAATTTTAATTTCAGGTGTGCTATTATATTATGGCAGTCTGAAAACTGCACCTGCGCTGATAGCTCAGTTGGATAGAGTGACTGGCTACGAACCAGTAGGTCGGGGGTTCGAGTCCCTTTCAGCGCGCCAAACAAAAAGAACTAGCCAAACGGTTAGTTCTTTTTGTTTTTATTAGTTGTATAATCCGGTTAAAACGATTATCCATCAGGCATTTTTATTTAGGTTTGCACAGCTTTATATCAGCTTTCATTATTTATATGTATTTGATGTGCAGCTATTTGTTCTATACAAATCTTGTATTTGCAGCGTGCCGTTTGCCGTATGTCTTAAAACTGCAAACCGCCGCTGCAAAAGCTTAACATTTTCTTTTTTAAACAATATCGTTATTCCAGATTTCAAAAATCTCGCTGTCTATCGCCGTAATATCGTCAATCGGCAGGCGTTGCCCGTCGGTTGTAAACACTTCCCGCGAGCTTTCATCGATCCTTGTTATCCGGCACTCGCTTGTGATGTATCTGCCGCCGCTCTTTCGTTCATCGGGTTTGAAATATGTCAGCGTTACTTTCGGAGGTTCGTTTGCGCGCTCCAAAAGGTATTTCAGCTTCATATCAAGCTGAGCTAAAATATATTCGTCCGGCTGAGGCCTGTCGTCCGTCAGCCTTGCAGCTTCCGCAATGTGAGCGTCATACCCCGTCAGTGCTGAAAACGGTGCAAATTGAGCCGCTCTGTCCCTTGCTGACATTCGCTTTCGGTGGGGCGAAATGCGGTGCGGCAGATCTATTATATCATCATATTTTCCGTTCAAACTATCACCTCTCACGCCTTGTGTCCGCCGATCTGCCCGTTTCTTAAAACAGTCGTCGCGCCTTCTTCAAGATCCATCCCTTTAAGCACCGCGTTCTTGCCGTAGCGCTTTTTCAGTTCAACGATCGCTTTCTGTCTGTTTTTTTCGCGCTTTAGTTCCTCGTCCTCAGAGATCTTTGCGTCAAATTCCGATGTGAGATCCGAGAACATATCCAGCTGCATAAAACGCTGCTGCGGCTTTTCATCTTTTTCGCCGGTGACATTACAAGCCGCAACATTTATCCTGCGAACAAGCAGTTCCTTCGATACGATTCTGTCAAATAAACCGCAAACAGCATCACACATGAGCCTAGAAGACGATGTTTTTCTTCCTATATTTGCGGTGCCGTGAGCATGTTTCGGCACCTTTCTGCCGTAGCGATCGGTCGTGATCTCCCCGATATATCCTTTCTGCATCGCGGGATCTTTAATGTTTTCCGCATCATATCCGACAGTCAGCACTATCTTGTCGGTAACAAGCCCTTTCTCAACCAGATCGAGCGACAAAAGATCTATCATCTCCCGTGTCACGAGCTTTGCTTTTTCAAATGAATAAGGCTGTTGAAGCACCTGTCCAGAGCCTATACTGTTCGTCTGCGGCTTGTAGGATTTAATATCAGCTATCGTGCATGGCTCCCAGCCCCACGCGTGATCTATCAAAAGTTCCGCATTTATTCCGAATGCGTCGTACAGCAGAGCCTCATTATAATAGTCCCTGTCATTCCCGAGAGAACACCGTGCAATATCGCCCATTGTGTAAATTCCTTTTGCTTCGAGCTTATCGGCATAACCCTTTCCGACGCGCCAAAAATCGGTCAGCGGTCTATGATTCCAAAGCCTGCGGCGGTAACTCATTTCATCAAGCTCGGCTATGCGAACACCGTTTTTATCCGGCGGAATATGCTTTGCAACAATATCCATAGCGATCTTGCAAAGATAAAGATTTGTGCCTATCCCCGCCGTTGCGGTTATCCCCGTTGTATTGAAAACATCGGCAATAACATGAGAAACAAGTTGTTTTGCTGTCATTTTATATGTTTTAAGATACTGTGTTGCGTCAATGAAAACCTCATCTATCGAATAAACATGAATATCCTCAGGCGCAAAATACTTCAAATAAATATCATATATTCTTGTGCTGAACTTCATATATTCGGACATGCGCGGCGGCGCAACAACATAAGAGACCGCCATATCGGGCGAGCGCTTTAATTCGCGGTCGTCGTCAGATTCGCCGCGAAAATCGCGGATATGCGCCGCTTTCAGCCTTGCAAGGTTGACTCTCTTCACTGCCTGCACAACCTCAAAAAGCCGCGCTCTGCCTGAAATACCGTACGCTTTGAGCGACGGCGACACAGCCAAACAAATAGTCTTTTCGGTGCGGCTTTTATCGGCAACAACGAGGTTTGTTGTCAGCGGATCTCGCCCGAGACTCACACATTCAACAGACGCATAAAACGATTTCAGATCAATGGCAATATAAGTCCTGCTCAAAAAGCCGCCTCCTTTCGTGGATTCTAAATAAAGTATAACACAAATTGAGTACAATTTCACGTACAAACATTTAAATCTGTCTTTTAATTAAGTAAAATCCTGTGCCGAATTTTAATATATTCTATTGCCAAAAAGCAAAAAATCTCGTATAATTATTATTATAATGTTTTATTATTATCATAAAGGAGAAATATTAAATGGATATCAAAAAGGAAAAGCAGGGCAATAAACTAACCGTATGCGTCAGCGGCAGACTCGATACTGTAACAGCACCCGAACTTGATAAGGTTCTGAGTGATGAACTCGGCGGGGTTTCCGATCTTGTTATCGATCTTCAGGGACTTGAGTACATATCGTCCGCGGGGCTCAGAGTTTTGCTTACAGCTCAGAAAACAATGAACAGATCCGGCAGTATGACTGTTAAGAACGCCGGCGAATCCGTGATGGAAGTCTTTGAAATAACAGGCTTCTCGGACATTTTGAATATAGAATAATATATGAAGCGTGATTTTGCGGCAAATGCATTTAAAACTTTCTTTTTGTGGGGAGTTTTATCCGCGCTCGGCTCTGCGTGCGCAACATTCACAGATGCCGCTCTTATCGGCAATATCATCGGAGAAAACGGGCTTGCTGCGGCAAATATCGCAACCCCTGTCTTTATGATATTCGCTTTTTTCGGAGTAACAATGGGAGTCGGAGCAAATGTCGCCGCCGGAAATGCGCTCGGCAGATCCGACAAAGCGGCGGCAAACAATATCTTCGGTCAGCTTTTATCAGTCGGACTTATTGTGTCGGGCGTCCTGATCGCGGTCGGCTTGCTGCTTAGAGGCGACATTTTAAGGCTCTTCGGAGCAAACAGCCAAACTCAGTTGCTCGCTGATAAATATGCATTTTGGGTGTTTGTTTTCGCAGGCGCGTTTATCTTCTATCATATCCTGTCGTTTTCGGTCAGGATAGACGGCGATCCCAAATGCGCCGCTGTTTCGGCAGGCGTGCTGATAACTCTGAATATAGTCCTCGATCTGGTTTTCATGTGCGTGCTCGGATCGGGCATTGTCGGCGCGTCTCTTTCATTGTGTATTGCGACCTTGTGCGCGGTCGCAGTTTTGCTCACACATTTTAAAAAGCGTTCAAGCTCGCTGAAGCTGCTTATAAGAAAACCAAAGATGTCAACATTGCTTTCATTTTTTAAAAACGGTTTTGCAGTCGGCTCGGAGTTTTTGTTCTCGGCGATCGTTATGAGCGCGTTTAATAAACTGCTTTCTTTCGGTGCTGCCGGTGCTTTCAATGTGGCTGTTTTCAGCGTTATCTACACGGCGTCCACCTTCTCAAAAGTCCCGTCGGACAGCGCTTCGGCTGCGCTCAACTCTGTAGTGACGATACTATCCGGCGAAAAGGATAAAAGCGGGATCATGTCCGTTTTAAAAAGCGCGGTAAAAAGCGTATGCATCATCGGCGGTATCGTAACAGTGCTTTATATTCTGCTGTCGCAAGGCATCGTCCGCTTCTTCGGTATATCCGAAAGCCAGATCAAAACAGCGGCGCTGAGCTTCGCTGTATATTCGCTGTGCATTGTTTTAAACGGGATCAACACAACGATCATCTCATTTTGGCAGAGTATCGGCAGAGCAAAGGCGGCGGCAATGCTCTCGGTCGCAAGAAACCTTGCTCTTATTCTGATCCTCGGTGCCGTTCTTATTCCGTTTTTCGGCACATTAGGGCTGTCGATCGCGTTTTTATCCTGCGAAGCACTGTGCTTTGCGGCTGCCTTGCTTGTCGGAAAACTCAAAAGCTCGAAAGACATTATCGAAAAGCAGTGCTCATCGGTCGAGCGTATTTTTGAAAACGCATATACCATCGATCGGAATTGTATCGAAACGATCGAAAACGATCTTCATTCATTGAGCGAGAGCTGGCAGATCGAGCCGAAACGCTCGTTTTTCATTGAACTGATAACCGAAGAACTCATAGCCAATATCATCAAATTCGCCGTTAAAGACCAAAGCGGCAAATATCATATATCAGTGAGACTCATGGAGGATAAGGACGATTTTATTCTCAGAATAAGAGACGATGTCGCGGATTATAATCCGTTTGAGTCGAACGGCGACGTTATCGACAATGCGGTGCTTTCCATGATAAAGAAGAAAACAAAACGATGCGATTATCAGCGCAAGCTGATATTCAATTATCTGTATCTTGTTATCTGAACGGGGGAAATATGGAGGACATTTTCACAACACCTCAGGAACTCTCAAGGCTGAAAGAGCAAAACAGGCTTCTTTCGGATTATGAAAGACCTGTGTATGAGAGCTTGCTTTGCGGCAGGGAAGGGCTTTCGGTTCTTGATGTCGGATGTAACGACGGCAGTAAAACTCATGATCGCTTTTGCGACGATAGGGTGAAGCTCACTGTCGGAATAGATATAAGGCAAAAGTCAGTCGATCTTGCCAACAGCTGCTACGGCAGCGATAAATTCAGGTTTTATCGTATCGATGCCGAAAACGAACTGCAGGAAAATATCGATAAAATAATGAAAGAAATGATGATAGGATCTTTCGATATTATCAATTTATCTTTAGTACTGCTCCACACGAAAGACCCGAAAAGCGTACTTCTTTTGCTGAAAAAATATTTGAGCGAAAACGGTGTTATTATCGTTATTGAGGCAGACGATACATTCAGCGGTCTGATACCCGATAAAGACGGGCTTTTCGGCAGATTTTTAAAGCTGTGCTCAAATGATCCGTTCTCAGGCAGGCGCGATCTCGGCCGGCATATTCCGGCTCTGCTTGAAGACTGCGGATATAAAAATGCTGCCGTCCGTTCGCAGAAAATATCGGCAACCGCAGCCGACTCTGCAAAAAAACGGCTTATATTTGAAACGGTGTTTTCCTATCTGCCTGTGGACTTTGAGTATTTGTTGAAAGCCGAGCCGCAAAACGAGATATATAAAAGTGCGGTCGATTTTATAAATGATAAGTTTTCAAAGCTCAGAGAATCGGTCGACAATGCCGATGAGATTTCGTGCGGCGTTGTCATAACCACCGCCGAAAACACTGCCGGCGATTATATCGATGGGCTGAAGCTCGAACGGCTTTGCGAGGATAACCTCGATAAAGCCTGCCGCCTGTGCGATGACTGCGTCGGCAAGGATATGTACACAAGGGATTATCTGAGCGATGTTATGACAGACGGGCGATCGGTATTTTATCTTTTGACCGATCCGAGCGGCGAGCCTGCCGCATATATCTTTTTTCAGCCGACCGATCTTGAGCGCATCGCTGCATTCACAAAGCTCGGCGAAAGCACTGTCCGCTCGATCGCAGGCGATAAGACAACCTTGATCCATTACCGCTCGGTGGGTGTCGGCAGAAAGTTTCGTGGCAGACGGCTCTCGCAAAAGCTGATGGAAAAAATGTTTTCGGAGTGCGAAGCGCAAAATATCGATTATATTTTCGGCGCTTGCTGGCGGCAGGGCGATAATGTTCCTATGAAAAAGGTTATGGAGCAGTGCGGCTTTGTCCATATTGCAAGAGTCGAAAAGCTGTGGTACGATGAAGAACAGCTCTATTGTCCGATCTGCAAGGGCAGATGTTCGTGCTCTGCGGAAATCTATTATAAAAAATTTAAGGGGAAATAAAAATGAAGCTGAAACTATTGCCGAAATTCGTAATATCGCTGACCGTCCTCGGAGTTGTCATGGCGATATGTATCTCCTTCTTCGGATACAGCAGTTCAAAAGATTATCTCGAGGATATGTATGCCGATCGCGTTGTAAACGGAAGTAAAACAGTCGCGAAAATGCTGTCGGTCGATGATGTTAAGGCAATCGTGTTGCCAAACGGGGATAAGACCGATGCTTATAAAAGAACCGTTGAAATGCTCAACACTGTAAAAAAAGACGGGCAAATAACCTATCTTTCGCTCACGATCCCCGATGAAACAAGCGTCACATTTTATATCGACACCTGCGTTGAAGAAATGGGCGACGACCCTGCCGATCAGCTGCCGTATGGCACAGCCGTCCCGTATAAAGACGCCGCAAGCGATGAAAACGAGCTTAAAAAGTATGACCGTGTGTGGCAGCTCTATTCGCAAAACAAAGGAACAGATGAACCGCTCATCACCGATAATGACTATGGATATAACTATTCATCAGTCTGGCCTGTGACCGATGAAAACGGGCAGGCAATAGCCGAAATTCAATATATCGTCGACATGCAGCAGGTGCGGGACACCCTCAGATCCTATCTGCTCACAATGCTCTCGATCTCTCTCGGCGTGATACTTGCAGCGCTTCTTTGCTATGTTATTTTCGTGCGGTTCACAATAACGCGCCCGATCGGAAAGCTTGCCGCTTTCACCAAGGAAATAACCTCGAAGCGCGATTTCCGCGATCAATCGATAACGCTTAAGAATAAAGATGAGATAGCCGACCTCGGAGACTCGTTCAACTGTATGCTGTCCGAGCTCGGCGCATATATCGACAATCTTGCGTCTGTCACAGCGGAAAAGGAGAGAATAGGCGCAGAGCTTGATGTCGCAAGACATATCCAGGCGTCAATGCTGCCTTGTATTTTTCCTGCGTTTCCCGACAGAAGTGAGTTTGATATTTATGCGTCTATGACTCCCGCAAAGGAAGTCGGCGGCGATTTCTATGACTACTTTTTGATCGATGACGATCATCTCGCACTTATAATGGCTGATGTCTCAGGCAAGGGAGTTCCTGCGGCAATGTTCATGATGATTTCGAAAACATTGATAAAGAGCGCGGCTCAGCTTGGGCTCTCGCCGAAACAGATCTTAGAAAAGGTCAATAATCAGCTTTGCGAAAATAACGATGCGGATATGTTTGTAACGGTTTGGCTCGGTATCTTAAAGATCTCAACAGGTGAGATGATCTGCGCCAATGCGGGCCACGAATATCCCGTCATAAAGCGTCAAAACGGCGAATTTGAGCTTTATAAGGATAAGCATGGTTTTGTGCTTGCAGGCATGGCCGGAATGCGCTACCGCGAGTATGAGATCAAGCTGAACGCAGGCGACAAGCTGTTTGTTTACACCGACGGTGTCCCCGAAGCAACCAACTCCGCTAACGAGCTTTACGGAACCGAGCGCATGATAAATGCGCTCAATCGTGAAAAGGATAAGCCGTGCGACGATCTGCTCAAGGCGCTGCACAGCGATATAAATGCGTTTGCAGGCGACGTTCCCCAGTTCGACGATATAACGATGCTTTGTATCGAGCTGTTCGGTAAGAGCGATAAAAACAGCGTCCTTACGACCGCTCCCACGATGGAGAGCATTGAAAAAGTCGAGCAGTTTGTGAGTGATGTCTTGGAAAAAAATGATGTGCCCACAAACGCCCGGATCAAGCTTAAAATAGCGGTAGACGAGATCTACTCGAATATCGTGAGATACAGCGGAGCGTCAAGAGTTTGCGTGCGCTGTCTTATCGGCGAAACCGAATGTCGGCTTGTTTTCAGCGATGACGGCGTCCGTTATAACCCGCTTGAGACCGATGACCCCGATATAACTCTCTCTGCTGAAGAACGCGAGATAGGCGGACTCGGAATTTTTATGGTCAAAAAGACAATGGATTCGGTTTCTTATGAATATAAAGACGGAGAAAATATCCTTTCAATAGTAAAAAGATTTTAAAAATTACGGAAGGCCGGTAAAAACGATATAATCCCCTTAGAGAAGATGCCCGAAAATATTAAATTTTTCAGGAGCGATTTTAAGGGGGTTATTTTTTATGCCGAGAAAAAGAACACTCTGACTACACAATACCGATCATGAAATTATCGCTGAAAATGCGGCGTGCCAGTCAAACGCTTGCCGCACCGGTATTGTTTGCCGCACCCGTGCAATAAAAACTCCCCCTGCTGCGGGGCAGGGGGAGACTGAAGAATCCATTTTATTTGCAAGCTGTTTTTTCGGTTCGCTTGACAGATAGAGTGTTAATAAAGACCGATCTGCGGTTTTGTGTTATTTGTAGGTGTACCATTCACCGTCATACTTCAGCGCAATATGAGTGGCTGAGGTGATGTTAGTGTTTTCAGATCCCTCGATCTTCACTTTAACGATAACCGTCGCAGCATCGGAAATGTGCGAAAGCTGATCCTCTGTCATCCCGGATAAGATCTTGCTTGCATGGTCCATGTCGATAGACTCAACATCGATCGCGCGGACATTTATCTTGTAATCGTCGCCGAATGTATTTTTGAAGTTTTTATCAAGTTCCTTCTTATAATCCTCCGCACTTGAATAGCTCGAATTAAAATCCGATTTTGCCGATTCCGCATTTGGCGGATAAATACAAGAAAAATAAGTGTCCATATCGCCGGCATACTGCGATTTATACATACTTGTAACAGGCTTTGACGGCACGACCTTGAAAAAATAGATCAGCAAAATAGCTGCAATAGCCGCCGCGGCAAGCAGTGCGAGGACAGTGCAAAGTCCGAGCTTGCTCTTTCTTTGAGGAACGGCAAGGCTCGGTATAGCGAAAGCTGTTCCGTTTCCGGCTGTATCCTGCTCGGTGCCGTCATTTTCATCAATGGTTTCGTCCGCGGGCTCAAGCTCAACAGAGCCGCAAAACGGACAAAGCTCCAATTCATCATCAACACTTTGATTGCATTGTTTGCAAATTTTCATATATTTCCTCCACTTTCGGTTTTGCCTTATTGTACAACATATCCATCATTTTGTCAACATATATTCTAACGATCGACAGTGACAGGGAGGTGCGGTATGCTCAACATTATCTGGGCGGCAATGATGTTGCTGTCGTTTGTCTGCGCCGCAACAAACGGCAGAATGGCCGAGCTTACAAACGCCGTGTTTTCGGGCGGTGAAAACGCTGTTTCACTGTGTATTGCGTTGCTTGCCACCGTGACACTGTGGAGCGGCATGATGAACATTGCAAAATCTGCAGGCATAGTCCGCCTTATCTCAAAAGCGCTCCGACCGTTTTTGCGGCTTGTGTTCAATATCCCTGCCGATTCCGAAGCTGCAGGTGCGATATGCATGAACATCGCCGCTAATATGCTGGGACTATCAAATGCCGCAACACCGTTCGGACTGGAGGCAATGCGCCTGCTCAGCGAACAAAATCAAAACAGCGATACAGCGTCCGATGATATGATAACTTTTGTTCTTATAAACACCGCCTCGGTTCAGATAATCCCGACCACCATCGCTCAGCTCAGAGTGAAATACGGCAGTCTTTCGCCTATGGATATAGCCCCGTGTATCTGGATAACAAGTATCACAACGCTTATATTCGCGCTGTGCCTGAATGTGTTTATCAGGAGGATAACAAAATGTCGCAGATAGGCGCGTGGTTTGCACCGATACTCATTTGCATTATAGTCCTTTCAGGCGTTGTCAGAACTGATAACTGCTTCGATACATTTATCATCGGTGCAAAATCCGGACTTAAAACGGTGTATTCGATAGCACCGAGTCTTATCGGACTGATAACCGCGGTCGAAATGATGAAGGTATCGGGCGCGATAGATATATTAAACAATGCGCTCGAGCCGGTATCGTCTCTTCTTCATATCCCGAAAGAGGTAATGCCGCTTGTGATATTGCGCCCGATAACCGGAAGCGGCTCTCTCGCCATGCTCGACCGGCTTCTTTCATCGTGCGGCGCAAACTCGATAGCAAGCAGGACCGCCTGCGTCATGTGCGCATCAAGCGAAACAACATTCTACACAACAGCGCTTTATTTTTCGAGTGTTAAAGTCCGCCGTATCCGCTACACACTCGTTGCCGCTTTGGCGGCGGACTTTATCTGCGTACTTGTGAGCTGTGTTACAGTCGGGCTGTTTTTCGAATGATACTTTTCTTGCTTTCCGCATATAAAAATGCTATAATAAAAACGGTGATGTTAATGACAGGGCTGTATGTTCATATCCCGTTTTGTGAGCGTAAATGCGGATATTGCGATTTTTATTCGCTGAAATACGATGAAAATACCGCAAAAAGATATATAAAAGAGGTAAAAAGGCGAATAGCCGCCCTCGGCATTACTTATGACACTGTCTATTTCGGCGGCGGCACACCGTCTGTCATCGGAAGCGGAGTAGGCGAGATTCTGTCGTCGGTCAGTGTTGCCGACAATGCCGAGATCACAAGTGAGTGCAACCCCAATTCGGCAGATGAGCTGTTTTTCGAGTCGGCGGCTAAAGCAGGAGTAAACCGCATTTCAATAGGGCTTCAGTCCGCAAATTCACACGAGCTTTCGTTTCTCACCCGAACACACACCGTGAGCGATGTTGAGCGTGCTGTCACCCGTGCAAGAGCGGTCGGTATCGATAATATTTCGCTCGATGTTATGCTCGGCTACAAAGGTCAAACGATCGGCAGTCTGAAAACCACACTTGATTTTTGCATAGCGCAGAATGTCGATCACATCTCGGCATATATGCTTAAAATCGAGCCTGCAACCCCGTTTGCAAAGCTTCAAAACATCCCGCTTTGCGATGATGAAACAGCCGCTCTGTATGAATTTTGCTGTGATTATTTAAAATCGCACAGCTATGACCATTATGAAATATCAAATTTCGCAAAAAGCGGCAGAGAGTGTCGGCACAATCTTATTTATTGGAATTGCGACGATTATATCGGACTCGGGCCGGCGGCTCATTCGCTTTATAAGGGCAAGCGTCTGCATTTCGAGCGTGATATCGAATCGTTTTTAAACGGTGCAGACCCCGTGTCGGACGGCGCGGGCGGCGGCAGAGAAGAGTATATCATGCTTCGATTGCGCCTGGCGGACGGACTTGTGATCAAAGACCTTATAAAAAGGGGCTTTCAGCTTCCGCACGGCTTTGACGAAAAGTGTCACGCTCTTCAAAAAAACGGACTGATGAAATGCGAAAACGGTGCATATAAGCTCACAGTAAAGGGCTTTTTGGTTCAAAGTTCAGTGCTTTCGTTTTTGCTTTAAGGAGGATAAAATGAGAATAGGAACAGGCTATGATGTTCATCGCCTTTGCGATAACAGAAAGCTTATAATAGGCGGCGTCGAGATCCCGAATGAAACAGGGCTTCTCGGCCATTCCGATGCCGATGTGCTGCTTCATGCAATAGCCGATTCGCTTTTCGGAGCGGCGGCGCTCGGAGATATAGGCTTGCATTTCCCCGATAACGATGACAGCTTCAAAAATGCAAACAGTCTTAAACTTCTCGAAAAAACGGCGCAGATTCTCCGCGATAACGGCTACCGCATTGTAAATATCGATTCAACGATTATAGCGCAGGCTCCCAAAATGCGGCCTTATATCGATGAAATGCGTACGAATATCGCAAACGCCTGCGGCCTTGAAAAAAGCGATGTTTCGGTCAAAGCGACCACCGAGGAGGGGCTCGGATTCACAGGTGCGAAAGAGGGAATTGCGGCGAGTGCGATCTCGCTTATCGACGCGCTCTGAGCTTTGTCAAACCGGCATACCTTTGCATATAATACTATGGGCTTGACCTATATTATTCAAAGGAATGATGTCGATATGGAAAAAGAGCTTTTTTTCGCCGGCTCGGCAACAAGAGCCGCAAGAGCACGGGATATTCTCAGAAAACACGGGATCAACGCTCAGATAGAGCGAGGCTACGAACGAAGCGACAGAGGCTGCGGTTATTCGGTGCTGGTAATCGAAAGCTCGCTTGATCGTGCCCGCGAAATACTGCGGCGTTATAATATCAGGACAGATTGAAATGCCGATCTATCTTGACAATGCCGCAACATCGTCGCCGAAGCCGCGAACCGTTGTTTCGGCGGTGCGAGACGCGGCAGTTAAATACAGCGCCAACCCCGGCAGGGGAGGACATTCAAAAGCAAGACTTTCAGGCGAAATGATATACTCTGTGCGTTCTCAGACGGCAGAGTTTTTCAATGCGCCGAGCGCAGAAAATGTTGTTTTCTGCGCTAATTGCACGACCGCTTTGAACACCGCGGTTCAAGGCACTCTGAGCAATTGCAGAGTTATCATCTCGCCGTTTGAGCATAATGCGGTCGTTCGTCCGCTTGCCATGCTCGAAAGCAGAGGCGTCGTGTGCGATATCGCGGAATATTACCCGGACGAGGACGAACAGGTGAGGGCGTTTGAGCGGCTTATCAGACACGATACAAAAGCCATAGTCTGCACCCATGCGTCAAACGTTTTCGGAATGATAATGCCTGTCGAAAAGTTAGGCCGCCTATGCTCGGACTACGGCTTGTATTTTATCGTAGACGCCGCTCAGACAGCAGGTATCGAGCCGCTAGATGTCCGCCGCATGAAAATAGGAAGCCTTTGCATTGCCGCGCATAAAGGGCTGTATGCCCCTGTGGGCGCGGGACTTATGATAACCGACGGCGTGCCCGATCCGCTTATCTGCGGCGGCACAGGCGGCGATTCGAGGCCGAAAACTCAGCCTCGGTTTTTGCCGGATAAATTCGAGAGCGGCACACTTGACGTGTGCAGTATTGCGGGTATCGGAGCAGGGCTGGAGTTTGTGAAACCGAGGCAGGCAGAGATCCGCCGCAGGGAACAGCGCCTTATAGAAAAAGCCGACATTGCTCTTAGAAAACTGAGCAATGTCATAACTTATACCGACCGATCAACAGGATCTTATGTGCCTGTGCTTTCATTCAATGTGAAAGGTCTACACAGCGAACAGACCGCAAAACAGCTCGACCGTCAGGGTATCTGCGTCCGCGCGGGTCTGCATTGCGCGCCTCTTGCGCACCGCACGATGAACACCCTTGAAACGGGAACAGTCAGAGCGGCGGTATCCGCTTTCACAACCGAAAACGAGATCGACAGATTTATCTATGCAGTCGGTAATATAAAATAAGTGCAGATTCCGAAGCATTGCTTCGGTTAAAACATTAAAAAGTTCCGCTTTTCAGCGGAACTTTTTTAATGTTCATCGAAATTAAGACTTTTCATGTGCTTGACATCGATTGTCTCGCCGTGATAGCTTTCCAAATAATCGAGCGCGGCGTCGGATGTGTTGAAAATCTCAAACAGCTTCATCGACTCATCAAACATAAAATTTTCATCGACCATGTGCCAAAGCATTTTCAGAAGATCGTCATAATATCCGGCAACATTCAAAAAAGCAATAGGCTTGTTGTGCCTGCCGAGCTGTCTGAGTGTCAGAATTTCAAAAAATTCATCAAGCGTGCCGATACCGCCGGGCGTTATGATAAATCCGTCCGACTTTTCAAAAAGCAGCCGCTTGCGCTCGCGCATACTTTCGGTGCGGATAACCTTATCGCAATGCTTGAACTGCACGCCGTCAACATTTAAAAAATCAGGCAGAATACCGGTTATCTTTCCGCCGCACGAATAAACCCCTCTCGCCGCAGCGCCCATCATACCTGAACTGCCCGCACCGAAAACAAGCGAGTGACCGCGCTTTGCGATTTTTTTGCCCAGCTCTTCACCCACGCTGATATATTTATCGTGGATAATGTTGCTCGCGGCGCCGTATACACATATATTCATAAAAACACCTCAAATTCATTCGCAGAACGAAATACCTATCGATCTTGCCGATTTAATAAGCTGATCATCTTGTGAAACTCGCTTCGGAATACCTGCTATTTCGGAAAGCTTGTTGTGAGTTATCACATTGTCTTTCTTTGCAACGGTAACGCCGAAAACACCGTCTGAAATAAGCTTTGCGGCATAAGTGCCGAATTGAGTTGCAAGCACTCTGTCGTACGCCGAGGGACTGCCGCCTCTGAGATAATGGCCGGGCACCATCGACCGTGTTTCAATACCCATATCGTTTTCAATAAAATCGACGATCATCTGAGTGGCGGTAGCGGCTCCGCCGCGCTTTAAAATACGCTCTTTTCTCTTCATGCCCACCTCATCTTTTCTTATTGCGCCTTCCGCAACAGCGACGATAGAGAATGAATGTCCGTCATCAACACGCTTCTGAACAGCCTTTGCAACGCCGTCGAGCGTAAACGGTATCTCAGGGATAATAATAGCGTCCGAGCCGGAAGCGACGCCTGAATAAAGCGTCAGCCAGCCTGCTTTGTTGCCCATTATCTCAACCACCATAACTCTCGAATGACTGTGCGCCGTTGTGTGCAGTCTGTCAATAACATCTGTCGCAATGTCGATAGCGGTGTGAAAACCAAAGGTGACATCGGTGCCGTAAATATCATTGTCGATAGTTTTCGGCAGACCGATGACATTAAGCCCGTTTTGCGAGAGCAGATTTGCAGTCTTGTGAGTGCCGTTTCCGCCGAGCGTAACAAGACAGTCAAGTTTCATTTTCTTGTAGTTGTCGATCATATTTGAAACTTTATCAACATTGTCCGAACCGACGATCTGTATTTTTTTGAAAGGCTGACGCGAGGTTTTTAAAATAGTGCCGCCGCGTGTGAGTATGCCCGAAAAATCACTGCGCTGCATTTTCTTGCAGTCGCCGTAGATTAGGCCGGTATAGCCCTCGTTGATACCTATTATCTCAATATCTCTTCCGAGCTTTTCATAAAGACTCTTAGCGACACCTCTTATCGCTGCGTTAAGACCAGGGCAGTCGCCGCCGCTTGTAAGAATACCGATTCTCATTTTATATCAATCCTTTCACGTTAGATCAAGCATTACTATAATAATACACAAATTGAACGCCGAATTCAACAATAAAGCTTAATTTTTTTCGCTTTTTTGCTTTTCCGAAAGAGCGTCGTCATAAAGCGTTTCCTGGCTGTTAAGCTCTTTTTCTCCGTTTTTCGGGTGCAGTCTGCGATAGCTTCCGTTTGCGCCGAGTATACGCGCCTGCGTGTTGTCGAGCAAGGAAAGCTTTAATATCCTTGCAAGCCTGCGCTTTGCCAGCGGATCTGTAACAGGAGCCGCCGTTTCAACGCGCTGGTTTGTGTTTCTTGTCATAAAGTCTGCCGAGGAAATGTAATATTTGCGCTCATTGCCTACACCGAAAGCATATATTCTCGAGTGCTCAAGCAACCGCCCGACAATGCTTATCACAGTGATATTGTCCGTCTTTCCGGCAACACCGGGGGTAAGACAGCAAATGCCTCTGATTATCATAGTGATCTTAACTCCCGCCTGCGAAGCTTCGCACAGCTTGAGGATCAGTTCTTTATCGGTAAGCGAATTCATTTTCAGCATAATTTCGGCTTTTCTGCCCGATTTCTGCTTTTCAATTTCTTCATCGATCAGCAAAAACAGCTTTTGCTTTAAGCAAAGCGGAGCTACCATAAGATGATCGCTGCTCTCAACAAAAACGCCTTTTTCAAGACTTTCAAAAAGCCGTTCGGCGTCGCGTGCAATTTCGGGTTTTGCAGTGAACAGCGCAAGATCGGTGTAGAGCCGCGCCGTCTTTTCATTGAAATTGCCGGTGCCTATCTGAACAATGTCTTTGCCGTCCTTCAGCTTAATAACAAGCAGTTTGCAGTGGACTTTGTAGTTCGGCAGACCGTAGATAACCTCACAGCCTGCGTCCTGCAATCGTTTCGACCAATCGATGTTGTTTTCTTCGTCGAATCTCGCTCTCAGCTCCACCATACAACTCACACGCTTGCCTCGCCTTGCGGCGTCAATAAGCGCTTCAACAACTTTCGAGTCGCTCGCCACGCGGTAAAGAGTTATCATTATCCGCTCGACTCTTTTGTCAGCCGCGGCTTGGCTGAGCAGATCAATAAGGAATTTCACATCGTCAAACGGATAAGCGAGCAGTCTGTCCTTCCTGCGGATAACATCTATAAGTGACTTCGCGTTTTCCGCATAAGCCGGATAGACCGATTGTCTCGGAGCATAGTAAAGCTCGGGAAAACGAGCCTTTGTCAGTTTGTCTTCGATCAGCGAGATAAAGCCTATCGAGAGCGGAGTGCTCTGCCTGAAAAGCTGTTTTTTCGGCAAGCACAGCACCTTTTTCAAATGCGCGAGTATCTTCGGACACTGCTCACCATTGTATTTCAGTTCAACGGGAGCGAGCTTGTTCCTGAGCTCGATCAGCTTAGACATCGTCTGCCGAAAATCAATATCAAAATCATAAAGCCCCTCGTTTTCGTCTATATCCGCATTTCGGATTATCGAAAAGGTTACCCGCTCGACTATCTCATATTTGTGGAAAAGCTTGTAGGCAAACATCGAAATAATATCTTCGATAAGGATAAATCTCAATGTGTCACCGGGCAGGCAAACAGCTTTCGGTAGCCTCGAGCTTATCGGAATAATGCCGAATTTTATATTGCCGTTTTTGCTTTTGAGGGTAAAACCGTCAACCCGCCTGCCGTTGTCGATAAAGGGAAAAGGAATACTTTTGTCGATAACAAAAGGAGAAAGTACCGGCGCGATAGTTTTGATAAAGATCTGCTTTAAATATGTGCGTTCTGCATCCGAGATCGTCTCTTCGGTCACACGACAGAAATATTTTGCACCGTCCGCCATAATGCCGTCAAATGCCTCGTCCAGCTTCGGCAGCAGCTTTGCCGTTGCACGGAATATATCATTCAGCTCTTTTCTCACATCAATCGAATCATTTTCATCTAAAAGAAGTTTATCGATTCTCGACCCAACTCTTACTCTGAAAAATTCCTCGTAGTTGCTTTGAAAGATCGAAATAAATCTTAGCCTTTCTATAAGCGGATTGCGCTCGTTCTGAGCCTCCTCGAGAACACGCTTGTTAAATTTTATCCAGCTTAATTCTCGGTCAACAATAATATTCTTGTCAGCCATTTTTAAATATCCCCCTAAATTAAAATCAGTGCGAATTCATAAGCTCCGATTTAAATGCTTTCTTTTTATTATACACGGAAAAAGGAAAAAATAAATGCATTATAGAATGTTTTAACAAAAAATTTTCATTCCGTTGCCATAGGGGCAAAATTTTGTTGCAATGCCGTTTTATAAATGATATAATATTTAATATATATAAATGAAGAAAAGGGAACTTATTTTGATGGAAAAGACTATTGCGGCGTGCGCCACGCCCATGCAGCAAAGCGGAATCGGAATTATCAGGCTTTGCGGAGATAACGCAATAGCCATCGGAGAGCGCGTTTTCCGCAGTGCGAATGAAAACAGAAGGCTTTCAGGTCTTCGCGGCTACACCGCGGCATACGGCACCGTTTTCGATGAAAACGGCGATTTTGACGATTGTGTTGTCCTCGTTTTCAAAGCTCCCAATTCCTACACAGGCGAGCAGACTGTTGAATTCTCGTGTCATGGCGGCAAAGCCGTCATGCTCCGCCTGCTCAGAGCGCTTTATGCAGCAGGAGCTGTTCCGGCGGAACCCGGCGAATTCACAAAGCTCGCTTTCCTGAACGGCAAGCTTTCGCTCACACAGGCAGAAGCGGTCATGGATGTCATCAGCGCATCCGGCGCGCTTGCGCTCAAAAATGCAAACGATGTTAAAAACGGCGGATTGTATAAAAAAATAACTGAAATAAAAGAAAAGCTTGTCCATGCCAATGCGGGACTCTGTGTGTATATCGATTTTCCGGAAGAGGGCGAAGTCGATGAAGATATCAGCGAACCGAAAGCGCTTTTGTTAAAAGCGAGATCTGAGCTTCAGTCGCTTATTGATAACTACCGCTCCTATGCCGCCGTGCGCGACGGGATAGACTGCGTTATTGCAGGCAAGCCGAATGTCGGCAAATCGACATTGATGAACTTACTTTCGGATTTCGAGCGGTCAATAGTTACAGACATTGCGGGAACAACGCGCGATGTCGTCGAGCAGACTGTTGAGATGGACGGGCTGACTCTTCGCCTGTCAGATACTGCGGGGCTCAGAGAAACAGCGGACGGTGTTGAAAAACTCGGCGTGCAGATAGCGAGAAAGCGCATCGAAAACGCGTCGCTCGTGCTCGCTGTGTTCGATTGTACTTTCCCGCCGGACGATGAGGACAAAGAGCTGATAAAAAGTATCGGGCAGACGCCGTATATAGTAGTCGCCAATAAGACCGATCTTAGATCGGGATATGAAAAGGACTATTCATCGCTTGGCGATACCGTGTTTATCAGTGCCAAAAACGGCGAAGGCAGGCAGGAGCTTTGCTCAATGATAATGCAAAAATGCGGTGTTCATTCGTCTGGTGATACATTGTCGCTCGCGAATGAGCGGCAGAAAGCAGCAGCCGCTGCGGCAAAGGATTTCATAAACGATGCGATAGAAGCCATAAACGCAGGTGTCACACTCGACGCTGTGACTGTGCTTGTCGATTCCGCGATAGAAAAGCTGTGCGAGCTTTCGGGCGAGAATGTTTCCGAATCGGTCGTCGGTGAGATATTCTCAAGCTTTTGCGTCGGAAAATAAACCGGCGAGCCGTATAATGCGTAAACAAAATACTTAATAATCCGATCGTTTCAAAAAGCGATCTTAAAAAATAAAAAGGAGCAAAAAAATGAGGGACAAAATTTCGCTTATTGTACCATGCTTTAACGAGCAGGAGGTTCTGCCGATCTTTTATGAAGAGACGGTCAAGGTCATCGACACGGTGGACGCTGATTTTGAATTTATTTTTGTGGATGACGGTTCAAAAGATAACACTATTTTAATAATGCGCGAGCTGGCGGAACGCGACAGCAGGGTAACATATATCTCATTTTCTCGCAATTTCGGCAAGGAAGCCGCAATGTATGCAGGACTCGAAAATTCAACAGGCGATTGGTGTATCGTCATGGACTCGGATATGCAGGATCCGCCGTCGCTCATTCCGCAGATGTACCATGCGGTTTGCCATGAGGGATATGATTCCGTTGCGACCTGCCGCGAAACAAGAGCCGGCGAGCCGCCTGTGAGATCGTTTTTTGCAAGAAGGTTTTATCGGATCATAAATCGAATTTCCGATTCGGATATTAAAGACGGCGCAAGAGACTTTCGCATAATGTCGCGCCAAATGGTAAACAGTATTCTCAGCATGGGCGAGTACAACCGCTTTTCAAAGGGTATTTTCGGTTGGGTAGGATTCAAAACAAAATGGCTGCCCTATGAAAATATCGAGCGCGCGGCAGGCAAAACCAAATGGTCGTTTTGGAAGCTGTTCAAGTATTCGCTCGACGGTATCGTAAACTTTTCATCTGTGCCGCTGTATATTTCATCGTGGGTGGGCATTTTGTTCTGCGCTATCGCGCTGCTTGCAACGATATTCTTCTTTATCCGCCGTCTTGCTTTCGGCGACCCTGTAACAGGCTGGGCGTCCACCGCCTGTATCATCACATTCATCGGCGGTGTTCAGCTTTTCTGTATCGGTGTGCTCGGCCAGTATATGGCGAGAATGTACCTCGAAACCAAGGGCCGCCCGAAATATATAGTCAGAGAAACCAATCGTAAAGACGATAAAAAATGAAAAGCCTTTTTCAAGACTTTATTCTTATCTTTAGGGTGAATTGAACGCTTTGTATATCGAAAATATCATAGCGTCGGCAGTCTGCGGCTTTTCGTGCAACAGTATGAAATCGTAATATATCAAGAGTTCAGTGCAAAGGAGGGAGAACAAATGATTGAATACAGATATGACACACAGCTTCTCATCGAGGGTGAAGACCTTGACGAAGATGTGATAAACGATTATTTTCTCGATAACTTCAAAGGCGATTGTCTGCTTGTTGCCGGAGATGATGAGCTTATCAAGATCCACTATCACACAAATGAACCGTGGAAAGTGCTTGAATACTGCTCAACGCTCGGCGAGATATTCAAGATAATCATTGAAGATATGGATCGTCAGTCGAGAGGACTCGAAGGCTGATCGAATTTAAAAGCGGAGAGGGATTCCTCTCCGCTTTTGCTTACAGCGCGCTGAACATCTCAGCGCCTTTTTTATTTGTAAGTTTTTGCAGCAACCATATCATCAGCGCCATCGGCACTGCGAGCAGTATCAAAGCCGCTCTCGGATCAAGCCCTATCACAGTGAATAAAACAGTAATAACCGCAAACACCGCAACAGTCGCAAGCTCTGCGAGCAGGGAAAGTATCAGCGACACGCCCTGCTTCACAGCCTGTGTCTCGCTTATCCAATCAAGATTCGGAAATCTTAGATTTATTATCAGTCCGAGCTGAGCCGAGATCACCATAAATCCAAGCGGAAGCACGAAAAACGCTATTGCCGACAGCACTGACGGACGGAACACCATAACCGCCGCCAATGACACGATCAGCGAAATGGGAGCTGAAATAACGATATGCAGCATAAGCTTTGATTTAAGTATTTTCCGCGGATCAATAGGCAGACATTTCAGCTGCCAGAGATATTTTTTGCCCTCGATCGAAATGCTCGCGGCAGACAGCGAATTAAGGCTTGCCAAAAAGCACAGCACAACAGCGATTATCATTTCACCGAGCTGCCCGACCTGCGATATAAACTCGGCTGCGCTGTCGTAGTTTATGATCGTCAAAACCGCCGCGGCAACAGCCGAAAACGCGCCGAAGCTGCAATTTATAATGTATGCCGGAGAGGACGCGAAATGCGAAAGCTCTCTCGAAAGCAGTGTCTTATCAATGCTCCTGCCTTTGTAATCGCCGCTGAATTTCTTTAGCTTGCCCGAGGGCTTCCATAAAGCGATCTTAACAAAGCTTTTCGATACAATAAGCATCGTCAGCGCAAACGGAATAACACCGATACCGATCAATGTGAGAAGTCCGAGCGGATCGCCTGCCGCGGCGCTCGCGCAGAGACCAAGGATCAAAATGCCTTTTCCGGCATTCGCCATTTCAACAGCCATGGAGGCAAACTGCTCAAAAAGCTGCTTATAGCCATCATCCGACATCGTTATCGCCGCAAAATAAAGCGCGACGCCTGCAAGGCTCAGCAGAATAATAAGGATATTCTTGTGCCTGAAATTCTTTGTGAGCACACCTATGATCCAGCCGATAAGCGTCGCAACAGTCAGTGAAACAAGCGATACCATTATCATCGAGATCAAAAACGATATAAACTGCCAAGCATTGAATCCGCTCATGTAAATATGCACGCATTCGCTCGGAAGCATAAATACCGCTACAATGGAGATGTGCATTATCCACATGGATATGACTCTCGAAAGCAGTACGGTTATCGGTTTTATCGGCAGTGAAAACAGCATTTCATTGTCGTTTGAGCTGAACAGCTGATTGTATGCGCCGAACACATTGAAGATAAACGCAACTGTCAGCGCAAGCACCATCGAGAGAAGAAAATAAAAATCTTTAGCTCCCGCATTTTCAAGCATCGGATACATAATGCCGTATATGACCAGCATCTGCACGAAAAACCAAACCGCAAGGATCGAAAGACACACATAGGCTACAACTGCGGAAGCATTGCTTTTATTTTTTAAGCCTTTCTTCTTGCCTGAGTTTCCCATGCTGTAAAACAGCCGCGCCATACGAATTTTTATCAGTTTAAAAAGCATATCGCACCTCACTCGGCTGCCGAGACGGTTTCTTCCGAAAGCTCGAGGAAAACGCTCTCAAGCGATTCATCGCCCTTTATATCCGCCATACTTCCGCTTGCAATAAGCTTTCCGTTTTTGATTATCGCGACCTTATCGCACAGCTTTTCCGCAACATCAAGCACATGAGTTGAGAAAAACACAGCCGCGCCGCCCTTGCACATTTCATGCATAGTCTCTTTAAGCTGATGTGCCGCAAGCGGATCGAGCCCGACAAACGGCTCATCCATCAGAATCAGCTTCGGCTCGTGAATAAGCGCGGAAATGAGAGCGAGCTTCTGCTTCATTCCGTGCGAATAATCCGCGATCTTCTCACCGAGCGAATCATAGATCTCAAACATCTTAGCGTATTTGTCGATCCTATCTCGCCGTGCCGTTTCATCAACTCCGAAAACATCGGCAATAAAGTTTAAGTATTTTGCGCCGCTCAAAAAATCATAAAGATCGGGATTGTCCGGCAGATATGCCATCATTTTTTTGCACCCGACAGGATCTTCTGTTATCGATTTTCCGCCGATAAAGATCTTGCCGCCGTCAAACGAGAGTATTCCCGCAACCGATTTGAGCGTTGTCGTCTTTCCGGCGCCGTTGTGACCGATAAATGCGCAGATCTCGCCCGGCTTTATTTCAAGACTCAGATCGTCAACAACGGCTCTGTTGCCGTATTTCTTTGTTAAATGCTCGATTTTAAGCATACATTTCCCTCCGATTTTGTGGTCTGTAAAAATAATACCACAAATAAATTATTATTTCAATAAAAAACAAACGGTCGGAAAACTTGCGATTCCAACCGTTTGTTTAATGATTCTCGCGTTATTAAAAAGCTGTGAATCAGTTGTTCACAACCGTAACATTTACTGCGCGAAGCTTTGAGCTGTTCTTCGGGTCTGCCTCAACATCATAAGTGACCTTCTGACCCTCGGAAAGAGTCTTAAAACCGTCAGCCACAATCGACGAAAAATGTACGAAGATATCGTCGCCGCCGTCGTCATTAGCAATGAAGCCGTATCCCTTTTCGGCGTTGAACCATTTTACTGTACCGTTGTTCATAATATGCCTCCTGTTAGTTATTTGCATCCATAAATTTTTGCGTCCATAAAAATAAAAAACATATGGGGGGAACACCGGCTAACGGTTTAGCCCCCATATGAAGCAGAGCAATTTTTCCTGAATACATCGTAGAATATTGTACCATATATTTTCTGTATTGTCAAGGAAACTAAAAATTAAATACTGCATAAAAATCTTGAAAAATAATTGTTCAATGTGATGAATAAACCATCAAGTCAGATCGTTTCCGGCTTTAACTTGCAATCATCTGCGCGCGGCGTGCAACGCCTTTTCCAACTCACAGCCCGAAACCAAGATCGAGATCTCATCAAAATCGGTAGTGACGGTGAGCACTTCAACGCCCTCGTCTGCCAGCATATCGAAAAATCTGCCGCAGACAAAGTGCCTATCCGCCATAGTGCTGTCCTTTACCGAGATCTTGCAGTTGCCCGCAGAGAACGAACACCGCATATCCCTGTGCCGTTCGCTGAGCCTGCCCAGCACCGCCAAAACAGCGGAAAGATCATCGTCATCAACAGTGAATGCAAGCTGAGCGTCGGCAGAATAATTTGTCGGACGGCTTATCATATCCACCGAAATTTCGCACTTGCCGAGCGCGCAGAACAGCTCGGCTAAAAACGCCGTACCTGTCGGAATATGCGCTAAATTAACAAGTGTCACTTCCTCTTTTGTAAACACGGAGTCAAACATAAAAACACCATGCCTTTTGAAGCCGATATATTTAATGCGGCTTTATTTTGAGGATACAAGGTCGGACATATTGTAAAGACCGGCTTTTTTGCCGCACATAAACATCGCAGCGTTAACAGCGCCAACAGCGAAGATCTCTTTCGAACGAGCCGAGTGCGAAAGCTTTATAATCTCGTCTCTTCCCGCAAAAATGATCTCGTGTTCGCCGACGATCGTGCCTCCGCGGATCGCGTGCATACCGATCTCGTGCTTATCACGCTTTCTGCGCTTTGAGTGGCGGTCAAATTCATAATAATAGTCGCCGTCGGTCGCACTCATGACAGCGTCGCCGAGCATCATCGCAGTGCCTGACGGTGCGTCGAGCTTTTGATTGTGATGTGCTTCGACTATTTCAATATCGAAATCGGGGGAGAGAACTGCCGCCGCCGTCTTTGCAAGCTCGGCGAGCAGATTTACACCGATCGACATATTGTATGTGAAAAACACAGGTATCTTCTTAGAGGCGGCGTTTATCATATCAATATCTTCTTTACCGTATCCCGTGGTCGCCAGAACAACGGGAATACCGTGTTTTTCAGCATATCCGAGAATATCGCAAAGTGCGCTCGGATGCGAAAAATCAATTATAACATCGGGGCTTGCCCCAACATCGTCGATATTTTCATAAACAGGAAACCGAGCTTCTGTTTTAACCTTGTCAACACCGGCGACAATCTCACAATCATGCCGCTCGCTGACGCAGTCTGCAATGACTCTTCCCATTTTACCGCCTGCACCGATCAGCAATATCTTTTCCAAATCCTTAAATCCTTTCGGTATATATTATTTCACAAGGGAGTATTTTGACATTATTTTTTTGAGTTTTTCCGTTTGCTCGGGCAGCATATCGCAAAGCGGAAGTCTGCATTTGCCCACAGGAATACCCATAAGTATCATTGCCTGCTTAACGGGTATCGGATTAACATCCATAAACAGAGCATTGATAATCTCAAGATATTCGATCTGAAGTTCAAGGCTTTTTTCAACATTGCCTTTTAAGTACTCCGCGGCAATATCATGCGCGGTCTTCGGCAGAATGTTCGATAAAACCGAGATAACACCTTTACCGCCGAGCGACATGACCGGCACGATCTGATCGTCGTTTCCGGAATAAATATCGAGCTCGTCGCCGCAGAGCTGACGAATTTTTGCAACAGCCGAAATATCGCCGCTCGCTTCCTTTGTCGCAACGATATTCGGGTGCTTTGAAAGCTCAAGATATGTTTCCGGCTTAATGCAGCAGCCTGTGCGCGAGGGAACATTATAGGTGATTATCGGGATATTAACACGGTCGGCAACATAGTTGAAATGTGCGACAAGACCGTGCTGAGATGTCTTGTTGTAGTAGGGAGTGACCATCAGCAGAGCGTCAGCGCCGCACTTTTCGGCGTGCTCGGAGAGCTTTGCCGCAACAGCGGTCTCATTGCTGCCGGTGCCTGCGATAACAGGAATCCTGTGAGCGACCTTTTTAACAGTGTACTCAAGGACTTCCATATGTTCCTCGCTTGTCATAGTAGCCGATTCTCCGGTGGTTCCGCAGGAAATAATAGCGTCGGTGCCGTTTTCTATCTGGAAATCGATGAGCCGGCCGAGCAGATCATAATTTATTGATCCGTCATCGTTCATCGGTGTCACAAGCGCAACTCCGGCACCGGTGAATATAGTTTTTTTCATAATTATCACCGTTTTCTGAAAAAAGTATTAGTGTGTTTATCAGTCCATATATCCCTGAGCGCAAAGCAGCTCGGCCATCAGAACAGCGCCGCCCGCCGCACCTCTCAGTGTGTTGTGTGAAAGGCAGACAAATTTATAATCAAACTGAGTGTCCTCTCTGAGTCTGCCGACAGAAACAGCCATGCCGTTTTCGTTTTCGCGGTTGATTTTGATCTGAGGCATATTGTCCTCGTCATAGTAATAAAGGAAATGCTTCGGAGCGCTCGGAAGTTCAAGCTTTTGCGGCAGAGAAGAGTATTCACGCCAGATCCTGATAGCTTCTTCCTTGGTGGGCTTTTTACCTTCTTCAAATCTCACAAAGACAGCACCCAAATGACCGTCCGACACAGGAACACGAATGCACTGAGCCGTGAAATTCGGAGCGGTTGCAGGCACGATCTCATCGCCCTCGACCTTACCCCAAAGCTTGAGCGGTTCTTTTTCGGATTTCTCCTCTTCGCCGCCGATATAAGGGATAACATTGTCGATCATCTCAGGCCATGTCTCAAAAGTCTTGCCTGCGCCGGAGATCGCCTGATATGTGCAGACCAAAACATCTTTAACGGTGTAGCCTGCCTTGTCGAGCGGATAAAGAGCCGGAACATAAGACTGCAAAGAGCAGTTCGACTTGACCGATATAAAACCGCGCTTTGTGCCGAGACGCTTTCTCTGAGCCTCGATGATCTTTGTGTGATCGTGGTTGAGTTCGGGCACTATCATCGGAACGTCGGGAGTGAAGCGGTTAGCCGAGTTGTTTGATACAACAGGGCATTCAGCCTTGGCATAAGCCTCTTCAAGAGCCTTTATTTCATCTTTCTTCATGTCAACCGCACAGAAAACAAAGTCAACAGCAGCTGCGATTTCTTTAATATCGGCGGTAGCGTCAAGCAGCACCATGTCTTCCATAGCCTTCGGGATGGGCTTTTTCATAGCCCAGCGGGCGCTGACAGCCTCTTTATAAGTCTTGCCTTTAGAGCGGGGGGATGCCGCAAGGACTTTGACGTTAAACCACGGATGATCCTCAAGCAGAGTAGCAAATCTCTGACCGACCATACCAGTAGCACCGATTATGCCTACATTGTATTTTTTCATAACAAACTCCTTCGTTCAAATAAAATTCCTAAAAAATTAAAAAACCGGTTGATTACCGGCTATCTTTACAATATAATAAATATATTGTGATAGCACTCCATCAATAACTTGATGACAGTCGCACGGATATTTTCCGAACACCCAAAACAGAACGCAGACATACAGCCCTGCCTTTCGGCGGCTTCGCCTTTCCCATAAACATCATACGATCATGTCTGTGATCTGTGCATACGGTAGTTATCTTGCCGCGCCTCTATCATTATTATTAACTTTCAAATGATATTTTAGCACAAAACGAAGGGATTGTCAACATGAATAAAAGTGATTTTAATTTTTATCTGCCCGATAGCCTGATAGCGCAGCACCCTGCCGAAAAGCGCGAAAACTCAAGGCTTTTGGTGCTTTCAAAAGAGACGGGAGCAATCGAACATCGCAGATTTTATGACATTATCGAATATTTACATAGCGGCGATTGCCTTATTCTCAACGACACAAAGGTTATTCCTGCAAGAATATACGGAACACGCCGCGACACGGGAGCGAAAGTCGAGTTTCTTCTGCTTAAGGATTTATCAAACGGCAGATGGGAGGCTTTAGCCGGACCGGGTAAAAAGGCAAGGGAAGGACATGAATTTAATTTTTCGGGGGAGATGAGCGGCGTTGTTGAGAAAGTCCTCGACAACGGCGACCGCGTTATCAAATTTGATTACACAGGCAGTTTTTATGAAGTGCTCGACCGTATCGGCCACACCCCCCTGCCACATTATATTCACGAAGAGCTGAAGGATTCATCAAGATATCAAACCATCTATGCAAAATATGAAGGCTCGGCGGCGGCTCCTACCGCAGGCCTGCATTTCACAAAGGAACTGCTCAAGAGAATAAACGAAAAAGGTATCGATATCGGTTATGTGACGCTGCATGTCGGAATAGGCACATTCCGCCCCGTTAAAGAGGATAAGATCGAAGATCATAAAATGCACACCGAGCATTACCGTATGCCGAAAGAGACCGCTGAGTTGATAAAAAGAACAAAGGCTCGCGGAGGCAGAGTTATCTGCGTCGGCACAACATCGTGCCGCACTGTCGAGACTGTCGCATCAACCGGAGGTATCCGCGAGTGTGAGGGAGATACCTCGATATTTATTTATCCCGGCTATGAGTTTAAATGCCTTGACGCGCTGATCACAAACTTTCATCTTCCGGAAAGCACACTGATAATGCTTGTGAGCGCACTTGCAGGCAGAGAAAATGTGCTGAATGCATATAATATCGCTGTTGAAAAAGAATACAGATTTTTCAGCTTCGGCGATGCAATGCTCATAAAGTAGTTATCAAAAAAAGACCGCTGCCTTTTAATTTGGCAGCGGTCTTTTGTGCTTTATTTCGCAAAGATATATCTTTCGCCGGGCTTGAAGATGTGAAATCCCACATTTGAATCAAACGCATACTCGGTGAACTGAGCGGCACTGATCCGATTGCAGTCGTAAAGATCGAAATGCAGTGGCACAAGAAGCTGAGCGCCGATACTCTCCGCGAGAATAACAGCTTCTCTCGAATCCATATTTCCTACAATGTCGCAGACATTCAGACGATAGTAGTCTCTGCCGTTGACGGGGAGCAGAGCAATGTCTGCGTGTCCGATCTGTTCCGAAAGCCCGTCGTAAATACAGCAGTCGCCTGCGTGATACAGCGAAATATCACCAAGCTGTAAACGATAGCCGACCTCACAGCAGTCACCGTTTTCATCATAGTTTATCTGTTCGTGCGCGGAGGGAATCACTTTCGCGCTGATTTCGCCGAGCTTGATGACATCTCCGTCTCTCGCCGCGATAATGTCGCACTCTGGCACACCGTAGGAAGCGACCTGCTTTGCGATCGGCGCGGGAACTATGTATTTTGCTTTGCCGTTCACCGAAGCGACAGCCGAAAGCGTGTCGGGATCGGCATGATCGTAATGACCGTGCGAGCAGAAAACATAATCTACAAAGTCGAGTTCTTTAGGATCGATCGGAGCAGGGTAGAGTCGCTTCCATGTAACATTTTCCGAACAGCAGTTGCGATCCACATAATCAGAAAGATATGCGTCGGTTATAATGTATTTATCATTATATTTAATAAGAAAACCCTCTTGTCCGAGATAAAAAAGAGCAACCTGACCGTCGCCTAGCTTTGTCTTTAAAATATCGTTTTTTGTCATTTTTATCACCTTTTCAAAAAAATATTTGTTTTGCTATTGACAATTTTATCACGGGGTGTTATAATTGTCAATAGCAAAATGAGAAAGAGGGAGGAAAACCTCAGTGAATTATATAGATCAGCAGAAAATGAAGCAGGTCAACGCCGCTCATATACTGCATTTGATCCGAGAAAACGAAGGACTGACACGCCGTCAGCTCGAGGCAATCAGCAATATGAGCTGGGGAGCGATATCCAAAATAACTTCTATTTTAATAGACGACGGGTATGTCCTCGAAGAAAAGAAGGAAGCTCAGGGGCTCGGCAGAACGCCCACAGGCCTTTTTCTCAATCCGAATGAGCATTTCTCCATAGGAATGGATATCAACCGTTCGGGTATGCGTGCGGTGCTTGTCAATCTCAAAAACGAGATCATAAAATCGTTTTTCAAGCCTGTCGGCAGTGTGAGCTATCCGGAGTTTTTGGAGGATATAAAACAGCTTGCAGTCCGCACAGCAAATGCGGCGCAGGGCAAAAACATTCTCGGCGTCGGCATTGCAATGCAGGGCGAAGTCGATTCGCAAAACGGCATATCGCTTCGTTTTCCCGAATGCGATGGCTGGCGCGATGTTCCGCTTGCAAAAATATTGTCAGACACTCTCGGCGCACCTGCGTTTATAGAGCACGATCCGAACTGCCTTATGTATGCCTATGCCGCGCAAAACGGCTTTGAGGACGCGCTTCTTATCCGAGCCGATAAAGGTATCGGTATGGCAATGATGGCGGACGGCAAGATTTTTGATCGCGCCGGTTCGCTTGAAATAGCGCACCTCGCCGTCAGCACGAATGACAGCGGAGCAGTCGGCAGACTTGAGGACTATGCTTCCCAAACCGGGCTTGAAAATATAGCAAACAAAAAGTTCGATGAAATAGCGGCTCTTGCGAAAAGCGGCTCCCGGTCGGAAAAAGAGCTTTTTTATAAAACAGCGGACAGACTTGCTTTTTCTGTTGCAAACTGCTGTACGCTCATGAATATTTCAAAAGTCGTACTCTGCGGCGATATGATAGATCATAAAGAGCTGTTTTTGGAGGATTTCTCAAGGCTTTGCGAAAAATACAGCTTCAGCAGTAAAAAACTCAGCTTCACTTTCACCGATGTCAGAAATGCCGCCTACGGTGCGGCGCTCATATCGGCGTCTAAGATGATAGATAAAATTTATTGATAAAAGGAGTAAAAGCATGAAAGCAGTTGTGATCGAAAGTCCCGGCGAAGTCAGGCTGACAGATAAACCGATCCCTGTGCCCGATCCCGGTTTTGCACTGGTGAAGGTACACGCGGCGGCAGTCTGCGCGACCGACCTCGAGGTGGTAGACGGCAATATTCCCGCCAACTATCCGCTCACACCGGGTCATGAATGGAGCGGCGTTGTAACAGCGGTCGGGTCGGACAGCGACAGCGGCTGGATCGGTAAGCGCGTCATCGGAAGCAACGATGTCGTGTGCCTGAAATGCGACGCCTGCCGAAGCGGAAATTGGCGCTATTGTAATGATTTTGAGGAGATCGGATTCAAGCGGGACGGCGCTTACGCCGAGTATGTCTGCGTTCCGGTATACGGACTTTATGAGATAGCCGATGATCTTCCATTTGAAAATGCGGCGCTGTGTGAGCCGCTCGGAGTTGCGCTCGGAACTCTCAAAAAAGCCGCTGCACAGTTCGGCGACACACTTCTTATAATGGGTGCAGGCTCAATAGGACTGTGCGTGCTTGCCTGCGCTAAAGCAATGGGTATGAGAAAGATCGTTGTCTGCGCATCGACATCAAGGCGGCTCGATATTGCCCGCCGACTCGGAGCAGATTATGTTATCGCTTCAAGCGAAACCGATCTTGAGGCCGAGATGAAGAAGATCCATCCGAACGGCACCGATGTAATAGTCGATTGCACAGGTATCGAAAGCTGCATTCAAAGCTGTCTGCGTATCGCGAGAAAGGGCGGCACGGTCGCTCTCGCGGGCTACGGCAGAGGAAAGGTTATGAATATCCGTGTCGATGATATCCATATCAACAATCTCCATGTTGTCGGTGCAGGCAACAACTGGAATATGCACAAACGCGCGGCAGATTTAATGGCGGAGGGCATAGTCGATCTCACGCCGTTCATAACCGAGAAGCTCAGCCTTGAGGATTACGAAAAAGCGCTTGACGATGCCCGCCGCAGACCTGCGGGCTTTGTGAAAGCGGTGTTTGAGTTTTGAAGCCCGGCATACTGAGTATCGACCTCGGCACATCGTCGGTGAAGCTGCTCTGGTTTTGTGAAAACGAGATTCAGAGCGTCAGCGAAAAATACACGGAAATATCACCCGACGGTTGGTTTGATGCAGTCTGCAAGGCAATGAAAAGACTGTCTCCCGCGGGAGTCCGCGCGATAGGGCTGTCATCTCAGGTCGGAACATATATAGTCGATGATAAGTATGTTGTGAGCTGGAATGATCCTGTCGGGCAGAATGAGCTCGAAGAAACGCTCGGTCGGCACACTCAGGCGGAATATATTGCCGAGATCTCCATGCCGCACCCGAAAATACTTTCGTATCCTCTGCCGAGACTCAGATACATAATCGGTAAGTTCGGTATTCAAAAGAGCGTTATGCAGCCGAAGGATATGCTGATAAAACGCCTTTGCGGCACCGCTCGGACTGATAAGTATTCATGGCGCGGACTGTGCAACCTCGAAACAGGGAAATACAGCGAAAAGCTATTATCGGAGCTCGGGCTTGACAGTTCGGTGTTTCCCGAAATATCCGACCCGACCGAGATCGCAGGCAGAACAACAGAGCAGCTTTCAAAGCTGTGCGGACTGCCGGCAGGCACACCCGTCTACACGGGCTGCAATGACTTTTTCGCTGCAATATGTTCAATGGGCATAGTGTCGAGCGGCTCGCTGTTCGATATAACAGGCACAAGCGAGCATTTGGGCGTTGTATCTGATGTGCCGCCCGATGAAAGCACACCGCTCGTCAGCGGTCCGTATTTTTCGGGATACGCGGTCTACGGCGTCACGGCGTCAAGCGGAAGATCGCTCGATCTTGCGCTCTCGCTCGATAGCTTAACAAAGGATCAGCTTTATGAAAAGTATTCGCCGTCGCTGCCGATTTTCCTGCCGTATCTGAACGGCGAACGCGCTCCGATATTCGATCAGAACGCAAGAGGTGTGTTCTTCGGAATGGGAGCGGACTGCGATAAGACCTCGCTTTGCGTCAGCATTGCGGAGGGCGTTGTGTTCAGCCTTTGGCACATCTATGAAACACTCGGCAGACCTCAGGCAGACCGTATCGCGGTAACAGGCGGCGCTTCAAAAAGCGAAGCGCTCAATATATTAAAAGCAACGCTTTTTGATAAACCCGTTTATCCGTGTGTTCAGAAAGACGCTTCCGCCTACGGCGCGGCAATGTTGGCTGCGGTCGGCTGCGGCGACTATCTCTCGCTCGGTGAAGCGGCGGCTGACTGCCGATATAAAGAAGCAATCATGCCGGAAAAAAGATTTCAATCGCTGATGTATCAGCGCTTTGAAATATACAGATCGCTTTATCCTACACTGAAAAAACAGTTTGATAAAGCGGAAGAAATCAGAAACAATTTTGAAAGGAAATGAGTATATGAGTTGCGTTATTTTCGGTGCGGGCAAAATTGCTCGCGGATTTATCGGTCATCTGCTGTATCTCAGCGGTATCCCGTTCACATTTGTCGAGAAGGCAGATGCTCTTGTCGATCTGATAAATCAAAACAAACAGTACTATGTAAATATCCTCGGTGCGCCCGATAAGTGCTGCACAGTCAAGGGAGTCAGCGCTTACAGCTTCACCGACAGCGAAGATATCGAGCGTGTTATCTCCGAAGCAGACGCTGTTTTCACAGCAGTCGGCGGCAAAAACTTAAACGATATCGTTCCAATGCTTGCTCTCGGCGTTAAAGCAAAGGCTAAAAAGGGCGGCACACTTAATATCGTGACCTGCGAAAACTGGAAGCTGCCCGCAACCATTCTGAAAAACGGTATCACAGAGCTTTTGAACGATGAAGAAAAAGCATTCTTTGATAAGAATGTCGGCGTAACGGAAGCGGTCATCATGCGCTCCGCTATCGAAGCAGACGAGGAAGCACTCAAAAAAGATCCGCTGGTTGTCAATGTCCAGAACTTCTGGAAACTGCCTGTCGATGCGTCGCGTATCGTCGGCAAGCTCCCCGATATTCAGGGACTCGAGCTTGTCGAGTCGTTCACAGGCTTCCTCGAGCGCAAGTTCTATACATACAACGCCGCAAACGGCAGCGTTTCATATATCGGCGCTCTGCTCGGCTATGAGAAGATCGCAGACGCGGCTCACGATGAGCGTATCCTGAAAATACTCGATGGCGTTTATCACGAGACAGCGACCGCTCTTTCCAAAAAGCATCATTTCCCGCTTGATGAACAGCTCGCATTCACGCTCACATCAAAAGCAAAGCTTCAGGACAGAACGATCGTCGACTTCATCGAGAGAAACGCGCGCGATCCAATGCGCAAACTCGGACCCGACGACCGCCTTGTCGGTTCCGCAAGACTTGTTCTTGAATACGGTATCAAACCTGAAAATCTTTGTATTGCAATTGCTGCCGCAATATATTATAATAATGACAGCGATGAATTTGCGGTTCAGCTCAAGAACATTCGTGAAAACGAGGGAATAGACGCTGTTCTCACAAAGGTTTGCAAGATAGATGCAAACGGAGAACTCGGTATGATGATCAAAGATAAGATCAAATTGCTTAAAGAGTGGGGCTGGATCAATGAGTAAAATTGCTATAATAGGCGCAGGTAAAACAGGCAGAGGCTATATTGCCCGTCTTATCCGCGAATCCGAAAGAGAGATCGTGTTTATCGAAAAGGATAAAGATCTTGTCGACCGTCTTAATAAAGCGGGCTCGTTTAAGATCAGCTTTTTCGGTAATTGCAGAGAGCCGATGGTGATCGACGGCTACACTGCCGTGACATACGATAATGCCGATCTTTCCGATGTCGAGCTGATCATCGTATCAGTCGGCGGCACAAACCTGCCCGATGTCGGCAAATCGCTTAAAGACCTCATAAACGACGGTAAGCGCAGATATATCATCACCGCGGAGAACGCTTCGCACCCTGCGGCGACTCTGCTCGATAACCTCGGACTTGATAATGTCTGCGCGGCAGAATCGACAGTGTTCTGCACAACTATTGAGGACGGCGGACTCGATATCGCAAGCGAGAATTATCCTTATCTCCAGTGCGATGCCAAGCCGCTTTGCGGCTATGATCCGGGTATGCCCGGTATCCGCCCGATCGACGGCTTCGGCAACTTCCTCACCCGCAAGCTCTACACATATAATGCCGCTTCCTGCGTTATAGCGTATCTCGGCTTTGTAAAGGGCTTCTCGGACTATGGTGACGCCGCCAATGATCCCGAGATCCTTTCGGCGCTCGATCGCAACTATGCCGCGACAAACCGTGTGCTTTGCAAAGAGTTCGGATATGACGAGAAAGATCAGGCGGAATTTGCTGAGCTTTCAAAAAAGAAGTTCTGCGACCGCACTATTAAAGACACTGTTGCCAGAAACGGCAGAGAGCCTCAGCGCAAGCTCAAATGGGCGGAGCGTGTTATCGGTCCGATGTGCCTGCTCGATAAATACGGCGAAGATATTTCGGTGCTTGTTGCAACAGCGGCGGCTGCTCTGCTTTTCACAAATGAGAGCGAAACTCAGTGGAATGAGATGGTCGCTTCCAAATCGACACAGCAGCTCATAAACGATGTTTGCGGACTTTCTCCGGATACAAAGCTCGGAAAGATGATCTTAAAGAAAAGAGATGAGCTTGCGGAGTATATGAAGAGCGGAAAGGGAAATCTTATATGAGCAGAAAAACTCAGCTTTTAAACGGCTTTTGGGACTATAAGATAGCCGACGGGGAATATACTAAAAAACGCGTTCCTTATTCGGATTATGCTGTCGGTGTTTCGTATTGCCGCAGATTTTTCGATAACGAGCTTCCCGATTCGAGGGCGTTTCTTGTGCTCGACGGTATCACCTATGCCGCAACAGTCACCTTAAACGGCAAAACTCTCGGCAAAATGCTCCCTTACTGCGAATATCGCTTTGAAATAACCGATATTATCCGTGATAAAGATAATGAGCTTTGTGTTCAGATAATCGATATCACACCCGCTTTCGGCCCGTCTGAGGGCTGGGAGAATTACAGCGGTATTATCAGAGATGTCTATGTCGAGTATTATCCGTCGTCGTTCATCTCGGATACTGTTTTCTCAGCTTCCTTCAGCGATGATTATAAAAAGGCTTTCGCTGCTGTTAAAACAACTGTTGAGGGCGAATATGATAAAGTATCTTTCACTCTCACCGATCCTTTCGGAAACGAAACAGCCGCAGGCGAGGGAACCGATGTTCATTTTGAAGTAAGATCTCCGCTTCTTTGGACTCCCGACACGCCGCATTTGTACACTCTCGCGGTTTCTGTTTATAAAAACGGTGAGGTGACGGATACAGATATCCGCAAAGTCGGATTTAAGGAACTCAAAGCAAAGGGCAAGCGTTTCTATCTCAACGGCGAACCGCTCTTTTTGGTAGGTGTCTGCCGCCACGATCTTTTCGGCGATCAGGGGCATATGATGAGTGAGGAGCAAATGCGAGCCGATATGCAGATGATAAAGGACAACGGCTCAAACTTTGTGCGCCTTGTTCATTATCCGCATCATAAAAAGGTGCTTGATATTGCCGACGAGATCGGACTTATGGTATCCGAAGAACCGGGCCTTTGGTGGTCGAATGTCAAAAACGAAGAGATATTCAACGGCAGCCTTGAAGTGCTCAGAAGAACGGTCATCCGCGACCGCAGCCATGTCAGCGTTGCTTTCTGGCTCAGCTTCAATGAGTGTATCTTCACACCGGAATATCTCAGAGCGGCTGCAAAAGTCTGCCGCGAGAACGATCCCACAAGAATGGTCTCCGGCGCAAACTGCATGGATATCCCGATGACCAAGAAGCACTTTGCCGAGTGTGAGCTTGATTTCTATACAATGCATCCGTACAGCCCGACTCCCGAGCGAATGATCGAAAGCGCAGTCGAGCTGAATGATAAACTTCTCATGCTCACAGAGTGGGGCGGCTATCATGTCTATGAAAATCCGCATTTGTTCGGCGAGTTTGTCGATGAAATGGTCAAGCTTTGGCAGAATGACGAGGATAAACCCGTTATCGCAGGCGCCGCGGCATGGTGCTGGGCGGAGGTCTTTGAATTCAACCGCTATATGCCCGCTTGTAAGGACGGTGTTCTGCATGAAGGTTTGGTGGATAGATTCCGCCGTCCGCTTTCCTGCCTTAAGGTTTTCAAGGAGCATTATGCAAAGCTCAATGTAAAGCCCGAACCCGAGCGCTCCATGCAGGTGCATGAATACTATGCGCCGTCGGGCGATTATGAAACAGTTTCCCTTTGCGGTCTCACCGATACAAAGGATCAGATAAAGGCGTATGAGAAGATGACAGAGGACGCTCTCGTTCCGATAAAGAGATTTATCTTTGTCGAGCGTAAACAGCGTGTTCTGGACATCGGCCCGATCTTGCCAGATGATGTATACAGTATCGGAACACTTCCCGCAGATCTTATTAAAAAACCGCTTGTTATGACAGATCAGTGCAGTATAAAGCTCGATCTGCCCGAAGCAAAAGCGATTTATCTTATCGGCTGCACAGGCATGCCGAAGGGCTTCCCGATAGAGGGTGAGCTCGGTGAAAAAGCGGCTGTTTGTACCGTCGGTTATAACGACGGCACATCGGCAGACATTCCGCTCAGAAACGGATATGAGGTGTCAACAGCGTGCGCTTGGTTCGGTCCGTCAAGGATTAATCCGAGAGCTTCAAAGGCTCAGCGCGTTATTGACTTTATAAATCAGCCCGACCGTGAACGTTATGTAGCGAATATGCTGAAGATCGATGTTCCTGCCGATAAAAAGGCGGTATCGCTCAGTATATCCGGAGCAGGTAATGGGTTTGACCTGCTGTTCTACGGCGTCACAGTTCAAAAATAGCTGATACCTCATATATATGATCTCTCCATTAGGAAAAGAGCGTACCGAAAGGTACGCTCTTTTCCGTTTAGCTGTCTTGATTTTATTTATAGTAAATATCGATCTTCGAGGGCTTGCCGTTTCTGATGCTGATTGCAGTTTCACCGTCAACCGTGTCGCCGTCAAAGCGCGCTCCGTCAACCGTGACATGATCGATCTCACTGCGCCAACTGTCCGCTTTTTTGGAATTGTGAACAGTAACAACGCTCTTTGAAAGCAGTTTGAACTCAACCTCGCCGTTTTCATCGAAGATCCAGCCGGGAAGTATAGGCTTCAGCCTCATGCAAAGCCTGCCGTTTTCATAAACAAACGGGTGCTCTCCGAGGAACATATTGATCCAGATCGAAACGACCTCTGCTGTCGATCCGGAAAGACGGCACATAAATCCTCTGCCGTGCAGTGTCGGATCGGGATTTGCGCTCGATGCGATAAACGAGCTGTTTTCAAGTATCGATCTGCCGTAGACCTTTGGATCGAGGAACGGAATATAAGCGTTTTTCAGCTCGCCGTAAAATTCATCGTAAAGTCCCGATTCAAGAAGAGCGAGCAGATATTTGTATTCCATGTGCAAAAACACCGATTCATGCTCCTGCCAGCCGGGAGTAAACGCCTTCAGTCTGCCTATCTCAACCGTTTCATTCGTCAGCGGCTCGCTCGTTTTATACATTTTCAGTTTTTCATCATAGATGCCGCTTGCCTTAACACGCTTGAAAATATCAAGCGCTTCTTCCTTTGAAGCAGTGTTTGTAAGATGTTTCGCAGGCGCTTCAAGGAAGAACGGCACCATATCCGTCTCAAATTTGTGAACGGCTGCAAGCGGATAATCCGCGTAGTCGGGCTTTGAGAGTATGTCGTAGTCGGTAGCCTTGTAGCGGAAGTATGTCGGGCAAAGTCCGTTTCCGATCTCCAGCGCTTTCTTGATTCCGAGATCAACTCTATCAAGATATTCGCAAAGCATTTTTCCGATCTCGTCTGTCGAAATATCTGCCGTCTCTCCGCACAGATCATACTTTGTCTTATCTCTGAAAAGCTCTCTTGCGCTCGCCTGCCGATCCCAGTAATCAAATTGCGACAGCGACTTGTCCTCGGTATTCGCTTTGAGCGTGAGCGAGAAATCATAAAGCTCTTTCGGAATTTTCAGCGCAGTGCCCTTGAATTGCTCGCAGACATCTATCATAAAGCGGAGCATTCTTTTAAGCTCGAATGTCTCGCTCATGCCGCTTCCGAAAACACTCGGCAAACCGTTGCACGAATCGCACCAACCCGCCTTTCCGACCTCCATTTCAATACCCATACCGCCCTGATCGAGCAGTGCGAATTTGTTAACGCAAAGCGAGAAAAGCTTCTCGAAAAGGTCGGTCTTATAAACATTTCCGTCTGCGTCTTTCAGCCAGTTAGTGCCGTTTTTGATGTATCCTTTGTCGTATTTTTCAGTCATAACACGGTATGTTCTGAGCTGACGGACTTTATAGCCGTCGAAATAATATTTTTCGCTTCTCGGGCGGACAAAAACATCGCTGTCAAAGTAGGTGTAGTCGCGGCGGGAGAACATCAGATCATATAGCTTATCGGGATAAACCTTGAGATAAGAGTCCACAAGATCCATAATGTAATCCCAGTGATCGCTCCAGTAACCGTATTTATCGGTACTCGCTTCAATATGCTGATCGCACATCGAAAGCAAGCTTTCGAGCAGCTCCTTGTCCGAGCAGTTAAGCTCAGCACCTGAATTGAACACACCGTTTATCAGCTCGCCGGCTGTAAACCTGCCGGAGATTATCTCGAGCGCTTTTGCGCTGTCGCCCTTGACGCTGCCGCGAATAAGCTTTTCGGTTTCCGCTTTTTTGTCGGCTTTGACGGTGAAAGTCACGCCCTTAACAAACAGCGGATTATACCCGTCGAACTGCATAAGGCAGGTGAATGTCCAAATATCGAAATCGCCGCATTCAGGGCAGAAAACAACATTGCTTCTGCGGTTCTGGCAAACATCTCTGAAATTGCCGTCGCCCTGCGAATAGTATTCTCCTGCAATGGAGAAATAGTTGTAATCGCGTTCGGGATCGCCGTGCTTTCTCGAATAGATATGTATGACCTTGTCGCCGAAAACAATCGGATATCCGCCGCGAAGGAAATTATCAAGATAGCACTGTCTTGCATACATATCCATAACAGGGCTGCCTGTTTTCGACTGAATATCTGAGGTCAGCGTATCTGTTATCTCGTTGGCGCGCTCAAGCTTTTTATCGATAAAACCTTCTGCCGAGAAAGTCGGAGCAAGCGAGTTTATGGCATTGCAGGAGGGAGTGTAGCCGATAAGCGAAGTCAGCGTGTGCTGTTCTCCCTTGCCAAGACAAATTTTCTTGTGAGCAAAAGCGCAAAGCAGCTTGTTGACTCCGATCTGCGGATACTCTTCAACTTTTTCAAGACCGCCATCGCGGAAGCTGAGCGGGTAAACAAGCGAGGTCTCCTCGCCGAAAATAGCGATAGGATCGTAGATCGGCGGAATAATGCCCGATTTATCAAACGCCATATAGAAATAGCCGCCCGCTCTCAGCTTGACCTCGTCCGAATCGTCGCCGCTGATCTGATTAAGAAAAACAGGAATTCCGTTTTTCTCGTTGAGCATGGTGAAATACGAGCGGAAAAGATAAGCCATTTTTGCAAATTCATCGCCTGTGATACCGTAGGCGATCAGCTTCGGCATACCGTCAAGCAGCTCGATCTCGGCGTTGCCGCCGAGGTTTCTGACAGTCAGCTTGCGAACGAGCGCGCCGACAGGCTCTTCCGGCAGAATGAAATATTCAACCTCTGTTTCAATCTCATTGTTTTTATCAACTTCAACAATTCTCAGCGAGTTCTGCTTGATATACATACTGCGGCGAACACCGTCACCGGCGGTCGCAAAAAACGGCTCGAAGAATTTTCCGTCCTTGCGGATGAATGTCCGAAACCCCTTAACAGCCGTGTTTTCATAAGCAATGTTGGCAGGGAAGAACTGCATTATCGGGTTGTTTTTGTTGTTGTAGCCGAAGCTGGTCATGCATTGTCCGCGGTTGACATAAAACGACCACAGCGGAATGCCCTTCTCGCCGGCAATACCGGGTAAAAAACTGCAAAACGGCGCTTTTTTGTCATAATCGTCAATAACAAAAATGTCGTTTTCCAAACGGTAATCTTTCATTTTATATCCCTTCTTTTTCAAATAAGATAAGTAAATCCATTATACCATTTCAAAACACAAAAAGCCACGCTTTTTGTATATATATGTAAGCTGTTGATTTATTCTTTTGCCGTGATATAATTCGAGTGCGGATATCGCCGCTTCTGTGTGCCGATTTCAAACGATTTAAATTCATAAAATGATCTCCGTCCCGATTGGGGCGGAGATCGTCGCTTATATGAGTGTGATTACAT
>CAKSQZ010000011.1 GCA_934486895.1 uncultured Eubacteriales bacterium | reverse complement strand
CCGTCACCGACGGATAACGGCAGACCGAGAAATCCGTCATCGGTTAGAAAACGGTTACAACTGATCTTGGAACGGGCAGGCTGTAAAAAGGTGCGCTTTCACGATTTGCGTCACACATTTGCGACCATGGCGCTGGAGCACGGTATGGATGTGAAAACTCTTTCGGCAACTATAGGCCATGTGTCATCAGCAACCACGCTGGATATTTACAGCCATATCACCGATACTATGCAAAGGCAGGCGGCGGTGCATATAGACCGCAAAATCGGTGGTACAGACGCCAGTATGCCGACAGAAAAGCGCGAGGAAAGGAAAGATACCACCCCGGTCGAATTCACGCCGTACAAGCCCAAAATACGAAAGCCTGGGACGGGTTGTGTCACCATGATTAACGACCACCTCTACGAGGGACGGTACACTCCGACCAACGCCTACGGCAAGCGGGAAAGCCATAATATCTACGCGAAAACAAGAGAAGAATGCGAAGAAAAGCTCGCGGAAATGATTGCAGCGGTTAAGGCACAAATTAAAGCTGAAAAGGAACGGATCAAGGCAGAGCAGTCAGCATAAGAAAACACCGCTACGGAAACAAAATCCGTGGCGGTGTAAATTCTGAAAAAATGAAATGTCTGTTGCCCGGCATCTCTTTAGAGGCCATTGGAATATACTGTTAATTGTCTATGCGTTTTTGTAAATTTGCCGATAACTTTGTAAAAACAAGATTATATGGATACCATCTGATATCTGGTCTACATGACATTGTCATTCTACAAATGGGTTGTGCGTCAACGAGCTCTTTATTTGCACTTGTATTAATTTTTATCAACTCGTTAACCATAAGATTTTCATTAAAGATCATATTATGGTTAGCAATAATATCATTGCAAATAGCAGAACGCATTTGCGATTCGTTCTCATAGCAGAAAATTCCACAAAGAATCTGTAATTTATTAATAGCCGTTTTTTTTATTAGATAATCACGATAGGTGCTTAAAAGAACACAGAGATTTAACCATTCCTCACTGTCCTCTTTAGAAGGAACATTATAATTCACTATCGTAAAAACAACTGTTGTTGAGCCGAATGATGAATAATTTATATTTCGGTCTTCGTAAATGTTACTGGTGTCAAACATTTTTTTAATAAATTCGCGGAATTTATTAATTGTAGAAGTTTCTCCATAAGATACTTCAAGTTTAATTTTTGCAAAAGCAACGAAGACCTCACGCTCATCTGGTTTGCATTTTTTCCAGCATTTTAATCCCTGCGCAACATCATAAAAATTCACAGAATCGTCAAGGTATTGATTTTCAGTTTTACGGGATTTCTCTATGATTTCATAATGATTTTCTCTGCGCTGAATTTCAAACTGCTTTCCATTTGCTTTGAAAGCAGGAAAGCGATCTGCTTTTTCGTCATTGGTTTTGATACTGCAACAGATTAGATTGTGATCTGCGGTTTTACCGCCCCTTGATTCCGGAAGAATGTGGTCAACATTCCATCCAAAATTACTGTTTCTGTCGTTGTAGGAAGCTTTGGCAATTTCTCGTCCGGCAAAGTCAAAAGCCTTTTGTCTTTTGCCAAATTGCTTTACCCACAATCGATTTGCGGTTTCTTTGTTAAGCTCCATAGTTTTGTTCATTAAATATACCTCTTTCTAAAGTAGTTAAGAAGTATAATCCGTATTTGACCTCCTTTTTTATTAAGCAAATACTCTGAACGACACATAGGGCAACCTATTGCTGAAACCTCAAAGGGCAATCCTTATAACAGCTTAACTAAGGATTTGTCGATCATCTTTTTACTAATGCAAAAAGTATTTAGATTTGCTTACTTATATTATAACCAAGAAAGTATATGCTGTCAATGCCACAACAGATTGAATGCTCAAAATTTGGGATGCAGTAGACAAAGAAAAGGCTTAAAGGTATGAAAAATCCTCTGAAACGCTCGGTTTCAGAGGATTTTTGGTCGGAGTGGCGAGGCTCAAACTCGCGGCCTCCGCATCCCAAATGCGGCGCGCTATCAACTGCGCTACACCCCGATAGTTATTAAATTGTGGTCATGTAAGTGGTCAAATCTGTGGTCAAACACATTTTTGACTGCTTTTTTCTTTTTCCGAACCGCCCGAAATTCACACGGTTAAAGGGCTTTCGGCGGTTGGCACCGATAAACGTCAGAAATGCCGTCTATGCTCCCAAACCAAGCGCTCTACCAGGTGAGCTACACCTCGACGAACCATACCATATTATAATGTATTCGCCGAGGTTTGTCAAGAGCGGGATCAATTTTCAAGCCACACGGGTAAATTTCGGTTCACCGCATTTATTTATCGGCAGGCGCACTCTGCGTCTGCGGCGGCAATACGACTTCACCGAACCCGCAATGCGATCGCAGAACACTATCAGCGCAAAGCACACAACCGCACCGATCGCAGGCGACAAAACAGCGTCCGCCGCCTCGCCGATCTCGATACCGGCCTGTTCGACTGTCGCTGCCCCGACAAACACCGCACCCACGCAAAACAGCATTGCAAAAGCGAGCAAAACCTTAACACTTCTCAAAAATCCGATCATTTTCATATCGTTCATACCTCTTTTTTCATAACTTCTCCCTCAAGGGACAATCCTATTCTACAAAAACAACTGTCCCATAAACCTCCCATATTTATCAAAATCCAAAAATAAGACTGCGTATCCCATAAAGAAATACGCAGTCCTATCAGTTGTTATCAAAGAGCCAAAAGCCCGTTTTCGGTGATTTCGTAGCTGACAGCGAGATCCATTGTAAAACCGCCGTCGATCTTGTCGGTAAACTTCGAGGGATCCTCGGTGTTCTCTGCAAACATACCGTAGTGGTTCGGCACATTGAACTTCGCACCGATACGGCGAGCAGTCGTCAGCGCTTCATCGACATTCATATTGCCGAGCTTGCCGTTTATGCAGATAAAAGTGTAATCGGGATGATACTTTGATATATCAAACAGCTTTTCATCATAAAGCGTGTCTCCGCTGAAATAAAGCGTAATACCGCCGCATTTCACAACAACGCCGAACGCCTCTACTGTGTGATTCGCATAGACCGCAGTGATCGTCATATCGCCGACCGAAACGCTCTCGCCTACATTCAGCGCCGTCACCTTTTTCTTGCCGAGAGAAAGTATTTTCTGCTTGCCATCGTTTGTGGTGATAAATGCAAGCGAATCGTCCATCAAGGGGATTGAATCGATATCAATATGATCGAGATGATCATGTGTGCAAATGACAGCGTCCGCCTTAATGTCGGCAGGCTCTATCGGTGCGGGAACTATCCTCGACTTATTTGCCAAACGACCGACAACATCGGAAAGATACGGATCAATAACTATCTCGGTGCTGTCCGAGCGAATGATATAACCGCTCTGGCCTATCCATTCGATCGTCATTGTACGCTCTTGCCTCCGTCCACATAAATGCTCTGACCAGTGATATATCTGCCGTCGTCGGAGCAGAGAAGGCTTACGATGCCTGCACAGTCCTCGGCCTCGCCGTAGAACCGAACAGGGATCGAATCCATGACCTTTTTAGCATACTCCTTGTCTGCAAGTGCTTCGGCGTTGCGGTCGGTAGCAATAACGCCCGGAGCAACATTGTTGACAGTTATGCCGTACTCTGCAAGCTGAAGTGAGAGCGAGCGCATCATATTTGTCTGCGCCGCTTTGGACGCGGAATAAACAAGCATATCGGGGTGCGGCTTTGCTTCCTGCACCGAGCCGATAGTGACTATTCTGCCCCAGCCTGCCTTTTTCATATAAGGCGCCGCCGCCTGTATCAGAAGCATAGATGAAACAAGGTTGCAGTTGAGCTGTTTGTGGCAGTGCTCAAGGCTGATATCTTCCCAGTGCTCCTTGATCTGCACCGATGCATTGAGCACCAGCGTATCAATATCACCCATTTCCTTTGCAAGCTTCAGTGTCTGCTCGGGATCGCAAAGATCCGCCTGAACAACTGTCGCGCTGCCGCCGTTTTTTGCAATTATATCGGCTGTTTCATGCGCTTTCTGAGCATTTCCTGCGCAATGAACAATGACCTCGTAGCCGTCCTTTGCAAGAGAGATCGCTATCGCTCTGCCGATACCTCTCGACGAGCCGGTAACGAGCGCGCGTTTTCCGTTTGAGCCCATAAATAACGCCCCTTTTTAAAGAATTATCTCGGTAACTTCGCTGTCGCCCTTATGGATACCGAACGAAGCGGCAAAGTCGCCTGCCTCAGCGGTGTATTCGCCGTAGAAGCCGCGAAACTCAACATATCCGTTTTCATCGGTCGTGAGCTCTTCTGTTGTGTGCCAAACATCGTGAACAAGCTTGTGGAGTCTGAGCGCCGATTTCTTCGGAGTCAGATCGTGGTGCCACAGACCGCCGCGGCACTTGTTCTCGTTCCAAAGGCAGTCCTTTCTGTCGGGATCGATATAAGCATAACCGTCCGGAACATTCCAATAAACAACGGTGTTGACAGCAGGATGGCTGAACCAGACGCTGTAAAGCAGTTCGAGAAGATCAGCCTGGAGCTCTTCGTCCTCCTCGGTTTCGCCGAATGTCGGGACAGTGACCTCGGTGAGCTCGAGCGGAAGACCGAGCTGAGCGATAATATCAAGACCTTTAAGAATAAGATCGGGATCAACAAGCTTGTCGCCCGCCAGAACCGCCTCTTCGTATTCCTCATCGTTAGCAGTCGTAGCACCGGTGAAGATGTGATACTGAAGACCGATCTTGTCAATATCAACGCCGTTTCTCAGCGCGTTCTCAACAAGCAGGAAGTAAGCGTCGCGGTATCTTTCCTCAGCAAGCTCGATAACATGATCCGCCTCGTTGATAACAAGCGTCTCATCCGGGAAATACTTTCTCGCAAGATCAAAAGCCCATTCAACAATGTCGTGCTTGTTGCTTATAACGCTCTTGTAATCCCATCTCGGCTCCAAAAGAAGCTCGTTGATAACTTCAAATTCAAGCATTCTGCCCGAAAAACGCTCGGAGATCTGACGCATACGCTCTTCATAAAGAGCCTCCATCTTCTCCATGTCGTTTCTTGGTGTCCACTTCGGAATAAACTTGTCGTAAACAAGGCAGTGAAGCTTCGGGGTAATTCCGTTTTCCTCGCAGTATTCCATGCAAAGCTCGGGAGCAGGGCGGCGGTAAACCTTTTTGCTGTGCTTATCATAGCGCGGCTGACCCTCGTCCGGCTCAACACCGTTCCAGTAGAAAGGAACGGTGGCCACATTGAAATACTCCTTAAACTGCTCGCGGTATTTCTCGTTGTATTTCGGATCTTCAAATTCATCGAGCATGAAAATATTTGCGCCGAAACCGAAATCATGAGTAGCCTGATCGACTTTAACCTTCATGTTTTTGAGCGGCTCGCCGTTTTCATCGGTGAAACGAAGCTTGCACCAGCCCTTGCGGTGCTTTTCTATATCGTTTTTAACTCTGCCATCAAGCAGATCGCGGCTTCTTTCCATCGCCGCAGTCCAGATCTTTCTGTTTTCAGCAGGTGAAAGCATTTTTTAGTCCTCCCAAAATTAAAGTGCTGTCTGAGTGTCATTCGGGTCGCCGTTGCGGGCAAGATCGTATTCCTTCGACCAATCGAGATCACGATACTCCTCACCTCTCGGATCTGTCTTGATCCATTCGAGCAGCATATCGAGCATTTCCTCTGTCCATGTGTTGCGGTCGATCTGAGCGGTGGTAAACTTGTTCTGAGCAATCATCTCAAAGCCGAAATCGTCTTTAACATGAGTCTTGGCAGCGCCCTCAACAACATCTGCAACAAGATGCGACGGAATAAACAGAACACCGCCGCCTGCACCGAATACAACATCGCCCGGCAGGCATACAGCGCCTCCGAAGTTTGTGACAGAGTTGAAACCGGTCATGATAAACTCTCTGATCGGTGTCGGATCGATGCCGCGATAGTAGACCTGAACATCCTCAACCTTCTTCATCTGCTCAACATCACGAATACCGCCCCAGATAACAGCGCCGCCGTTTTTGGTGCGCGTCTTGATAGCGGTGGTGAGGTTGCCGCCGAGGAATGTACCCTTGTAGATCTTATCATACATATCCGCAACAACAACATCGCGTTCAACAAGGCTGTCGATCACCCACTGATTGTAGTTGCCGTGTCTGCCTTCTTCCTCGCCCTTTGCAAACATAACATCGTGCAGATCGGGTCTTGTCGGGCAGAAGCTGCAGGTAACAGCGCGTCCGATTAGCTTTCTGCCGTCGTCGTGCAGTGTGTGCATCGGGTTTTCGCCGCCGCCGACAAACTGATTTTCATAGCCGAGAACATATATCGGCTTCCAGACCTCTTCAAGAGTCATATCTTTAAGAGCGTCAAGATATTTGTCTGCAACCTTCGGTCTGCCGTCGGGCAAACGCTCGCCTTTCCAAAGCGGGGTCAAGGCAATTATTTCATCTCTGTCATTAAAATGCATTATATTTCACTCTCCGATTTTATTCGACAAATTGTTTTAAATTGCGGTATAAGATCCGATCAGCTCCAGATCCTGTCGTTCGAGAACTCTTCGTTCCACTCATCGGTCGGCTCAAAGTAGCCGGGGATCTTCGGATTGATATGCTCTTTGATCACTTCTTCGTTGAGATCATCAAAACCTATACCGGGCTTCTCAGGAACATTTATGAAGCCGTCCTTGAAGATCGGGTTTTCGATACCTGTGACCATATCTGCCCACCACGGAACATCGACCGAGTGGAACTCGAGTGCGAGAACATTGTGCATAGCAGCGGCAGTGTGAACAGCGGCAAGGCAGGCAACGGGGCTTTCAGCCATATGTACAGCAGTTGCAACACCGTGCTCGTCTGCATAGTCGCTGATCTTTTTGAGCTCAAGCGCACCGCCGCAGGTAAGAATGTCGGGGTGGATTACCGAAACGCCGCCTGCGCTGATGATCTCTTCAAAGCCTTCTTTAAGATAAATATCCTCGCCTGTGCAGATCGGAATATTTGTGCTGTTTTTAAGACGAACATACTGATCGGTGTAGATCCACGGAACCATATCCTCAAGCCATGCGAGGTTGTACGGCTCCATGCGCTTTGCAAAACGAATGCAGTCCTCAACGCAGACATGACCGAAATGATCGATCGCGAGCGGAACTTCATAGCCGATAACATCTCTTACTTCGCGGACATAGTTCTCAAGGTAGTCAAGACCTTTTTCGGTGAGATGAATACCTGTGAACGGATGAGCGGTCGTGACTATCTGATAGCTCTTCTGAGCCTTGACCATCTCGGCAGTAACGCTGCCGCCCTGAACATTCATGATATGCGGAGCGTATTTGATCATGTCGTCGATAAAGCCGAGCGGAGCATTGATCGTTCCGGGCTCATCGAGCAAAAGACCGATACCGAGATCCATCTTGAGGAATGTAAATCCCATATCCATACGCTTTTTAAGCGCAAGGCCCATATCGTGGCCGGTGTGCTTGCCGTCAACATCGGTGTCGCAGTAAACTCTTACTTTATCGCGGAACTTGCCGCCGAGAAGCTGATACATCGGAACGCCGTAGGCCTTACCGCAGAGATCCCAAAGTGCGATCTCAATACCGGAAACGCCGCCGCCCTGACGGGACGGGCCGCCAAACTGCTTTATCTTGTGGAAGATCTTATCCACATTGCAGGGGTTTTCACCGAGAATACGGCTCTTGAGCATAAGAGCATAGGTCTTGGAAGAAGCGTCGCGCACCTCACCGTAGCCTGTGATGCCCTGGTTTGTCATGATCTTGAGTATTGTGCAGCGTTTGGGTGCGCCGTCAATATCGACAAAGCGCATATCCGTGATTTTGAGATCTGAGGGGTTGGAATAAGTGTTCAGCATACATTACCTCCAAAAAATTTTACGATGAGCATTCTCATGCCTCGTGTTTTATTTTAATTAAATTATAAGATTGAATGGAGGTCTTTTCATCAACAATATTACCTAATTTGCAAACTATATTACGATTGATGTTATATATCTACGTTGGGGAAATGCCGGCTTTATGCCGTTTATCCGCCGAATGTGCGGTCGAAAGCATATTCAGCATTTTTCATAATTATATCAAATATTTATTTTATTTGCAAGAATGATCCGAATTTTCGGAGGCCTTGATTTTAGCAAAGGATTTTACGATTGACTTATTATATCCTGCGTATTATAATTTAACTAGACATCAGCTTTTTATATGCTTTTTATGCATTTTAAAAGCAAAACTATATTACGATCATATCGGAGGCAGAAATGATTAACGATCTCGGCGAGCTCCACGGAACGGACGGCGCAACACTGCTCAAGGCGTGGGAAGTCGCAGTGTCCGAGGGCAAGCGCCCATTGCAGCGGCACAGCCATATCAGGTTTGAGATAAGCTGTATTCTGGAGGGAAGCGGAGTCTACACCGCGCGCGATGATAAGGTATATCCCATTTCAAAAGGCGATTTTTTCGTGTTTTCGAGCAATGAACAGCATTGTATAACCGAAGTCGGAAAAGACGGGCTCAGGCTTATAAACCTGCATTTCGAACCGCGCTATTTTTGGGGAAGAAGCGCCGACAGCTTTTCCGAGCAGAATATCAATTTCTGCTTTCAGCACGGCGATCGATTTGAAAACCGTATTCCTGCAAAAAGCTCCGCGTTCATTTCCGAGCTTTTCTCGCAAATAATCGAGGAGCTTTCAAAAAAGCCGCCGGAATACGCCCTCAGAATTAAATCGCTTTTAAACTTTCTTATCATAAGCCTGATCCGCGATTTTGATTATTCGTCGGACACACCGCCGGTGAGCCGTGATAAATTCCGTTCGGTGCGGCGCGCGATCAAGTATATCGATCAGAACCTGTCCGAGCAGCAGTCGCTCGCCGAAGTCGCCGCGGTGGCAGGAATGAGCCCGAACTATTTTTCATCGCTGTTCCATGCGGTGAGCGGAATAACGCTGTGGGAGTATGTCAATTCGAGACGCATCGATATGGCGATCCGCTGTCTTAACGACGATGAGCAGATGAACATACTCGATATTGCCCTTAAATGCGGATTTAACAACACCGCGAATTTCAATAAAACCTTCAAAAAAGTCACCGGCATGACGCCTAAAGAATACCGTGCAGTCGGCGAGCAGATAATTTAAAAAAGGCACTGTGAGAACAGTGCCTTTTTTAGTTCAATTTATCTTTGGACTCTGCCGCTGCCGTCGCCGCCTGCAAGAGCCTTCACCTCGTCAACGCTGACCATGTTGTAGTCGCCTTCGATGGTGTGCTTGAGACAGCTTGCCGCAGTTGCAAACTCGATAGCCTGCTGCGATGAATAACCGCAGAGCAGAGCATAGATAAGTCCGCCGCCGAAGCTGTCGCCGCCTCCGACACGGTCAACAATGTGCATATGATACTGACGGCTGAAGCAATAATCCTTGCCGTCGTAAAGCATAGCCGCCCAATCGTTGTCGTTCGCGGAGATCGAACTGCGGAGCGTTATTGCAACATGAGAGAAACCAAAACGCTCGGCAAGCTGCTTTGCAACATCTTTATATCCGTCGTGATTGACTTCGCCCTTTGTAACATCGGTGTTTGCGGCTTTAATGCCGAAAACATCCGCGGCATCCTCTTCGTTTGCAATGCAGACATCAACATATTTCATAAGCTCTGCCATAACCTCGCCGGCTTTTTCTCTTGTCCAGAGCTTCTTGCGATAGTTCAGATCACAGCTTACTTTAACGCCCTGCTTTTTAGCTTCCTTGACAGCTTCAAGGCAGATAGCCGTAACATTGTCGCCGAGAGCGGGAGTGATGCCGGTGAAATGGAACCAATCGGCGCCCTTGAAAATATCCTCCCAATCAAAATCGGAAGTGTCGGCAGTTGCGATAGACGAGCCTGCGCGGTCATAAATGACCTTTGAGGGACGCTGAGACGCGCCTTTTTCAAGATAGTAAATACCGACTCTGTCGCCGCCGCGTGCAACCTTGGTTGTGTCAACACCGAAACGGCGGAGCGAGTTGATCGCGCCCTGACCTATTTCGTGCTTCGGCAGCTTTGTAACAAAAGCGACATCTGCGCCGTAGTTTGCAAGCGACACCGCAACATTGGCTTCGCCGCCGCCGTAGACAGCGCCGTACTTTTCCGCCTGCAAAAATCTATAATATCCCTCGGGCGCGAGCCTGAGCATTATCTCACCGAATGTAACAACTTTCATTTTCTTATCTCCTTTAAAAGCGCAGCAGCGCCTGCTGTCAGTTTTTCGATCTCGTCGAATTCACCGTTTGCTATCTTGTCGGAGGGAACCATCCAGCTTCCGCCGCAGGCAAAAACAGCCTTGCAGCCGAGATAGTCTTTCAGGTTGCCTTCGTTGATGCCGCCGGTTGGCATAAATGTAACTCCGACATACGGAGCTGCCATAGCCTTGATCATCTTAACTCCGCCTGCAGCTTCTGCAGGGAAGAACTTTAAATATTTAAGACCGAAGCAAAGAGCCTTTTCGACTTCGCCCGGTGTGCAAACGCCCGGAACTATCAGATAGCCTTTCACCATACAGTGGCGCACGACCTCGGGATTAAGACCGGGGCTCACAATAAAATCGGCGCCGGCAGCCATTGCTCTGTCTGCCTGTTCGGCTGAAAGCACTGTGCCCGCCGCGATCAGCATATCGGGGAACTGTGCGCGAATACGCTTTATCGCTTCCTCTGCGGCGTTTGTTCTGAATGTGATCTCAGCGCAATTAAGACCGCCGTTTCTCAGCGCCTTCGCAAGATCCACCGCGTCTTTAGCGTCATCGATCTTGACAACGGGAACAACGCCTGCTGCCTTGACTTTTTCGATAAGTTTTTCCATATTGCCCTCCCTGCGTTTCGTATAGTGAAACGCTGTTTCATTTACAAGTCCATTTTAGCACCAAAAATAAATTTGTCAAGTACTATTTGAAAAAAAGGCGAAAATATGTTATATTTTTATTAGACTGAAAAAGAGGTAATTTATCATGGCAGGATCATCAGTGCAGTCGGTCGAGCGCGCGTTCGGGCTTGTCGAGCTGCTTTGCAAACACGGCGCAATGGGTATAACGGAGTTGGCGGCGGAGTCGGGGCTCAATAAGGCGACGGTCTTTCGTCTGCTATCAACTCTTTCGGGACTCGGATATGTCGCAAAAAATCCGTCCACCGAAAAATATGAGCTGACTCTCCGGTTTCTGAGACTTTCGGCAGGCAGTCTTTCTAAAATAGATATCCGCAGATATGCAAGAAAGCATCTTGAGCGTATCGCCGAGCTGACAGGGGAGACAGTTCACCTTGTCGAACGCAACGGCAATGAGATCGTTTATATCGATAAATTTGAGTCGGCGCGCAACTCGGTGCGAATGGTGTCGAGAGTGGGACTTTCAATGCCGCTTGTCTACACCGCCGTCGGAAAGGCTATCATGGCAAGGCTCGGCGATGAAGAGATAAGGCGGATCTGGGACTCAACCGAAATAATCCGTAAGACCGAGCATACCATAACCGATTATGAGCAGTTCAAAGCGGAGATAAATAAAGTCCGCGCGATCGGTTATGCGACCGACCTTGAAGAAAATGAAAACGGCGTCTGCTGTGTCGCGGCGGCGCTTGATGATGTCTACGGCGAGTATAAGTATGCGTTCAGCGTTTCTGCGCCGACATCGAGAATGGATGAGCATAAACTCAAAAAGGTAAGCGAGCTTGTCCGCGCGACTGCCGAAAAAATATCAAATGATCAGTGAAAAAAGCTCTCTTGCAAGAGAGCTTTTGATTATTCTAACAAAAATTTTTCGTCCGCCTGTTGACAATAAAAAATCGGACTGATATAATATAACTAACGAATGTTAGTTAGCGGAGGGCTTATGAAACAGGAAAACACTAAAGAGCTGATCTTGAATAAAGCGCTTGAGCTTTTCTCGGCATACGGCTATGATTCGGTAAGCGTCGGTCAGATCGCAAAAGCGGTCGGTATCAAAGCGCCGTCGCTTTATAATCATTTTCAAAGCAAGCAGGCTATTTTCGACGCGATTGTTGAATCCACCGCGGTTCACTATGAAAAAGACACTGATAAGATTGATATCCATGTGAAAAGCGCCGGGCGGGATATTCCCGTGTTTTCGGAAATATCCGAAGAGGCTCTGCTTAAAAAGGTGCGTGAGATCTTCATCTATTCGCTGCATGATGAAACAGTCAGCAGATTCCGCAAAATGATGACTATTGAGCAATACCGCTCAAAAGCGCTGGCAAAGCTGTATTCCGAGCGGTATGTCGATCGTATTACAGAATATCATAAAGGCATTTTCAAAGGGCTTATAGAGGCAGGAGAGATAAAGGACGAAGATCCCGAAACACTTGCTGTGATGTATATCGCGCCTATAATAACTCTGCTCGGCGTGTGCGACCGAGAACCCGAAAGGGAAGAGGAGTGCCTTGAAAAGCTTGATCGCCATGTAGGTCTTTTTTATAAAACATTTAATGAGAAGAAGGGTCAGTAATGAAAGCAGTTGTCTAAACAACAAGCACAGGCAGCTCAGGGCAGTATGCAAAACCCTTGCCGATAAGACAGACAGAACGCCGGAGGAGGACGATATGCTTGAAATGATGACCGCTGACGGCAGTCGTGTCGGCAAAGAAAACTTAGCCGCCGTTTTAAAATGGATGAACGATCGAAAATAAAAGAGGAGATAAAAATGAAAAGATCACTAACTCAAAAATTAGGATTGCTCGGCATTGTGAGCCTGCTTTCCTACACCGCAGCCGTAGTGTTTGCGCCGCTTTATTATCCGGGGTATGATTGGCTGTCGCAGGCGGTAAGCGACCTCAGCGCGGCAAACGCACCTTCGCTTGCCGCATGGAATCGGTTCAGCAGTCTTTATAATGTCTGCGAGGTGCTTTGCGCAACAATAGTCTGCATCGGTATTCAGGGAAGAAAAACAAAGCTGCTTCGCATCGGCGTGTGTATTTTTGCTGCAATGGAATGGATATCTGCGGTCGGATATCGTATGTTCCCGCTGAGCGACAGCGGCTATGCCGACGCATTTCAGGATAAAATGCATATCCTCACGACAGTCCTTGTTGTAGTGCTGTCGATAGCGTCGCTCGTTATTATTATCATCGCAGGCATAAAAGATAAAGGCTGCCGTTCCTATGGCGTTTGCGCTGCGATTGCGCTCGGAATGATGCTTGTCGGCGCATTCGGAATGAAGATCGTGCCGGCAGAGTATTTCGGCGTTGTCGAGCGGTCCAGCGTTTTTGCCGCAACAGGGTTCAATGCCGCTCTCGGCCTGCACCTGTTTTTTATGAAGACAGATGAAAATGTCAACATAAAAGGAGAGACAAAATGATTTCGCAGTTTAAAGAAAATTTTCCGTATAGCTTATTGGCGATTATTGTTCTCGCCGTGTTCTACGGCATATACTTTATAAAACAGCTTTCGCAAAAATTCCGCGGAATACAAACACGGCAGATAGGCCGCAGAAAAGAAAAAAGTATCCACACAGTTGAAATACTGATGAGTATAGCGACACTCGGAATTGTCGTATCACAGCTTTTGTCGATTGCTTTCGGGTGGAATATAATGCCCGATCAGGCTCGACTGAAAGGCTTTTTCATCGGCATGATCGGCAACGGCGTTTTCCTTGCTTCGATAATCTGCATGAAGGACAGTTGGCGCGCGGGGATTCCCGATAAGGATAAAACAAAGCTTGTCACAAACGGGATCTATAAAGTCAGCCGAAACCCTGCATTTCTCGGCTTTGACTTGCAGTATATCGGAATGCTTTTGATATATTTCAATCCGCTCACAGCGGCGTTCACGGTGTTTGCGATCGTGATGCTGCATTTGCAGATATTGCAGGAGGAGCGGTATCTCATCGAAGCTTTCGGGGAGGAATACAAAGCCTATCGCCGCAGAGTTTTCAGATATTTCGGCAGACGCTGATAATTCAAAACCGCCGTTGCAGACAGTTGCAACGGCGGTTTTTTAGTGCTGTTTTGCGTTTTTGCAGGATATCATAATGTGGCTCGGTGCAAACAGCACCGCCGCGATCATCAGCGGTATCGACCGTATCATGACTGCGCTGAACAAAAACAGCACCGACGGTATGATCGACAACGCAAGCGCTCTGAAAACACTGCTCTTTTTAAAGCAGACAGCCCATATCGCGCAGTAGAGCAAAACCAAAACAGAGTCGGCAATAATGTAGATCTGATTTGCGCTTTCAAACCAAAACCCTAAAACCGTGCCTGGAATGTTCACGATCATCAGAATAAAGCAACCGAATCTGCCGATCTGCTCAATCATAACAGCGGCTTTGTTGTCCCACTTGTTTTCAAAACCGTCCTTGCATTTCATTGCAAAAATGATGTTCGGGATCATGATAATAATGATAAAAATAAGCCCCCATAAATTAAACCAATTCAATAAAACTTCCTCCTGTTTTCGCCAAAAAATCTATCTGAGATCTTCGATCTTTACCGATTTGATAGCGTCGATATTTTTTTGATCCGGCTTTCCTGCCAATCCCACCATTTCAGATTCATCAGCTTATCGATAACATCGTCGAAAAAGCGCTTTCTAATCGGCTTTGAAGGCACTCCGTCGACAATGGTATACGGCGGCACATCTTTTGTGACAACTGCTCTCGTGCCTATAATCGCGCCGTCCCCAATCGTGACTCCTGATAAAACGACCGCTTCATACCCGATCCAGACATCATTGCCGATCACAATATCGCCCTTGTTGTCCAACGAGCCTTTAACATTTGCCTTATCCAGTTCTCACTCATCGAAAAACAGCGGAAACGGATAAGTTGATAAAGAGCCGAGAGCGTGATTTGCGCTGTTGAAAATAAACTTTGCGACGCAGGCGATAGAGCAGGATTTTCCGATCATAAGGCGGTCGCTGTTGATGGGATAGTGATATAAAACATTGTTTCTTTCGAAATCTCTCGGATCGTTTACAAAATCGTTGTACATTGTGTAATCGCCGATTTCAATGTTTTGCCCTTTGATCACATTTTTAAGATAAACTGTTTGAGTGCCTCCTTTTCGGGATATATTTTTTTGACCGATATAGTCATTCTTATTCCTCCGTTTTTAGTTGATTATGCGGCTATATCGGCAAAAACAATGCAGCGTTTCACCGTCTTACCTCCGAAGATTAAATTTCGGTTTTATTAAAAACAACCGTTTTTTCTTTCATTGATATTTTCCCGACTTGGTATCCGTATTCCGAAAGCTCCTTTTTGTATCTTAAAAACGAATGATCTATCGGCACTCCCGCAATATTCCCGATTTCATCGAACGATAGCATCATCGACTCTTCGCCTTTCTTTGAAATATACTCCCATAAGGGATCGTATTTGCTCATCATTGCGCTCCTTTATCATTCACAACCGATTTATAATAGTTTCCGAAGTCGGCTAAAGCGTCGATTATCGGAAGCATCTGCCGACCGAGATCTGTCAGTCCGTATTCCACCCTCGGCGGAAGCTCATGATAGTCGCGTCGATAGGCAAGCCCGTCGTCGATCATCTGTCGAAGACTGTCCGTCAGCACCTTTTGTGAGATCCCGTCGAGATCGCGCTGAAGCTCGTTGAACCTCCAAGGGCGCGCTTTCAGGTTGCGCAGAATAAGCAGCTTCCATTTTCCGCCGATCAAGGATACAGCGGTCGCAACAGGGCAGGCCGGTAATTCGTCTTTGGTTTTCATGGCTTTATCACCTCTTGTCACCATTATACAACACATTATGAAAAAAGTGTACAGTTATAAAAAAGTGCGTACTTGTTTTTGAATATTTGCGGTGATATTCTATAGACAGGCAAAGAAAATTTGCAAAATTATCAGGAGGTAAACACCATGAAAAACTACACAAAAACCAATATCGGAAACGAAGGCAGAACAGAGCTTCACGAAGCGCTCGGACTCACAGGCGCAGAGGTAAGCATAAACCGGCTTTCCGCAGGCACAGGCGTTCCGTTTGTCCACTCGCATAAGACCAATGAGGAGATCTACGGCATTTTGTCCGGTAAGGGCAAGGCTGATATCGATGGCGAGGAGATCGCACTCACAGCAGGCGATTGGCTCAAGGTCGCGCCCGCGGCAAAACGGCAGATCTCAGCGGCTGATGACGAGGGCATAACATTTGTCTGCATCCAGACAAAAGAAAATTCGCTCGGCGGTTTCACCGCAGACGACGCTGTTGTGTATTAAGCAAAGCAAAAAGCGCAGCTCGGTTTATCCCGAAGCTGTGCTTTTTGTTTTGTTGTTTTAATAATTTTCTAATCGGCTTGCGGCTGCGATATACAGGTGCGTATCACCGTAATAATATGCTCGACAGAATTGGTGCAGCCGTCTTTCAGCCATTCCGAAATGATCGCAATTAAGCCGTTGATGTGAAACGCCATGAGATATGCTCGGTTCTCTTCGGGCACACCGTACCGTATCAAGATCGGTGTTATCACATTGCGAAGCAATCCCGCATAGCTTTCGTCGAGCCGCAGTGCCGAGGCGTTCTCGAGACTTGTGCGAAAAAGGCGTTGATTTTCCTTAACAAAGTTTAAATACGGTGTCAGATATTCCGGAGTTATAAGATAAAGCTCTTCAAGCGGACAGCTTTGCAGTTTTGATATAAAGGCTGAGGAATCATGCTTCATATATGAAAGGAACCGATCGGTCATATACTGAGCGCATTCGCTCAACAGATCAGCCACCGTTTCATAGTGCAAATAAAATGTGGAACGGTTAACCCCTGCCGTCTCGCAAATTTCCTTCACTGTGATATATGCAAAGTCTTTCTTTTCAAGAAGCCGCAAAAACGTCTTGTCCATCTTTTCGGCAGTGTTAAAGTATTTGCTTTCAGATCTGTTCATCGGATCCCGCCTTCTTTTTTCATATTTTTGCTGTGCAGCAGCATATAAACGGCGATCAGTATCACTGTTCCATAAGCCAAACTTCCTGTGACAGTGTTTATCATTTTGCGGAAAAAACTCTGTGACTATCCGATGATAAGTGTCAATAAACGCGTCGGGCACCTTTCCCTTGCTTGTAAACACCGCATAGGTGCTTGCAGGAATGGTGACGACCTCTAAGCCGCTGTCGATCTTTCTTCCGTCGTATTCAACTCCGATCCCGTAAGGGAATTGTTTCGCGTCAAGCTCCGATGAAAAGCAAATGCCGAGCAGCCCTTTCATCACAGGATTTTCGGGCATACATGCAACAAGCTTGTCCATTGTTCCGTCCGCACCGTATTCCTGCCACATAGCGGTGATGTCTTGAGTTGCGTTTGCCGCCTGCGGTTTTGCTACTCTTTTTCTTTTGCAAACCACCTGAAATGCGTCTCTTTTTTCGATTCTGTAATCCATTTTGTTTCCTCCCGATAAGGTTAATTTAACAGAAAGGGGAGTGAAAACCTTGACATTGCCGCAGTGTTTTGCTTCACTCGGCGTAATGCCATGGAATCGCGTAAAGGCGCGGGAAAAGCTTTCGGGTGTATCATATCCGTATTTCATAGCAATGTCGATTATCTTTGCATTTCCTTTGGAAAGCTCTTCGCCTGCAAGAGAAAGCCTGCGCATACGAATATAGTCGCCCAGCGGCAGACCGCATAGAATACTGAACACCCTTTGAAAATGAAACGGTGAGGAATAGGCTTTCTTTGCCGTTTCTTCAAAGTCGATTTCATCGGTTATGTTAGCTTCCACATAGTCTATTGCCCTTTGTATTCCCTGTATCCAATCCATTCTTCCGCTCCCTTTCTGTGATTACAGTCTATCAAAAAACAAACGCTGTTTCATGATCTTCAGTGCTCTCGGGTGTTAAGACGGACAGACCCGAAAATTTTGTTATCGGATCTTTTCTCACAGTAAATCGGAATTTTCTTCTTGGATTCGGCATGATATTTTCTGCATTCATCACATTTTCCGTGCCGTTCGCACTTTTTCCTTTTGCACGGGCAATTTTCGTTTATCATCGCTTCACCTTTTTTAGTTCATTTCTTACTTTGTTTAGACACCTCGACATATCTGTATATCATCGCCTTTTTGGGCGGATCTTCGGGACAGTGGCGTCATAACTGATGTCCAGCAGCATTTTTATTGTATCGTCGGGCGCGCTGCCGTCGAGAGCGACAGTTACCCAGTTTTCCTTGTTCATGTGATATGCCGGAAAAATGCCTGCTCCGTTTCGCAGAGAGCCGCCTATAATGGGATCGCATTTAAGGTTCACAATATCTATCTTTCCCGATCCTTTTAAACCGAGCTTATTTTTAGACACATCCATGATAAGGGCAAACCATTTGTTGTTGCCGCTGTGGCGAAACACCTCGTAAGCCGGATACTTATCCCACGGATAGTCAGGTTCTGTGCCGTAATTATCAATAATATATTTTATTAAATCTTTCCGATCCATCATATCACTTCCGCCAAAAACAATTTGAATGTAATTATACTTATCCGCCTGCTTATCACACAGTGAGCGCATTAGTCCTTTAACTTCGGCTTCACACCGTAATTTCGATTTGATTATCCTCGATTATAACAATGCAGCTTTCGTAATAACCGTCGCCTGTCGTCCTTGGCCCGCTCACCACTTCATAACCGTCGTTTTTCAGCTCAGCGGTCAGCGAGTCGACCTTCTCCTTGTTCCCGACGCTAAATGCAATGTGTGCGTATCCTGTTCGGCTGAGCTCTTTTGGCAAGTCCGTCATTTTCGGATTGTTCATGATCTCAAGCCGTGCGCCATCGTCAAACGAAAGAAAATATGAGCGGAAGTTTGTCTTTTGATTGCAATATCCGCTGTTTGATTTTGCGCCAAAATACTTTATAAAAAAATCTTTGGCCTCTTCCAAACGGTTTACATATAGTGCAATGTGTTCGATTTTCATATAATCCTCCGAAGGTTTTGCTTTGATCATACTGTTTTTAAAAATGTTGTTTATTTGCTTTGACTCAGCGCATTGAGATCGGATGGCTCATAGCGATTGTGCCCTTGCGTGCCTTTCTTGTAATTCCGGCATATAATGGCTTCTTTCAGGCTTTTTTCGCGATTATTCTTATTTGCATATAACACTTAATGTTTTGAACTTATCCATTTTTTCAAAGGCTTTTGATTCGGCGTGTTAATATTATCGGGAATCTCGTCAATTTGAAAAAATCTCAAATCGTCGACTTCTCCCTCCTGACATTTTAAGCTTCCGGAGTATTTTTTGCATATATAAACTATGTCTATATTCGACACTTCATCTCCGTTCGGATATATGTAGTGTATGTCTCTTCCGGAAAAAACACCAAACAACTCTAAGCTTTCCGCAATTAAGCCGGTTTCTTCAAACAATTCTCTTCGCGCAGCATCTTCAACAACTTCGTCCAATTCAACAGAGCCGCCGGCATAACCCCAGCAGTGATTATCAGTTCTCAGTTGAAGCAGTATTCGGCCTTGCAGATCTTCAACAATAACGCTTGCACCCACTTGCAATAAAGTACGGTGCCCGACAATTTTTCTTAGGTCCATTATGTAGTTTGACATATCATTGCCTCCGCAGATCTTGATTTATTAAGTCTATTATACAACATTTCAATAAATCCCACAACAAGCAAAAACACCTCGTGTCTTTCGACACGAGGTGTTAAATTTCAACTCATTCAGAGCCGAGCAGGATAGGGAACAGCTTATTTCTTATCCTTGATAGCTGCCTGAGCAGCAGCGAGTCTTGCGATCGGCACGCGGTAAGGCGAGCAGGATACATAAGACAGGCCGATCTTGTGGCAGAACTCAACGGTCGAAGGATCGCCGCCGTGCTCGCCGCAGATGCCGAGGTGCATTTCGGGACGAACAGCCTTACCCATCTTAACAGCCATTTCCATGAGCTTGCCAACGCCGACCTGATCGAGCTTAGCGAACGGATCGCTCTCGTAGATCTTAGCGTCATAGTAAGCGTCAAGGAACTTGCCTGCGTCGTCACGGCTGAAGCCGAATGTCATCTGAGTAAGATCGTTTGTACCGAAGCAGAAGAACTCAGCTTCCTTAGCGATCTCGTCAGCAGTGATGCAAGCTCTCGGGATCTCGATCATAGTACCGACTTCGTACTTCATATCGATGCCTGCAGCAGCGATCTCAGCGTCAGCGGTCTCTGTGACGAAGTTCTTAACATACTTAAGCTCTTTCTCCTCGCCGACCAGCGGGATCATGATCTCCGGAACGATATTCCAATCCGGATGAGCTTTCTTAACATTGATAGCTGCACGGATAACAGCCTTTGTCTGCATCTGAGCTATCTCAGGATATGTTACAGCCAGACGGCAGCCACGGTGACCCATCATCGGGTTGAACTCGTGAAGCGAGGATATGATAGCCTTGATAGTCTCAACGCTCTTGCCCTGAGCCTTAGCAAGCTCTTCAATGTCCTTCTCTTCAGTCGGAACAAACTCGTGAAGCGGGGGATCGAGGAAACGAATTGTAACAGGGTTGCCTTCGAGAGCCTCATAAAGCTTCTCAAAGTCAGACTGCTGCATTGGCAGGATCTTGTCAAGAGCAGCAACTCTTTCTTCAACAGTGTCAGAGCAGATCATCTCACGGAAAGCAGCAATTCTGTCAGCCTCGAAGAACATATGCTCTGTACGGCAAAGACCGATACCCTCGGCACCGAGCTCACGAGCCTTCTTAGCGTCCTTCGGTGTGTCTGCATTTGTTCTAACCTTGAGGGTTCTGAACTTGTCTGCCCAATCCATGATACGGCCGAATTCGCCGCTGATAGAAGCGTCAACAGTCGGGATAGCGCCGTCGTAGATCTTACCGGTCGAACCGTCGATCGAGATAATGTCACCTTCGGTAAATGTCTTGCCGCCGAGTGTGAACTTCTTGTTAGCTTCATCCATAACGATCTCGGAGCAACCCGAAACACAGCAAGTACCCATGCCGCGGGCAACAACTGCAGCGTGCGATGTCATACCGCCGCGAACAGTGAGGATACCCTGAGCTGCCTTCATGCCTTCGATATCTTCAGGAGATGTCTCAAGACGAACGAGAACGACTTTCTCGCCCTTAGTGTTCCACTCCTTAGCGTCCTCAGCGGTAAATACGATCTTACCGCAAGCAGCACCGGGGGAAGCAGCAAGTGCCTTAGCCATCGGCTCGGCGTCTTTAAGAGCTTTAGCGTCAAACTGCGGGTGGAGAAGTGTGTCGAGGTTTCTCGGATCGATCATAGCAACAGCTTCTTCTTCCGAGATCATGCCCTCATCAACGAGATCGCAAGCGATCTTAAGAGCAGCCTTAGCTGTTCTCTTACCGTTTCTTGTCTGGAGCATATAGAGCTTCTTATCTTCGATAGTGAACTCCATATCCTGCATATCTCTGTAGTGGTTCTCAAGAGTGTGGCAGATGTTAACAAACTGCTCATAGCACTCCGGCATAACCTCTTTGAGCTGGTCGATGTGCTGCGGAGTACGAACGCCCGCAACAACGTCCTCACCCTGAGCGTTCATAAGGAACTCACCCATGAGGTGCTTCTCACCGGTAGCCGGGTCACGGGTAAATGCAACGCCTGTACCCGAAGTTTCGCCCATGTTACCGAATGCCATCATCTGAACGTTAACAGCGGTACCCCAGGAATACGGAATATCGTTGTCGCGGCGGTAAACGTTTGCACGGGGGTTGTCCCATGAACGGAATACAGCCTTGATAGCGCCCATAAGCTGTTCAACCGGATCAGTCGGGAAGTCCTCGCCGATCTTCGATTTGTACTCAGCTTTGAACATCTCAGCGAGTCTCTTAAGATCGTCAGCGTTCAGGTCAACGTCCTGAGTAACGCCCTTTTCAGCCTTCATCTTATCGATGAGCTCTTCAAAATATTTCTTACCGACTTCCATAACAACGTCGGAATACATCTGAATAAATCTGCGGTAGCAGTCCCAAGCCCAACGGGGATTGCCGGATTTAGCTGCGAGAACATCAACAACGTCCTCGTTAAGACCGAGGTTGAGGATAGTATCCATCATACCCGGCATGGAAGCGCGAGCACCCGAACGAACCGAAACGAGCAGAGGATTCTCTTTATCGCCGAACTTTTTGCCGGTGATCTCTTCCATCTTTGCGATATACTCCATGATCTCAGCCTGTATATCGTCGTTTATTTTTTTGCCGTCCTCGTAATACTGAGTGCAGGCCTCAGTGGAAATTGTGAATCCCTGCGGAACGGGCAGACCGAGCTTTGTCATCTCAGCAAGGTTTGCACCCTTACCGCCGAGAAGCTCTCTCATTTTGCCGTTACCTTCACTGAAAAGGTAAACATACTTATGACCCATGTCATAACCTCCTAAATGAATTTGTACTGCTTTGATAACAACTTTGCAGTCGTAAATATATTATAACAAACCCGTGGTGGAATTTCCACTGTTTTTTTCAGTTTTTTAAGGATTTGCTTAAATTTTTCTCAAATTTTTTGTTAAACCTTTGGTTTAAAGGCTGAAATCCCCCGCGGCGACATAAAACGCAAGGCAATACTCCAATAGTAAATGGTTATTGTTTTTCGTAGCTGTCCATGGTGTAAGCAAATTTGAATAATACATGGCGGGAAAATATTTGATTACAAGTTCAGTATATGTTTCGTTTTACAACATCATAAGACCAATTATACTAATATTCAAAATGAAATCCTCGCTTTGTATTTTTTCCTTTTATTTGCGCTTTAAGTTTTTTCGTTCTTCCCATTCTCCCCATTTTGTCTCCCATTCTTTGTCCGGTTTCAAATACTTTTCCCCGTAATGGATGTTTACATCGTTCCAATAAGAACTATCATTCGATATCAATGCCTCTGCAAAACGATATACCTCAATTAAATCATCTTCTGTGTAATCATCTTTCTTGTGTCTTTTTAGCCATCTGAGAATTTGGTTATAATGTGCATATCCCCGGCTTGTTGCAATTTTTATAAACTCTTGACGTGTCATTTGTTTTATCATCCTTTTCCTTATAAAGCCGATAATGGCAATTAAATGTATTTCATATATACTTATTTAATATTTATATCTTTCCATGACATAAGGGATAGCTGGTTATCTTATACTAAGTGTTTATGGCGTGTTTAACAACAATAAGGAATTTCTATTCTTTTGGTATATCATTGCATATCGCACGCAATGCAAGTAAACTTTGATTAATCGTTGTAATAATCAGTTTAATTGTAGTGATTTATAACATGACATTCCCTAAAATAGTATTGTTAAATACATTATCTCCTCATGGGGGCAAAGACTTAACCGCCTACCGTTTAGGCTTACCTCATATCCTGCAAAAGGTTTTCACCCGTTGCAAGCAAATAATACCACATATATGCTATTTTGTCAATTGAAAAGGTGATACTTTTCCCAATATACCGACAAACACGCCAAAAAGCGGACAATGCAACAGCATAGTCCGCTTCTTTATAAATTTGTCAGTGTACCGTGTTCTATAACCGCGATGCGGCCTGCCGAGCCTGCGACCGACCGATCATGCGTTATCAGCACGATCGTCTTGCCGCTCTTGTTCAGCGATAAAAATAGCTGCGATATTCCTCGTGATGTTTCGGGGTCGAGGTTGCCGGTCGGTTCATCCGCAAGTATCAGCGGCGGATCCTTCACAATAGCTCTCGCTATCGCAACGCGCTGCTGCTGACCGCCCGAAAGTTCGGCAGGCAAATGCCGTGCGCGGTCGTAGATTCCCACAGTCGAAAGCACATTTTTCACACGTCTCAGACGCTCAGACCGCCTGACGCCGGCATATATCAGCGGCAACTCGACATTGTCAAATGCCGAAAGCGTCGGAATAAGGCAAAACCGCTGAAATACAAAGCCTATCGACGACCGCCTAAGCTGCGACAGCTCATTTTCGTTCATGCCCGCAACATTTTTGCCGCAGAAAAGGTAGCTTCCGCTGTCGGGCTTGTCGAGGCACCCGAGTACATTCATCAGCGTTGATTTGCCGCTACCCGACTTGCCGAGTATCGACAGATATTCACCGCCGAATACTTCAAGTGAAACACCGCTCAGCGCCCGAACACTGTCGGCATTGCGACTTTTGTAGACCTTGCCGATATTATCAAGGCGCAGCAGCGGACTGCTCATGAATGCGCACTCGGCTTAAACACGAGCGCCGCCAGAACAGAGAACACAACTGCCGCGGAAATACCGCCTGCCGCCGCAGTCATTCCGCCTGTGAGTATTCCGAGCCAGCCTTGCTGCTGTGTCGTCTCGCGAACACCGCTTGCAAGCAGATGTCCGAATCCCGTGAGCGGAACGCTCGCACCTGCTCCGGCAAAATCGATAAGCGGCTGATACAGCCCAAATGCCGAGATTATAACACCGGCAACAACATAGCCGACAAGGATCCTGGCAGGAGTCAGCTTTGTGTAGTCTATGAGCAGCTGCCCTATAACACAGAAAATACCGCCGATAAGAAACGCCCATAAATATTGCATGATTTTTTGTCTCCTAATGCTTTTTTATTATCCTTGCCGCGGCAGACCGAAATATGCGTTTTTGTCAGTCTTTTTCTATCTCTGCAATGGTTTTTTTGAGCAACGGTTCGAGCTTTGTAAAGTCGCATGCGCTTATATAATGTCTCTCAAGTCGGTCGTGGCTTATCTTTGCGTTTCTGAGTGCGCTCACGGCGTTGTCGATCATCAGCTTTGCGGCTTTCTTTTCAAATGCAAGGATCTGCCTGTTTTTGTGCAAAACATTGCTGTCGTAAAAACGCTTTGCATGAAGCGTCCTTGTCGGCTCATGCGGCGCCGACAGAAAATCGTCAATCGCGATCGCATAGTTGATAGTCGGCAGCAAAACCCCTCTTATCCTGTCCGGCAGTATCGGGTGCAGACAAATAACTGCACTCAGCCCGACTTTTTCCGCATTGGCGGCTACTCTTTTTAAGACAGTGTCCGCCGCCGCGCCGTACTCATCGTCAAATGCCGCAACGGTGTCGCAAAAAACGTGAGGTGTTTCGGAAAACGAAATATATCCGTCGGGGGTCACGGCATCCAGATAAACGCTGTAATTTCTCGAACCGAGCTCGCGTGCCTTGAAGATCCGCCTGCAAAGCGAATCGGCGTAGCTTTCCGCACGCTCGCAGCAAAGCGCTTTCATTCCCGTCCGCATACGGTCGTCGAGCAATTCTCCCGCCGACTTGATGTATGCCGCCGCAGTCTTGTGATGAGCCGCATTTTCGCCGAAATTCTCGATTATCGCGTCTCTGCGGGAATAAAGCTGTTTGTTATCGAAAATATCAAAGAAGTTAAGTATCCGCTCTCGGGCGCCGGGGAATTGCGGCTCCAATACATGCGGCGCAGTGCCGTCGGCGATCATAACATGGCGGTCGATAAGTATAAGAGCATCGAGTGATTCGGGATCGGAAGAACAGCGGCAGATAACAAGCTGTTCGTTTGAAAACGCCTCGGCGATCCTTTTCATGAATGTGGATTTACCGCTGCCGGGCCCGCCTTTTATGATGTAGACCTGCCAGCCGTCAGCGGCTGAATAAATGTCTGAAAACCTGTTTATAAAACCGTTTCTGCCTGTCGCTCCGAGAAACACCTGTGCGCTTGATTTTGTTGTATCCATAAAGCTCACTCCCATTATTTAAGTTGTCAATCTAATTTATTCAGTCAAGGCTTTTTTGTTACGCCGTATAACAACAAATAATCGCAGAAAAGTATTGAATTTTGGAAATGAGTCTTGTATAATTGTATCGTGACGAAAAAAACGAAAGAAGATGATCGTGTGGTCGCAACATTAAATAATGAAAAAATCAAACTGATAGGCAGATATTATCAGAGCGCAGAAAGTCTCAGATGTGAGTTTACCGCTTCGGGCTTTGAGTTTCGCGCTCATCTCAGCGGCAAAATAAAGATAAACTGCAAGGTAGATGAAAGCTCGGATTGCAAGATGTGCCATGTCGGCATTATTGTAAACGGCGATTTTGAAAATATGAGCGATCTCTGTCTTAAAGTCGGTGAGACTTCGTTCATCGCGGCGGATGATCTGGCTGAGGGCGAGCATCTTGTGAGGATAGTCAAGCTCGATGAATTCAGCAAAACAAGGATCGATTTTTTCAGCATTGAGTTCGATGGGGAATTGCTCGAAAAGCCTGCTGACAGACCGCTTAAATTCGAGTTCTACGGCGATTCGCTCACCTGCGGCTACGGTGCTCTTTCCAAAACTCACGAAACACCCAATCCGTTTCCTGCGCTTGAGCACGGATATCGCACCTATGCGGCTCTTCTTGCAAATCATTTCGGTGCGGAGCTGACAGTTGTTGCAGCGTCGGGCAACGGTATCCTGTGCGATTTCGGCGGAGGCCCGAATGTACTCAGAAACTATTATGATAAAGCGGCTCCTGTTGAAAACATCAAATGGGATTTCGGAAAATACACACCGGACGCAGTGTTCTTCAATATCGGAACAAACGATTATAACTTTGCAAAAAACAGCAAGACCGCGGCTGACAGCGATGCGCTTGCAAACGAGCTCGAAAGCATAGTCGGCGATGTGGTTTCGCATTATCCCGGCTGCAAGCTGTTCTTTGTCTACGGAATAAACGACGCTCCGCTGAAATGCGAGTATGCCGATATTCCGAGTGTTTACGAAAGACTGCACGAGAAATTCAAAAATTCATATATCATCACTGATATTTCCTGCAACCAGCTTGGCGGCGATTGGCATCCGAGCGTTGAAGATCATAAGCTTGTGTTTGATAAGATCATGGCTCATTTCAATGAACAGAATATCAGCTTTTAATCAAAAATGCTGTCATCATTGATGACAGCATTTTTTCATACTATTCTGTTTTGAGAAATGCACGCAAGCCATTTTTCAATGTTATCGGCAACAATACCTATCAGTCGTTGCCGCGTTTCTATCGGCGCCCAAGCAACATGAGGGGTTATAATGCAGTTTTTTGCATTCATCAGAATACAATCCTCCTCCATCGGCTCAACACTCAGCGTGTCAATAGCGGCGCCGCCGATCTCACCCGATTCGAGAGCGTCAAACAGCTCCTGCTCGTTCATAACACCGCCTCTCGCAGTGTTTACAAACAGTGCAGACCTCTTCATCATCTCAAACTGCTTTTTGCCGAACATACCGCGGCTTTCATCGTTGAGCGGGCAATGAACGCTCACAATATCGGACACGGAAAGCAATTCGTCAAACGGCACAAACCTAACGCCGTCCGCTGTCTTTTCCGAACGCGAATAAGCTACCGTGTTCATGCCGAAAGCGGCGGCGGCTTTTGCCACCGAGCTCCCTATATTCCCAAACCCGACAATTCCGATAGTCTTGCCGAAAAGCTCGTTTTGCCGGCAGGCAAAGGGTGAGAAAGTTTCGCTCCGTTTCCAGCCGCCGAGCCTTACAAACTCATCATAACGGCCGACATTGCTGAAATGCTCAAGGATCAGCGCAAAGGTGTGCTGAGTGACTGCGGCTGTGGAATATGAGCCGGCATTGCAAACGGCGATACCGTGTCGGCGGCAGTAATCAATATCGATATTGTTGTAGCCTGTCGCAAACAGCCCGATGTATTTGAGACGCCGGGCGTTTTTCAGTGTTTTCTCGTCAAACAGGCTCTTGTTGCAAAGAACAATATCTGCGTCTGCCGTTTTCTCTGCGAGCTCGGCTTGCGTCAGCAGATGATATTGCTCGACCTCGCCGTATTTCCCGAAAACATCGGCAGTTATCTCGCGGTCAAAAACGGTGCCCGCATCTGTTATAACGATTTTCATATTACCCCTCTTTTATGATAAGCTATCGATTTTAAAAGCGGACAGCCGAAAGGCTGCCCGCTTTTTGCGTTACATAGATTCGTCAACAACGTTGAGAATACGGTATCCGTCGGCATCCGTTTTAGCGGCGGGTGCTTCTTCTGATTTACCGTCACGCTGATCGAAGAACTTGAGCGCAACCTGCGGGAACAGAGCATAGCTCAAAACGTCTTCGTCTTTCTTTATCCTGTCCTTGATCTCCTCGCGGTACTTCGGAAGCTCCGGCTCGATAAGATCGGCAGGTCTGCATTCGATAAGATCGGGATTATCACCGAGCGCCTTGCGGCGGATCTCTTCGTTGACCTTGCCCGGCAGTCTGCCGTATTCGCCTCTGAGCAGACCCTTCGACTCCTTAGTGAACACCTTGTAGCGTTCGCCGCAGAGAACATTCATAACGGCCTGTGTACCGACGATCTGGCTGGTCGGAGTAACGAGCGGCGGATATCCGAAATCTTCTCTTACTCTCGGAACTTCGGCAAGAACATCATAATACTTATCCTCAGCCTTGTTCTGCTTGAGCTGTGAGATAAGGTTCGAGAGCATACCGCCCGGAACCTGGTAGATCAGTGTGTTAGGATCGACATTGAGCACCTTCGGATCAAGCGAACCCTCGTCTTTAAGGCGCTGAGCGACCTTGCGGAAATGAGCTGCGGCTTTGTTAAGCTGCATAAGATCAAGTCCGGTGTCGCGCTCGGTACCCTTGAGTGTTGCGACAATAGCCTCGGTAGACGGCTGGGAAGTGCCGTTTGCGAGCGGTGAAAGAGCAGTGTCAATAATATCAACGCCTGCTTGAGCAGCCATGAGATAAGTCATGTCGCCTGTGCCTGTGGTGTTGTGAGTGTGCAGATGAATGGGCACATTTACTTCGGCTTTCAGACGCTTAACAAGATCGTAAGCGGCATAGGGCAGAAGCAGGTTTGCCATATCCTTAATGCAGATAACATCAGCGCCCATCTCAACGAGCTTTTTGCCGAGATTAACAAAGTAGTCCTCATTGTGAACAGGGCTTGTTGTGTAGCTGATAGCAGCCTCGCAGATACCGCCGTACTTCTTGGTGTACTTCATAGCGGCTTCCATGTTGCGCGGATCGTTGAGCGCGTCGAAAATACGGATAACATCGATACCGTTTTCGATCGACTTTTTAACGAACTCTTCAACAACATCATCTGCATAATGCTTGTAGCCGAGCAGGTTCTGACCGCGCAGAAGCATCTGAAGCTTTGTTTTGGGCATAGCCTCTCTCAGCTTGCGAAGACGCTCCCACGGATCTTCTCCGAGAAATCTCATGCAGGAATCGAAAGTAGCTCCGCCCCAGCATTCGAGCGACCAATAGCCCATATTGTCGAGCAAGTCGCAAGCAGGGAGCATATCGTCGATACGCATACGGGTCGCGGCCTGCGACTGATGCGCGTCACGCAGTATGGTATCGGTGATCATCAGTTTGTTAGCCATAATAATCTTCCTTTCGCGTTAACCGAGCAGAGTGATCAGCATACCTGCCGCGATAGCAGAGCCGATAACACCTGCAACATTCGGACCCATAGCGTGCATAAGCAGGAAGTTAGACGGATCTTCTTTCTGACCGACAACCTGTGAAACGCGCGCTGCCATAGGAACTGCGGAAACGCCTGCAGAACCGATGAGCGGGTTGATCTTGTTTTTGGTGAACAGGTTCATAAACTTCGCAAGAAGCACGCCGCCCGCCGTACCGAAGCTGAACGCAATGATACCGAGCACCATAATGCCGATAGTTGTGAGGTTCAGGAACGATTTTGATGTAGCGGTCGCACCGACAGTGACACCGAGGAAGATCGTGACGATATTCATAAGCTCGTTCTGCACTGTCTTCGAGAGTCGTTCAACAACGCCGCACTCACGGAACAGGTTGCCGAGCATCAGGCAGCCGACAAGCGGAGCAGCCGACGGCAGAAGCATCGAAACAAAAGCTGTGATGATGATCGGGAAGAGGATCTTTTCGGTTTTGGAAACTGTGCGAAGCTGCTGCATTTTTATGCAGCGCTCTTTCTTTGTGGTGAGCAGCTTCATGATAGGCGGCTGAATGACCGGAACAAGCGCCATGTAGGAATACGCCGCAACAGCGATAGGCGCGAGCAGTTCGGGAGCCAGGTGAGAAGCTGTGAAGATAGATGTCGGGCCGTCCGCACCGCCGATAATACCGATCGATCCGGCTTGCTGCTGAGAGAAGCTGAACCAGGGTGTGAGGTTCAAAAGACGAGCGCCGATATATGTTGTGAAAATACCGAGCTGAGCTGCAGCACCGAGCAGCAGGCTCTTCGGGTTTGCGATCAGCGGACCGAAATCGGTCATAGCGCCGACACCGAGGAAGATAAGGCAGGGATAAATATTCAGCTTAACGCCGAGATACAGATAGTCGAGCAGACCTGCCGAGATAGTTTGCGCATTTGTCGCAATAACGGCGGTCTGACCGGCGGTGTTGAGCTGCATAAGAAGATCGCCTGCTTCATTGATGTAGGAAGCGGAGAGATTGATAACGATCTTTGCCGATTCTGCGAGAACCGTTCCGTCCGACGACATGATCTGACCGAGCGCGCCGAAAGTTTCGCCGCCCGAAAGAGTGACGCCGGAGAGATGACCGACAATGCCCATGCCGTTAGCGTAAACATCGCCGGAGTTCAAAAGCAGCCATGTGCCCGACTGACCGATACCGGTGAGGTTGGATGAATCAACGACCGTCGCGCCACCGAACATATCCCAGTTTACATGACCGCCTGCGAACAGGTCGGAGTGATACATTTCGGCAAACGGAAGATTGGACAAAAGCATACCGAATGCGATCGGGAGCAGCAGAAGCGGCTCGAATTTCTTGACGATCGCAAGATACATCAGAACGAACGAAATAAGCATCATAACGAGCTGCCACGGATCATCGAGCAGCTTCGCAAAGCCTGTTTCATTCAGAAAGTTTAATAAATTTTCCAACATGGCGAGAACCTCTCTTTATGCAATAACGCAAAGGAGAGTACCGTTTTCAACGGCAGTGCCCTTAGCAACATTGACAGAAGCGATGGTGCCGTCGCAGGGCGCAAAGATCTCGTTCTCCATCTTCATAGCCTCAAGGATCATGAGAACATCACCCTTCTTGACTGCCGCACCGTTTGCAACGCGGACATCGAGAATAGTGCCTGTGAGCGGGCTCTTGATCTGCTCGCCGTTTGCAGGTGCTGCTGCGGGTGCAGGTGCCGCTGCGGGTGCGGGTGCTGCTGCGGGTGCCGCTGCCGGAGCCGGAGCTGCCGCAGGAGCCGGTGTAAAGTCGCCTTTGATCTCCTCAAGCGCGATCTCATAATTAGTTCCGTTTACATTAACACGATACTTTTTCATAATAAATACATTCCTTTCTGCAAAAGAGACTTAGATTTTCTTGACCGAAACAATACGGATCGCGGAAACATCCGTGCCCATATCTTCGGCGATCGCAGCGCTCACGGCAGCAATAAACTGACCGCGGTCGGGGATATCCTGAGCAGGGGTAGCCTGCACCGGCGCTGCTTCGATATTCTGAGCAGCCGGCTCAGCCTCCGACTTCTTGGCAGATGAAAAGATCAGACCCGTTAACGAACAGATAAGGATAATGATAATAAGACCGACAAATACCGTTCCGAGTCCGAGCAGAACAACGCTCAGATCCGAGGGAGCTTCCGCTGCCATCAACACCGAAATTCCTGACATACACTCTCACCTTCTTAATTATAATTTTCAAGGCTAAATGAAACAAATCAACCTTTTGCCCTATTATATAGAATACTCGAAATTCTGCTGTTTGTCAAATAAAAAATTCATAAAAAAGCGAGAATAATAACATTTGTTAAAAAAATATCGATTTTAAGCCGGAGAGTGTGCCGAATCGGCATACCGCATATTAATAAAGTGGATTGACACAGAGTGAACAGTGAGTTAAAATAAGAATCGGAAAGGTATGATATAATGCAAAAAAGAGTACTTTTGATAAATGATATTTCCGGAGTGGGGAAATGCTCGCTCACCGTTGCGCTGCCGATAATCTCCGCATTCGGCTTTGAAGCGTCCGTTATGCCGACAGCGGTGCTTTCGACTCACACCGGAGGCTTTGAAAACCACACATTCTGCGATCTCACCGATAATATGCTTCCTATGGCTCGCCATTGGCATTCGCTCGGTCTGCATTTTGATGTGATATACGCAGGTTATCTCGGTTCACAGCGGCAGATAGATATTGTCGGGCAGATCCTCGATCTGCTGTGTGCCGATGATACAACATTTATCCTCGATCCCGTGATGGGCGATTTCGGCAGGCTTTATAAACATTTCAGCCCCGATTTCCCTAAAAAGCTCGGCGCACTGGTTGAGCGGGCGGACATTATCGTGCCGAATTTCACCGAGGCGTGCTTGCTGACAGATACCGAGTATACCGAGGATCACGGCGAAAAAAATGCGGCAGTCATCATCGAAAAACTTTATACCATGTATAACGCCGATATTGTTCTGACAGGTATCTGCGGCGGCAAAAACCTGCTCGGAGCCGCTTGTGCGGAAAGCTCGGATAAAAAACCGCATTATTGTTTTGCTCCGCATATTGACGGGGTTTATCACGGCAGCGGCGATGTTTTCTGCTCGGTAATGTGCGGTGAACTGATGAACGGCAAAACGCTGAGATCGGCGGTCAAAAGCGCGGTCGATTTCACATCTGCCGCGATAAAATTAACGCATCAAGAGGGAATTGACACTCGCTTCGGCTTAGTATTCGAGCCCGAGATAAAAAATCTCATATCGGGTCTTGTTAAATGAAAAGGGAAATCGAATTTATCGTTCCCGACAGCTTTGACGGCGCAAAGCTCGGCGGCTTTTTAAGAACAGGCTGCGGTTTTTCGGCGGCGCTTTTGACAAAATGCAAGAAAAGCGGCCTGTTTGTAAACGGCGAGCCTGTGTATGTGAGCCGCATTTTGCAAAGCGGAGATACGGTGCACGCCGTCATCAGCGATGAAAACGAGCAGTCGGAGAATATAAAACCGTCCGATGAGCCGATAAATATCGTGTTTGAAAACGATGATGTTCTGGTTGTCGATAAACCGTATAATATGCCGACTCACCCGTCGCACGGTCATTATCTCGACACGCTTGCAAATGCCGTTGTCGGACATTATGACCGCCTTGGGATAAGCTTCAGATTTCGCTGTGTCACGCGGCTCGACCGCGAGACATCGGGGCTTTGCGTTATCGCCAAAAATTCGTATGCTCACGACTTTCTTATAAAGCGGCTCCACACAGATGAATTTGTGCGCGAGTATTTAGCACTCGTTTCGGGCGTTCTCAATAGCGGCGGCGTTATCGATGCACCGATCTGCCGCGAAAAAGAGTCGGTCATTCTCAGAACGGTGTCGCCCTCGGGCGAATGTGCCCGCACAGCTTATCAGCCGATCGAACATTTCGGCAGCCGCACACTGCTCAGACTCAGACTGTACACAGGCAGAACACATCAGATAAGAGTGCACACCAAATATATCGCCTCTCCCATAGTCGGGGATACGCTGTATCGCGGCGAAAAGTTCAGCCGCCTTATGCTCCATTCGGCGTATTTAAAGCTGCCCCTGCCTTTTGAAAACAGATCGGTGAATTTAGAATCCCCTGAAAACAAAAACTTCCGAAACCTCTGTGCGGATTGAGGCTCGGAAGTTTTTTCTTTAGTAGTTTGTAGCTCTTTGCTCAAAAAACGATTGCGGATGAGAGCAGACAGGGCAGACCTCAGGTGCTGTTTTTCCGATATGAATGTGTCCGCAGTTTCGGCAGATCCACACAGTATCGCCGTCCTTTGAAAAGACCTTGCCAGATTCGATGTTTGATAAAAGCTTTGTAAACCGCTGTTCGTGTTCCTTTTCGATCTGTGCTACCATCTCGAATTTCGCAGCGATCTCATCGAACCCTTCTTCTTTGGCAACCTTGGCAAACTCCTTATACATCGATGTCCATTCGTAGTTTTCGCCGGACGCCGCGTCTTTAAGATTAAGCTCGGTCAGCGGCATACCGCCGTGCAGAATATCAAACCATATCTTTGCGTGCGCCTGTTCGTTGCTCGCCGTCTCGTAAAAAAGAGCCGCGATTTGTCCGTATCCGTCCTTCTCGGCTTTTCTTGCGTAAAAATCGTATTTGTTTCTCGCCTGCGATTCCCCTGCAAATGCAGTCATAAGATTTTGTTCGGTCTTTGTTCCGCTGAGTTTCTCCATAGTATCGATCCTTTCAATAATGTATCAAACGCTCTTTACTCTGTCGCAGAAAAGTCCGTGCTCGGAGCAGAACGCATAAACCTTGAATTCGCCGCAGACACCGTGGAAAACGGCGTTCGCCCGACGATAAGCCCCTGTCTTTTTGATCAGAAGGCGATCCTTTGTCTGCAATGCGATAAACAGTATCTTGTGCCCTTCGTTCATCGGATGGGGATCCTGCCCGACGCTCACAGTCACTCTGTCGCCCAAGCAGTCGCTCAGCAGCAAATGTTCATCGTCGGCACGCTTCGCTTTCAGCGCCTTGAGCGGCTGATCACAGCAGGAAAGCTGCCCCGTCATATTCAGTCCGGCAAGCGTGCCGTTGCATTTTTCACACCTGTAAAACAAAAAGCCCACCTCCGCCGAATTCTGATTTTAATTTTGGCAGATAAGGTGAGCTTTATTCATTTTCTGTTTTGTTTTCGGGTGCAGACCGTGCCGCAACGCAGCAGATGACTCTTTCGGCACCGGCGGCTTTCAGCGTTTTTGCACATTCGCTGAGAGTCGCACCTGTTGTGCATATATCGTCGATCAGCAGGATTGTTCCGCCGTTCAGGTGTCTTGCCGCTTCGTATATTCCCTCGACATTCTTCCGTCTTTGCGCGGCGGTAAGTGTATGCTGAGGTCGCTTTTTGCCTTTTTGTATCAAAAGCCGCTCAAAATCTATACATGTTCGGCGCCCGATCTCCTTTGCAATAGCCTCGGCGTGATCCCCGCCTTTTTCGCTGCGTGTTTTCATGTCGGTCGGTACAAATGTAATAATGTCAAACCGCTCGTCACCGAAATAGCAAAACAGCGTTTTGATCATCATCTCGGCGGCGTATTTAACAGCGTATGCCGAAAGTCTGCACTTTATGTTAAGCACAAGCTTTTTCGCCGCCGCGCGGTATAAAAACGGAGCGCAAACACCGTCGAACTCATGCCGCACAGCGCGGCATTCGCATTGCGATCTCGGCATCGCGCAGTGAGTGCAAATGCGGCTTCTTATAATCGGCAGATGACTTTCGCAGCCGTCGCAAAGCATTTTGTCGCTGTTGATCCTTCGGTTGCAGCAGGCGCATCGCTGCGGAAACACCGCATGAAAAATTCGTTTTGCTATGTTCACAATGAGCCGCAAGCCTCCTTCAAAAACTGTGAGAACGCCGTGAATCTGCGCGAGCGGCGGTCGTTCTCAACCATAGTCCTGAATTGAGCAACGCTCCCCGCCGCAACAAGCAGCTTTTTGGCCCTTGTCACCGCAGTGTACAACAGATTGCGGTAGCAAAGCGGATAAGGCGTTCCGGACAGTGCGAGAATAACGCAGTCAAACTCGCTGCCCTGAGATTTGTGCACCGTAACGGCATAAGCCGGTTCAACATCTTCAAGCTGTTCGCCGAGATAAGTCGCTGTCTTGTTGTCAAACCGTATTCTGATAGCCGTGTTTTTGGTATCGACCGATTCGAGAATACCTATATCACCGTTGAAAACGCCTGAGCCCGATTCGCCGTCATCGCTCAGCCAAGTGACATCGTAATTGTTCTTTATTTGCATGACCTTGTCGCCTTCTCTGAGCGTGCAGCCCTTAACGATTATCGATTTTTTAACACCGTCGTCGGGGTTTAGGCGGCTTTGCAGCATTTTGTTTAGGCTGACAGTTCCGCAAATACCCTTGCGAGAAGGACACAGAACCTGAATATCGCGCATGGGAGAAAGATCATAAGTATTTCTCAGTCTGTCGCAGAAAAGATCGCAGATAAGGTTTGCGGTCGCTGTCGGATCAGTCCGCTCCATCATGAAAAAGTCGGAATCTTTATCAACAGTCAGATCGGGCATTTTTCCTGCTATAATATCATGTGCGCTCACAACGATTCGGCTTTTCATCGCTTGTCTGAAAACTCTGCCGAGCCTTATCACCGGAACAGCCTGCGAGTCGATAAGATCATGCAGAACATTGCCTGCGCCCACACTCGGAAGCTGATCGACATCGCCGACCATAATGAGCCTGCACCCGACGCTCATCGCACGAAGCAGGGAATCGAAAAGCGAAATATCCATCATCGAAAGCTCATCTATAACAAGTGTCGTGCATTTGAGCGGATTGGATTCGTTTTTCTTAAAATGCTGACGATCATTTTCATCCCATTCGACCTCAAGCAGTCTGTGTATCGTTTTGGCTTCAAAGCCGCAAAGTTCGCTCATTCGTTTTGCGGCTCTGCCTGTCGGAGCGGCAAGCGCAATGTCCTCTCCGGCTTCTCCGAGCAGGCGGATCATGGCGTTCAAGGTCGTTGTCTTGCCTGTACCGGGACCGCCTGTGAGTATCATAATACCTTTTGTCAGAGCGGTGCTGATAGCCTCGCGCTGAATACGGTCGTAAATAATTCCGTTTTCCTCTTCGATCTCGCGCAGCCGTGACGAATGAACGGCAATTTCGGGCGGCGGTGCTTTGAGCATGAGTGCGATCCTGTTAGCGCAGTATCTCTCCGCCGAGTACATGCTTTTTAAAAATACCATCTGCTTTTCAAAAAGCTCGCGAATGACAACTCTGCCGTCTGCTTCAAGCCCGAAAACAGCCGCTTCTGCAATATCCTTGTCACAGCCGCACAGCATTGCCGCTTTTTCGCAAAGCGCATCCATCGGCAGACAGGTGTGGCCGTTCGATAAATTGTGCCGCATAATATAGTCGGTCGCCGCCGCCGTGCGGTAAGCGATCTCAACCGAATCCGGCAGTTTCGATGCTATTTCATCGGCTCTGATAAATCCTATTCCTATATTCTCCGTGCAGAGAATATAGGGGTTTTGCTCGATCGCTTCGACCGCTCTTTGACCGAGCACCTTGTATATTTTCATTGCTTCTTTCGGTGTAACACCGTATTCTGCAAGCTTTATCATAATGTCACGCACACCGAACTGCGCCTTGAATTGCTCGCTTATATCCATGGCTTTTTTTGCGGAAATGCCTTTCACTGATGTAAGCTGCCGGGGCTCGTTTTCAATGATCTCTATCGACCTGTCGCCGAACCGCTCTACGATGTTTGCCGCAGTCCTCGGCCCGACTCCGTGTATCGCGCCCGATGAAAGGTATCTTATCAGCTGATCCGCCGAGATCTCCAGGCTACGCTCGACAGCCTCGGCTTTGAATTGAGGTCCGTAGGACGCATGAACGGAAAATGAGCCGCGCATCGTCAGGATCTCGCCGACGCTGACAAACGGGATCTCACCGACTGCCGTCACAAGCTCGCGCCCAGTGTCCAGCTCAAGCACAGTGTAGCCGTTTGTTTCGTTGTGGTAAGTGATGCTTTCAACAGTGCCGCTTATCGTTTCGGTGCCGCTCATTTTCCGTCCGTCCTTTCTTTTAATTTCAGATCATCTTTTCCGCCGCCGCTTTAACCGCCGCATAGAGCGTTGTCTTATCGCAAAACGCCGCAGAGTGTTCCCTGCAAAGCCGTCTTGCGGCTTCTTCGTCATCTGCCGAAAGCGCGTCGGCGCAGATGATTATAAATTCATCGTTTCGCTGCGAGCAGGCACTTCTGATCTGCATTTCAAAATCGTTTTCATCTGCAAAAACGATCCTCACCGATCTGCCCGCATGAAGAAGCAGCCGTTTCACCGCCGCATTCATAACAGCGCTCATGCCTATCACAGCAAAGATAAGCAAAACAATAAATATCGCCGTGTTCATTAAAAAATCACCGCCAATGAAGAAATCTAATGTATTTTACGGCGGTTTGCCCGAAAGTGTGACGATATTTAAAAATCATGCGAGTTTATTATACCACCGATTTTCCATGTTGTAAACAATAATTAAGGATCGGCGGATCACAAAAAAATAATAAAAAACTATTGTAATTTCGGGTTTTCCGTGATATAATCATAATACAAGTGTCCCTTGCCTTCACAGGCAGCGGGTTCCATTTGAGTTTTGACAATACTTCAATCGTTTTTACGCTTTGGGCGGTCTTGTATCATTAAGTATGCGGACGGTCGGGTCCTGTGCGACAGGCCGCCGTGAACCATGTCAGGCGGGGAACCGAGCAGCATTAAGCGGATGCGCCTGTGCGCCGCAGTCAATCTGTTCGTCCGCAGACTTAATGGTATCAGCCGCCCGTTTATTTATTAAAGAGAGGAGTGCTTAGGGTGAAACAGGCGCTTTATCGAAAATACCGTCCCCGCACTTTTTCGGAAGTATGCGGTCAGGATCATATAATGACAGTGCTCAAATCGCAGATCGAAAACGGCTCGCCTTCGCACGCCTATCTTTTCACAGGCTCAAGAGGAACAGGTAAAACATCAAGTGCGAAAATTCTCGCTAAAGCCGTCAACTGCGAATCTCCCGTAGGCGGAGATCCCTGCTGCGAATGTTCCGCCTGCCAAAGCATTGCAAACGGCACTGTGCTCGATGTTGTCGAGATCGATGCCGCGTCAAACAGCTCTGTTGCAAGTATCCGCGAGCTGTGCGATAATGTCAGCTATCCGCCGTCGGCCTGTAAATACAGAGTGTATATCATCGATGAGGTGCATATGCTCACAAAGGATGCTTTCAATGCATTGCTGAAAACGCTCGAAGAACCGCCTAAGCATGTCATTTTCATTCTTGCGACAACCGAGGTACACGAAGTTCCGGCGACGATCCTTTCGCGCTGTCAGCGGTTCGACTTTAATCGTGCGTCTGCCGATGTTATCGCCGACAGACTTGAATATATCTGCTCATGCGAGAATATAGAGATCGAGAGGGACGCTTCAATGCTGATCGCCAAGCTGTCGGACGGCGGCTTTCGCGATGCTGTTTCGCTGCTCGATCTGTGTAGCTCGTCTGAAGAAAAAATAACGGTGGACACTGTAACCGCCGCCGCAGGACTTATCGGCAGAGATTCTCTTTTTGCTATCGGTGATGCGGTCGCAAATAATGATATTGCAAGCGCGCTTAAAGAGGTCGCGTCGCTTTATGCGAAGTCGTGCGATATGATGAGACTTTGCAGCGACCTTAGCGAATACTACCGCAATATAATGGTCGCAAAGGCGGTCGTCGACCCGTCCGAGCTGATAAACGAATCTCCCGATGAGATCGAGCGTATCAAGGCGGCGTCTAAGGCCATTAAGTTTGACCGTGCTTCAAAGTGCACCGATCTGCTCGGAGAATGTATCCGCCTTATGAAGCAGGGCAAGAACAAGCGTATTTCGCTCGAAACAACGCTTATAAAAATGTGTATGGCGGACGAAAATGATGAACTTAGCCGTCTTAAAGAGCGGCTTGAAAAGCTGGAGGCAAAGGTAAGAGAGGGTGTTGTTGCAGCGGCACCTGCGCCGAATTTGAAAAAGCCGCCTGCCGCCGCAAAAAAACAGGAACCCCGCCGCGAGAAGATCGACTATGATAAGGCGGTCTTGCTCGATAGCTGGCCCGATGTGATAGAGCGTATCAAAAGCCGATCGATGATGCTTGCCGCAATGCTCAGCGGTTCTTCGGCTTATGTGCTCGATGATCTTTTGCTAATCGATGTTGATAATCAGGATTTCGCGCAGATGATGAACACCGATTCCCGTCACCGCGATAATATAAAGGAAGCCGCCGCCGCAGTTGTCGGAAGGGCACTGCGTTTAGCGCCTTACCGCCGCAAAGGCGGCGAACAAACGGATCACGGATCCGATGATAAAATAGACGCGCTCATGCGTGAAAATTCCGATGTTGTTTCCGACACGGACAGCAAAAGGAGAGAATAAAGTGAAAAATAAAAAAAGCAAAAGGCTGGTCGCTATAATCTTAGTGCTGACTGCGCTTTTGTGGGGAGCAACAGCGTTCACGGTGCAGTATAATACACCGCTGTTCGTAGTCGAACTGCTTGTCACTGCGGTGATGACAGTTGTGTCGATAATGCAGATCTATTCATTCCGCCGCTCAATCAGGCTGTATATCAACTCGACGATCGACAGCATGGAAATGCTCGGGACCGATGTAATGGCGAAATTCCCCGTGCCTGTTATGGTAACAGATGTTTCGGGAACTATCTCATGGTATAACGACAGCTTTTTTGAAAAAGTCATAGGCGGCGATGAAGTCTGCGGAATGTCGCTCGAATCTGTTTTCGACAGTGAAACGGCAAAACTGCTGCTCGATAAAAACAGCCTGATTGTTGACTTTGACAACAGAAGCTATCGGGTTGATTCGTTTCGATCGAGACATCGTTCCGGCGGTATGCGCATTTTCCTTTTCTATGATGAGACCGCCTATCGCAATATTTCGGGGTTATATGAACAGACCAAAACATCGGTCATGTTCATTCAGATCGACGGTATGGATTTCATGCTGAAAAACACACTTGAGAGCCAGAAGAACGAGATTCTCGGTGCGGTCGACCGTGAAATCGAAGCGGCGATCTCCGATAAGAGCGGATATATTCAGAAGATCGCAACCGATAAATACATTGTCTTTTTGCAGAAGAGTGCGGTCGAACAGCTCAAGGAGCAGAAGTTCCCGATGCTCAAAAGCGTGCGCTCGCTTCAGTTCGGCGAAAAGGGCGGACTCACATTGTCAATCGGTGTGGGCGACGGCTCGGATTCGATCTCCGAATGTGTTGAAATGGCTAACGCCGCTATTGATATGGCGGTCAGCCGAGGCGGCGATCAGGCTGTTATCAAGGACGGGGAGGATTATGAGTTTTTCGGCGGTGTTAAGCAGGCGGCTCAGATCAGCTCGCGAGTCCGCACAAGAGTTGTCGCAGGAACGCTCAAGAAGATGATAAGCAGCTGCGACGACGTTTTGATAATGGGACACGCCTATTCGGATATGGACTGCTTCGGTGCAGCTGTCGCACTTTGCAAAACTGTCCGCGAACTGAAAAAGCCTGCTAAGATAGTTATCCAAAAAGATAAAACCCTTGCAAGCTCACTTATCGAATATATCGAGAGTTTTCCGGTATACAACGATTGCATGATAACTCCGAGTGCCGCACTCAGAGAGATAAATAAAGACACTCTTCTGATCGTTGTCGATACGCACCGCAAAGCGACTTTTGAATCGCCCGAGCTTTATGAAAAAGCAAAAACAGCGGTCGTCATCGACCACCACCGGAAAACACCAGACTGTGTTGACAATGCATTGCTTTTCTATCATGATCCGTCGGCGTCGAGCGCCTGCGAAATGGTCACAGAGCTTATCGAATATATCGGCGTCAACATTGTCGGAAAAGCGGAAGCGGAAGCGTTGCTTTCGGGAATCATGCTCGACACACGCAATTTCGTTATGCGAACAAACGCGCGCACATTTGAAGCGTCGGCGTTTCTGCGCTCGTGCGGAGCCGACCCTGTTTCGGTCAAGCGTTTCTTCGCCGACACAATGGAGACATACCGCGCCCGCGCCGAGATAGTCGCAAGAGCAAGACTCTACGGCGACTATGCGATTTCGTATGTCGGCGGTTGTTCCGCCGAAACAAGAATGGCGGCGGCTCAGGCGGCGGACGAACTTCTCACAATATCCGGAGTTTCCGCTTCGTTTGTCATGTACGGAACGGACGGCTCAGTTAATATCTCCGCCAGATCCTATGGCGCACTGAACGTCCAGCTTGTCATGGAACAGCTCGGAGGCGGCGGCCATCAGACAATGGCGGCAGCTCAGCTCGAGAGCGTCACATTTGAAACAGCGGCATCAATGCTGATCGATGCTATCAAAGCGGTAAAGGAACAGTCGTAAAAAAAACCAAGCAAGGAAATTTTCCTTGCTTGGTTTTTTTTTTAATCAGATGATCTCTTGTGCGTGGCGCGTCACATGGCAGCCGATATTAACAGCTATCGGAAGCCCTGCAATATGGGTCGCAAACTGTTCAATATTCACTTTGAGAGCGGTCGTCTTGCCGGAAAAGCCCTGAGGACCTATATCAAGCTTGTTTATCCTGTCCAGCAGTTCTTTCTCCATTTCAGCGTAATAAGGGTCGCTGTTAAAACTGTCCGCACTGCGGCACAGCGCCGTTTTCGCAAGCAAAGCGCACTTTTCAAAGTCGCCGCCGATACCCACTCCGACGATCATCGGAGGGCAGGGATTAGAGCCTGCTTTTTTCACAATGTCCGTAACTGCGTTCATAACATCGTCTTTAGTCGCGGCGGGAGTGAGCATTTTCATCGCGCTCATGTTTTCGGAGCCGAACCCTTTCGGCGCAACAGTCAGCGTGATCTTATCGCCGTCAACAATGCTCGTGTGGATAACAGCCGGAGTGTTGTCGCCTGTGTTGACTCTTTTGAGCGGATCGCCGACGACCGAAAGCCGCAGCTTTCCGTCAACATATCCTCGGCGCACCCCTTCGTTGACAGCGTCGTTGAAGCTGCCGCCTGTGATATGAACATCCTGTCCGATCTGCGCGAAAACAACAGCCATTCCTGTGTCCTGACAAACAGGCACATCAAGCTCCGATGCGCAGTCGATATTGCGGCGAATGTCCTGCATTATCGATTTCGGAAGTTCGGCTTGCTCGTTTTCGCAGGCGCGGTCAATAGCGCAAACAACATCGCTCGGCAGAATTTTATTTGCTTTCACACAAAGCATAGCGACAGTCTCGGTGATTTTTTTGCAATCGATCTCTCTCATCAAATCACCCTTTCTCCGCCGATATAAACACGTTTGACTTCGGTGAAAATATCGAAAATCTCGCCGTTTGCAACAACGATATCTGCGTCCATACCTTTTTTCAAAGCACCGATACGATCACCGACACCCAGAATCTTTGCAGGGATACTTGTCATCGCACGAAGTGCATCAAGTTTTGATAAGCCGCCTTTCACACACATCGCTGCACACATCGAAAGATATTGCAGCGGAATAACAGGGTGATCGGTGATAATTGCAGGCTCAATGCCGGCATTAAACAGCTTTGCGGCAGTCGAAATATCGAGCGAACGCATTTCGGGCTTGCACCGCTCCGAAATAACGGGGCCGCACAAAATCTTCGCCTGCTTTTTAGCGAGTGTGTCGGAAATAACGGCACCGTCGGTAGCGTGAACAATGACATAATCGAGGTCAAATTCCTCGGCGATCCTGATAGCGGTGCAGATATCGTCCGCCCTGTGAGCATGAAAATGCACCGGCTTTTCGCCTCTGATAACAGGCACCAAAGCCTCGCATTTTATATCGAATTCGGGCTTATCGTAATTGTCTTGATCGCGCTCGTATCTGCGAAGATCGTCGTTATAGCGCGAAGCCTTGAAAAGCATTTCGCGGATTATAGACGCAGTTGCCATTCGTGTAACAGGCGTCTGATCCTTGTCGTTATATGTCCTTTTCGGATTTTCACCGAGCGCCATTTTCATCGCGCAGTAGGGAAGCACAGCCATCTCGTCAACTGTCCTTCCGTGCGTTTTCAAAAGTGCCGACTGACCGCTAACGGGATTTGCGCTTCCGGGCCCTGTCACCACAGCGGTAATGCCTGCTTTAAGCGCTTCGTCGAAACAGCGGTCGGCAGGATTTACAGCATCTATCGCACGAAGCTGAGGAGTGCAGGGATCGGTGTCCTCGTTGCCGTCGTCTCCTTCAAAGCTCAGTCCGTCCTCCCACATACCCACATGAGTGTGAGCGTCGATAAAACCGGGGTAAATGAACGCGCCGTGCATATCTTCGCCGTCCGTACCGGAGTAGGCCGCCATAACATCGGTTATTTTGCCGTTTTCAAATTCAACAGCACCGTTTTCAATAAATTCGTCTCCCGTGAAAATACGGGCGTTATAAAAAATCATAGCCACACCTTTTCTCAAAAAATCACAAAAAACGTCCCGCCAAAACACATTTAGCGGGACGATGAACTTTTACTGTCTCGGCGCTCTGCGGTTGCGCTTTGTCTCGCCGTTTTTGCGCTTTAAGTCCATAAACTTCTCATCGCTCGACTGCTTAAAACGAGCCATCATGTCCTCAAAACTGCCCGATTCGGGGCGCTCACGCTTCTCGGCAGGCACACTCTGCGGGCGGCTTGAATTGCCGCCGGCGGGGCGGTCCCGTCTGTCCGGCTGTCTGCCCTGAAAACTTCCGCGATGTTCTCTGCGCTCGGGACGCTCGGGTCTTTCCTGCCTCTCGGGGCGGGGAACAGCCCTGCGCATACTAAGCGAGATCTTGCCGTTATCCGTAAACGACATAACCTTAACCTTGACAACATCTCCAACCTTAACAAATTCATTAATATCCTCAACAAAAGATGAAGATATTTCCGAGATATGTACCATTCCGGTCGTTCCTTTTTCGAGTTCCACGAAAACTCCGAAATTTGTTATTCCGGTGACTTTTCCCTCAAGAATTGCGCCGACTTCCAGTTGCATAAAAAACTTTTACCCCTTTTAAATGATCTTAATTCCCCGAAATGTTTTCAAATATCTCTTCGCCGGCATAAACATAGCCGAGCTTTTCCCTTGCCGCGCGCTCGATAAGCTCCTTTTGGGAACCGTTTTCAAGCAGGTCGCGAAGCTGTTTGTTTTCCGCGCTTTTTTCCTCAAGAGTCTGCTTTTTTTCGCTGAGCGTCGTCCTGACGGCGGAAAGCTCGGTTTGCAAAGAGATCATGGAAAAGACGGTATATGCCGCAAGCACAAAGACCAAAAGCGCGGCCACGGCTTTATATCTGCCGAGATTTGAGCGCTTTTTTCTGCCGTTTTTGCCGCGCTGCGCGCTTTTTCTGCGCTGCGGGCTTCTGGCTGTTGTCCGGCGAGGTGACTCCTGCATGACCGTCACTTCCTTTTAAATCGGTAGAATATTTTTCTTCACGATAATTATACACTAATTTCACTGTGCGTTGCAACATTTTTTTCACGCATAACAAAGATTTGACTATTATGTTCATCTCAGCGTGCAAAATCCGAGCCGATATATTGAAAATGCACAACCTAGCCGGCTTTATTATGCGGTCGATAATAAACACAACAGTCGATTTTATAATGTTCAGCAGGAATTTGAGAGCGCAGACGATCGGCTTTGAAAGTGTCAGACGCAATACCGCAAATCCGACACACTCCCCGAATATCACAAATCCGCGGACATATCCTCTGCACCGAACAAGCAGCAAACAAAAAGTCACCGCCGCCGCAACGATGAAAAAAAGCAGATCAAGTGCAAAAACTGCTAAAAACGGCAGTTTAAACGATAATCGAATCGATTTTAATATATCGTACCAAACTCCGAGCAGAGCGCCGACAGCGGCGGCAATACCCAAAGTCAGCATATCATAAACGACCGAGCCGGACATCAGCGAAACAGTCGCTTCAAAAAGCCGCTCGAATTATCGTCGGTGTAGGCAAGTCCGTAAATACTGCCGCAGATACCGCAGTCGCCCGAATCAACATCGAGCCCCGTTATCTTCAGCCCGTCGCCCTTAACGGTGAGCCGCCCGAGATCGGTGTTTAAAACCACCGTCTGCTCATCAAAGCTGTCTATCTCACAGATCCCCGTCAGCTTCATCGACTTGCGATCGCCAATGTAAACGCTGTGCGGCATTGTAACAGTTCGCTTTTGCTCCTGCATAATATCTCCGTCCCATCAGTATTAAATGACAATAGATACTATGCGATCGACCCTTTTGTTATTCCACTATCTTATAGAGCAAAGCGGCGTCTTCTTTCTTTGTGTAGTCCTTCACATCGAGCACCTGCGCCTTAAACGGCCGCTGACCGAAAGAGATCTCTATAATATCGCCGACTTTCACATCATACGACGCCCTCGCGGGCTTTGAATTAACAAGCACCCTGCCGGCATCGCAGGCTTCGTTTGCAACAGTGCGGCGTTTTATTATTCTGGATATTTTCAAAAACTTGTCCAGTCTCATATGTTTCTCCGTTTCTGTATTTTATATAAAATCAAAAACGGCTCTTTGAAAGAGCCGTTTTCAATTATTTTGCGATAGCATCTTTAAAGGGCTTACCTGCTTTGAATACAGGAAGCTTAGAAGCAGCAATTTCGATCTTTTCTTTAGTTCTCGGGTTGAGGCCTGTTCTTGCGCTGCGCTCACGAACTTCAAAAGTACCGAAACCAACGAGCTGAACTTTCTCGCCGTTCTTAAGTGCTTCGATAACGGAATCAACAACAGCTGCAACAGCCTTGTCTGCGTCCTTCTTCGAAATCTCAGCTTTCTGAGCAACTGCATTCACCAATTCTGTCTTGTTCATTTTAATTACCTCCATTTTAGTTTTATATTAACGGTTTTCTCCGTTAAAATCATTCTGATTCTTTTGCCTTTTCCCAAAGGATGTTCAATTCATAGGGGGACATTTCATCCATGCTTTTGTCGCACATTTTCTCAACAGCCGAAAATCTGCGGATAAACTTATTGCAGCCGGATTGCAAAGCCTCTTCGCTGTCAGCCTTTATGAACCTTGAAATGTTCACACAGGAAAAGAGAAGATCGGCAAATTCTTCGCTGACGTTTTCGCCGGTTTTGATAGCGTCTCTCAGCTCGTGCAACTCTTCCTCGACCTTATCGAGCGGACCGTAAACATCGTCCCAATCAAATCCTGCTTTTGCAGCTCGCTTTTGCAGTTTTTGCGCTCTCATAAGAGCAGGGAACGCTTGCGGTACGCTTTCAAGCGTGTCGGTATAGCTTTGCTGATGCTTTTCCTGCATCTTGATCTTATCCCAATTATCAAGCACCTGCGCCGGAGTGTCCGCCTTGACCTCTCCGAAAATATGAGGATGGCGAAGTATCAGTTTTTTGCAAACGCCGTCCGCCGCTTTGTCAAGCGTGAACTCATTTGTTTCTTCGCCTATGACACTGTGAAATACGACCTGCAATAAAAGATCGCCGAGCTCTTCGCACATATCTGCAATGCTGTTGCGATCGATAGCGTCCGCTGCTTCATAGGCCTCTTCAATAAGGTTGTTGCGGATAGACTGATGAGTCTGCACTTTATCCCAAGGGCAGCCGTTCTCCGAACGGAGCAAACGTGTGATCTTCAAAAGATCATAAACATCATAATTGTCTTTAAATTCAAAATCCGCTAATTTCAACTCTCTGCACTCCTTAGGCTACAACTTATTTTAACCTAAAAGTTTCAACTTTTCAAGTACTTTTGCTATTTTTTCTCCCTTTGGAAGTAAATTTATATCTTCTTTGGTCAATGTTTTAAGTGCAAACAGCACAAAAATATAAACAAATGCCGCAAGAATTACTGAAATTGCCAATTTAACTATCAAGCTTCCGACGACAGCAGTCAGCAGTGAAGCACTGACCATTGCGGTTATCATACACAGCACACCTGCAATAACAGGCTTACCGAGCGTTTTCCAGATAGACGGCATAACGCCGGAATTACGCACAAGCGCAATAATATTCAGCGTCACGATAACAGCGTAGCAAGCGACGGTCGAGTAAGCCGCACCCATAATATTGATCTCCGGAATACCGACAAGCACCCAGTTAAGCACGATCTTGATGCCCATACCGATAAGCACGGTCACAACAGGTATTTTCTGCTTGCCGATAGCCTGAAGCATACTCGTAACAGGCATTGCAACGCCTGCAAGCACACCGGAGATCGCAAGCCAGAACAAAAGATCCGACATAATCGGCACCTGTGCATTGTGCGGATAAAACAGAGTGAGTATTTCGCCCGAGAGCGCGGAAATTCCGAGACCGACAGGCAGTGCGATTATCGAAACGACTCTAAGCACCGATTCGATATTGAATTTGATCATTCTGCGGTCATTCTGAGCCCAGGCGGTTGCAAGGTTCGGCAGAGCCGAAATACCGATCATCGAGGTGATAGTCGGTATCAAATTGTAAAACGAGTAAGCGCCGCCCTTGTAGCAGCCGTAAAGGTTGCTCGCAATATCACTGTCAGGCACCGATAAAAGCGCGCTGCCGTGCGAAGCGATAAGCGTGTCTCTTCCGATCTCCATTGCGGAAGCCAGCTTATTCTGCACCGTCGCAAGGTCGATAAGGCTCGCAAGATTCTGTGCGAGTGCGCCGAGCACAACAGGCAGAGCAAACAGCATGAGCTTCTTGAAATTCTCACGGTCGGGCAGAGCAGGGGCCGAGCGCTCAAGCTCCTCCTGCGTGATACCGTCGCCGCACACGCGATCGCGAAGAACAAGAAATATCGCGCCGATGATCGTGCCGAGCGTAACGCCGCCTATCGCGCCTGCCGCGGCAAACGGAAGTGTTGCGTTAAACACATTTTCCTGCACCTGTCCGAGGAAGACATTGTTCACAGTCTGTCCGGGTTCGGTGATGGCAGTGCCGAATACCGTGCCGGATGATAAAAACTCCGAAATGCCTATCTTTATAATGATATAGGCGATAAGCAGACCGAAGATCAGCTTGCCGAGCGCTTCAATGACCTGCGATATAGCAGTCGGATTCATGTTGCGAACGCCCTCGTAATATCCTCGGTAGCACGACATCACACAGCAAAACAGCATCGACGGGGCAACAACGAGCATACTGTACATACTCTCAGGGCTCTTTGTAACATAGTTTGTAAACGGAAAAGCAACAACAGCTATAAGCAAAAATCCGACAAGTCCGGTAACAAAGAAGGTCTTTTTCGCAACACGCAAAAGGCTTCTTGCGTCGCGGAATCTTTCCTGTGCCACAGCCTCCGCCACCAGCTTTGAAACAGCGATAGGCAGACCTGCCATTGCGATAGTGTAGATCGGCGTGTAAATATCGTAAGCTGCGGAATAGTAGCCCATACCGGTCATACCTATAAGGTTTCCGAGCGGAATTTTGAAGATCGCACCGATGATCTTGACCATAACGGTTGAAACCATCAGTATCAGCGCACCGCTGAGAAGATTATGCTGCGTTTTGCCGCCTTTTTTCTTTGCCAAAGGGATCACTCTCCAGCCAGTCTTTTTATTGCGTCGACCGCAATAAAAAGAAGATTTTTCTGTTTCTTTGCGTTTTCGAATCGGTAAGACTCTTTCGCGGTATCATCCGCATCGTCTGAAATGGAACGAAACGAAACAAACGGAATGTTTGATTTAAAGCATACGGAAGCTATCGCTGCCGATTCCATATCACAGCAGCCTGCACCGAAATTCTCGAGGATAAATTTTTTTTCGTCAACCGAGCTCACAAATATATCGCCTGCTGCAAGTGTGCAGACTTTAGCGCCGTCATACGAGCTTAAAACAGCATCAAAAAGCCTTTTATCCGCTTTGTAGATATATGTCTGCGAGGGCTTTTCACCGACCTTGTAGCCGAGCGAAGTGAGGTCAAAGTCGTGTTCGACTGTCTTTTCTCCGACAGCAATATCACCTTTTCTGAGTCCGCTTACAGCACCCGATAATCCGAAATTCATGATCGCCTCGACACCTTTGCCGTAGATCAGAGCGGCTGTTGCCCCCGCGGCATTTACCTTGCCGGCACCACACATCACAGCCACAACGGTGTCGTCCCCGATTTTAAATTCAAGTGCTTTGTCGCCTGCAAAAGTATATGCACATCCACCGTGTTCGGCACTGTATTTTTCAACAGCGTCAAACTCCATATCATCGGCAACAACAAAACCGTATTTCATAGTATAAAATTTTCCTCCGACAAAAATACAGGGGCATAAAATGCCCCCGAAAATATTGCAATATAAACGGCACGGCACTTTCGACCGGAAAGTCGCGTTGCCGAAAGAATCATAATTTCTTACCGCAACGGTTGCAATAAAGCGAATCGGGCGGATTTTTGCAGCCGCAGACCTTGCAGTCGCGGTATTTTTTATCGGCGTCGATCTGAATCTGGAGCTTACGCACCTGTCTCGACTTTTCTTCGATCTCGCCGATCACAGCCTTGATTGTGAATTCATTGTCGTTGTTGTGTTTTATACTGTCGTAATAAAGTCTGCCGAGAGTCTCGTATTCTTTGGAAATCTGCGATTTTATCGATGCGATCTGAAACTTGATCTTTTGTTCCGAAACTTTCTCGCCGGTGAATTTAACAGCGGTATCAAATGCGTCCTTTGATCTTGCCGCAATATCGTCCAACATGCCCATGATATTATCCATTCCCTTCGTAAAAAATATTCCACTATTATTATATTAGCAACCATGCGAAAAATCAAGCTTTTTTTGCGATTATTTCTCGGCTGTGCCTAAAATCATTTACGGTGTTGACTTTTTGAGTTTAATGTGCTAAAATATTAATGTGTAAATGAAAGGAATGATTTTCATGATAGATAAAATCAAAGACACCGAGACAGACGAGATGTTCCGTGCAATTCTCAGCCTTAAATCGGTTGATGAATGTTATAAATTTTTCGATGATCTGTGCACCGTGAAAGAATTAAAATCGATCTCACAGCGTTTTGCGGTTGCAAAAATGCTCAGTCAGAAGCAGGTATACAGCGACATTGTTGATAAAACAGGCGCATCGACGGCGACTATCAGCCGCGTTAACCGCTCGCTCGCCTACGGCAACGACGGTTATTCAATGGTGTTTGAAAGGTTGTACGGAAAAGATGCCGTACAGTGATTTTTCCAAGGTCTATGACCGTCTCATGCAGGGCGCAGATTATCCCGCGCTGTGCGATCGGTATTTAAAGCTGCTTGCAATGCACTCGCACACGCCCCGTCTCTCGCTTGACGCTGCGTGCGGAACGGGTGCATTTACTTTTGAACTTGTGCGCCGCGGTATCGATGTTATCGGGGTGGATTGCTCGCCTGAAATGCTTAATATCGCAAGAGAACGCCTCGGGGCGGATGCACTGCTTTTGTGTCAGCGGCTTGAGGATCTTGATCTTTTCGGCACTATCGACACTGTTTTCTGCACGCTCGACGGGCTCAATCACATAACCGATAAAGAGGAGCTTGTCCGTTCTCTCAGGCGAATCGCGCTGTTTTTAGAGCCGGGCGGAAAATTCATCTTCGATCTGAACACCGTTTATAAACACCAAACAGTGCTCGGCGACAACACATTTGTCATCGAAGATGAGGATATATATGCTGTCTGGAGCAATGAATACTGCGGCGGCGGACTCAGCCGAATGGAGCTTGATTTTTTTGTCGAGCAGGAGGACGGGCGGTATCAACGCTTCAGCGAGTGCATCGAAGAGCAGGCTTATGAAATATCCGAGTTTGAAAAAATGCTTGAAAACAGCGGTTTCAAAACACTTGGGATATATGATTTTGATAACGGTTCCGATGTAAGGCAGGACAGCGAAAAAATAATCTTTGTGGCAGAAAGGGTATAATAATGGCAAAGTTATATAGATTTATCACAGCAGATGGAGAGATCGCCGCAACAGCGATCGATTCGACAGATATCGTCGCTGCGGCAGAGCAGATCCATCACACATCCGCGGTCATAACTGCGGCTCTCGGCAGGCTTCTCACTGCGGCTTCGATGATGGGGGCCGACCTTAAAGGCGAGAACGACACGCTAACTGTCCGTATAAAGGGTGACGGCGAGGCGGAATGTCTTATCGCGTGCGCCGATCCGAGCGGCAATGTCAAGGGCTATGCGGGCAACCCCGTAGTCGAACTTCCGCTCAACGATAAAGGCAAGCTCGATGTCGGCGGCGCAGTCGGCAAGGGAACACTTTCCGTCAGCAAGGATCTCGGGCTTAAAGAGCCGTATAACGGCACGATCGAGCTTGTTTCGGGCGAGATCGCCGAGGACATAGCTGCTTATTACGCAATAAGCGAGCAGATCCCGACAGTCTGTGCGCTCGGCGTGCTTGTCAACCCCGACCTCACCGTGAACTGTGCGGGCGGTTATCTTATCCGGTTGCTTCCCGCAGCGACTGACAGCACTATCGATAAGCTTGAAGAATCGATAAAAGGCTTGCCGTCGGTCACAAGAATGTTGTCTATGGGGCTCACTGCGCAGGACATGGTCAAAAAAGCGCTTAATAAATTTGATATCGAGCTTCTCGATGAAAGTGAGCCCGAATACCGTTGCGACTGCAGCCGCGAAAGAGTCGAGCGTGCATTGCTTGGCATGGGCAGGCAGGAGCTTCTCAAATTGGCGGATGAACAGCCGACAACCTCTGCCGACTGCCATTTCTGCAATAAGAAATACAGCTTCTCGGCGGACGATATCCGAAAGCTCGCCGAAAAGGCAAAATAAAAACAAGCGGTTCATAAAGAACCGCTTGTTTTTATTTTGCCTGACATCAATATAGTGTGTATATTCCCGAGCGGCAAAGTATGACCTCGTTCGAGTAAGTTTTTGTGTATTGATAAATGATCTCATCGGTGTCGAGCCGCTCAACGATCTGAAAATTATCAAGGCTGATATAGCAGATACTGCCGTCGAGTGAGGCGATAATCAGCTTATCTTCATCGAAAAACACGCTGTGCGGCTCGTTCAATCCGCCCGAAGCCGAACCGCCTATAACAAAATCATGCCGCATTGAGTTTGTGTTGTATTTGATAACTGCGTTCGATTCGGGGAAGGTGCACCAGATATAAATACCGTCCGCCGCGACATCAGAGGGACCGAACCCTTTGTATTTAATAACACCTCTCCATTTTTCACTGCCGTCAGATCCGAAAACGGCTGAATTGCCGTCTCTCTCGCAAACAAGGACTCTTCCTCCCGGAAGCATCGCCGATCGGCTGTGTATCAGATCTTTAACTTTCGGCGTTATCAATTCATAGTTCTTTCCAAACTTAGCAAGAGAAAAAACATCTTTGGTTATTATCGCCGCCGAGTTAGTCACAAAATCGAAAAATTTGAAATACGGCGCATACTGCCCATCCTGCTTTTTCTGAACGCCGGAATAAATTATTCCGCGCTCGGCTTTTATCATTGAATTTGCTCCTGTTGTAGAGATCTGCTTCATTTTTAATTCCGCCTTCTTTAGCTGTTGTAATAACCCGGTGCAGGTGTTCGCCGCCTCTAAAGGCGGCGGGAAACCCCGAGGAGCTAACGCTCCACAGCACTGCCTGCAACCTGTCGTAAACTCTGCCCTTGCAAATAAGGCAGAGCATTGCTCTAATTTAAATTCTATCAAATAATGAGCGAAGATTTATGAACGAATTGTTAACGGCACTATAATATCCGAGAATTTTTGAGCCGCAAACGAAAGCTCGATGTTTTTATCCGTTACAACATAAAGCGAACGGTGCGGCAGAGGCTCGGAAAGCCGCAGCCTGTGCAGCTCTCCCTGATCAAACGCACTTTGTGCCGACTGCTTCGGAACAGCGGCGATACCTAGCCCGATTTTTGCAAAGCATATCAGCATTTCAACAGAGCTGAGCTCGATCGAGGGCATAGCATTTACACTTTTCGACTGCAAAAACTCATCGAGCATACGGCGGGAAGCACTGCTGCGTTCGAGCATTATCAGCGGATAATGTTCAAGCTCGCCGAGCGAGAAGGTTCTGCGTGCCAAAAACGAGTATTTTCCGCCGACAGCAAAGCAGTCCTGCACCTGCATAACAGGCTTCGATTCAAGCGATTCATCATCACAGCTGAGATTTGTGAAAGCCATATCAACAGTTCCGCTTTTCAAAAGCTCAATAGAGCCGTCGGAAGTGCGGTTATAGACCTTTATCGAAATATCGGGGTAAAGCCTGTGAAATTCATTGAGCTTATCGAGAAGATACATATTACAGACGGTGTCGGAAGCCGCGATGCGGACACAGCCTTTCTTCAGATCTTTAAGCTCCGAAAATTTTATCTCGGCGTTTTCGAGCAGGATCATAGCGTTGTCGGCATAACCGAAAAGTGTTCTTCCGGCCTCGGTCAGCGTGACACCGCGTTTTCCGCGGTTGAAAAGTTTTCCGCCGAGCTGGCTTTCAAGCTGTTTTATCGATTGGCTCACCGCCGACTGAGAAACATAAAGACTTTCGGCGGCAGCCGTTATACTGCCTTTTTTAGCAACCTCTCTGAAAACTCTGTATAGCTCGGTTCCGATATTCATTATAAGCCCTCCGAATGACATTTGAAAAATCATTAGCTGTGCTTATTATATATTACAAAAAAACAGATAAAAAATCAAGACCGCACACGCATTTTTTGCTCTTCTTTCGGAAAAAATAAACAAAACCGAAAGGAGAGCAGGGTGCAAAATGAAAAAATTCAGAACAATTTCCGCATTAGTCGCCGTGATAATCGCATTCACCGCCATCGGCGCGTGCGTCAACACCGAGGCACTGTCTAAGATGGGTTCGCGCGGCAGTGAGGTTAGAGAGATCCAGACACATCTTAAGCGCTGGGGATATTACAGCGGCAGCGTCGATGGTATCTTCGGCTCGCAGACAAGAGAAGCGGTGAGGTATTTTCAGCGTAAAAACGGCTTGACTGTTGACGGTATCGCCGGAAAAAAGACGCTTGAAAAACTCGGCATTTCAAACTCATCGACATCTTCCTCATCATCGTCAAACTCCGATTATAATTTGCTTGCGAGAGTAATATCAGCCGAGGCAAGGGGCGAGCCTTATTCGGGGCAGGTCGCAGTCGGTGCAGTCATACTGAACAGAGTCAAACATTCGTCGTTTCCCGATTCCGTCGCAGGAGTGGTATATCAGAAGGGCGCGTTCACCTGCATGACCGACGGACAGATAAATGTCGCCGTTGCCGACAGTGCCTATAAAGCCGCGCGTGACGCACTCAACGGCTGGGATCCGTCCGGCGGCTCTATCTACTATTATAATCCCAAAACCGCGAAATCCTCCTGGATCCGGACAAGACCTGTTGTAGCCGTGATCGGCAATCATAAATTCTGCAAATAAAAAACGCCCCGAAAGGGGCGTTTTACCTTTTTCATCAATATCCGAGGTATGAGCGCGGGTTGACAGCCGATCCGTTCACAAGCACCTCAAAATGAAGGTGCGGGCCGGTAGCATTGCCTGTCTCTCCGACCGCCGCGATGTTCTGACCCTGTTTCACAGTGTCGCCCGCTTTTACATAAAGTGCTGAGCAATGTGCGTAACGGGTGCGTGTTCCGTCGGAATGTTCGATAATTATTTGATAGCCGTAGCTGCGGTGATACTCCGAGAGCACAACTTTGCCTGCCTTAACAGCGTAGATAGCAGTGCCCTTGTAAGCGGCGATATCAACACCGCTGTGACCGGAATACTCTCCGTATCTACAGCTTATATAGCTGTTTGAGCCGTTTTTGTTAACAGGCCAAACCATGCCCTCCGATTTCTCGCTGCTTGAAGCGCCTGCTTTATAGGAAGAGCCGCTCGATGATTTGCTTGCGGCCTTCAGCACGACCTGTGCAGACTTCGGTGCAGTGCCGATAATAAGCTTTGCGTTTACCGGCTGCTTGACAACGGTAGACGAAACCTTTGTTTCAGCCTGTTCCTTGCCGTCTATGATCTCGGTTTTATAAACCGTTTCCATAACGCCGTTCTCGCCTCTGACTTTCTTTTCGTAGCCGCTTTCGTGGGTTTTATCC
>CAKSQZ010000010.1 GCA_934486895.1 uncultured Eubacteriales bacterium | reverse complement strand
TTGCTAAGGTTTCGACTTCCAACAGCGTCATCAGCACAGCTATCAGCTCCACTATGACAGCTGCGGGCTCGACCAAGGCTCTTATGGTAACAACAAGCAACTGGGATGAGAAGACAGGCAACAACTATGCTAAGGTCAATTTCTCGTCATCCGACACGGCCAATATTCGTGATATCAAGGTAAACCTCGGCGCTTCCTTCACAGGCAACGCACCGCACTGGGGCATCATCATGAACGGCACTGTATATTGGGATCAGGCTTACATGGGCGGCACCATCGGCAAAACAATGACAGAAGTGGCGATCAGAGGTAAGAAGTTCGTATCGCTCAGCAATGGTTCGTTCACATCCAACGGTGCTTACGGCACACAGGTGACGATCACATCGCAGAACATCGGCAATATCACAGGTATTGCGATCTGCCCGACAAATAATGCATCTGTTCAGAAGGTTTATGTCGATGATATCACATTTGTTGATGCAAACGATATCCCAACAGTAACAATGCCTGAAGTTGGCACAATCTTCTGCGATTGGTCCGGCACTATCACAAACATCAAGTCTGAAGGCTGGAATTCACACATTACCAATGTCAACCCGATGACAACAGCATTCACAAAGACTTCCGATGGTATGACCTTCAACACCAAGGACTACACATTCGACAGCTTGCAGGTTCTCGCAGAGCTCACAATGGACAGCATTCAGGCTCAGCGTGCTATCAGCGCAGCTAAGAATGACGATGGTTATGTTTACTTCAAGGTTCGCTTCAACAGCGCAAGAAGCGGCAGCGGTGCTGACTGCGGCATTAAGTTTAAGGTGTACTGCTTTGCAAACGGCAACTGGCAGAACTCTGTTGAGCTTGTCGGTGAAAACGACACTGTAACAAGTGAAGCAGGCGAAACACTTTATAAGTTCTATGTTGACAACCTTGACGGTCTTGTTCCGGATACTATCGCTATTCTTGCTATGAACGAGACATATTACAATGGTATCTCCGCTCTGAATATGGAGGTATCAAACATCTATGCAAAGGGCAAGTCAAACCCCGATCAGTCGTTCACAGCCGCTTCAACTACAACAACCACAACAACTCAGCCGGTAGTTGGCGAAGACGGATATGTATCGACAGGTGTATATCTCCCGGCAACAGTTGCTGTTTGGGAAGGCGGTTCACCTGAAGAGGTTGACGGCGGCGGCGTTAAGTCCGAAGCTAACGGCAAACTCACCACCACATGGACACGTGACGCTTGGCAGTATCAGAACTACTCATGGGGCAAAGCTGATACGACAGTTGTATCAAGCAATGTCGTAGGTATCAGATTCAAGCTCACAGTTAACTCTGTCGGAAAGACAAATGTTCCGCTGAGAGTTAAGTTTGTTCTCAAGGAAGACTATCCTGTAGCTTGGAAGACCTGCATTAAGCCGATCACTGCCGCTATCGGCACTGAGGCTGAATATGTAATGCTTCTCTCCGATTTTGGAATTTCGGCAACTGAGTTTGCCGGCATGGATCATCAGCAGGTTCGTGTTGAGGCTCAGGACGGCTCGACAACCCTCGGCGGCTGCTCGTTCACGATCGGCGATGTTGAGGCTATAAAAGAGGGTGTAGTTCCTCCCGCTTCAAGCACCACTACAACTGTTAAGACCACTACTACCACTAAGACCAATCCGAAACCGACAACCACCACAACAACTGCCGGACCGGCAAGCAACGCTGGCGATATCAACGGCGACGGTAAGACAAATGTTATGGACCTTCTCATCATGAAGAAGATTATCGGTTCTCCGGACGGTGAATACGCTATGCAGTATAAAGATGTTGCTGATGTTAATAAGGACAACAGAATCAATGTTGCCGACCTTGTTATCATCAAGAAACTCGTAGCTTCTCTGTAAAACACAATAAAATAGCAACATTGTAAATTGATAAGCGTCCCAAAAGTTCTATGACTTTTGGGACGCTGCCTTTATAAACGGGCAGGGAAAAGATACTTGCAGAATTTGAAACAGACGTTGTAATGTAATACGCCGCTTCAAACAATATCTCATAAGCTGATCTTCTTTCACTCTCGTATTTGGCAGTGAATTATAATAATTATTTATTATCAGAACAGCAAATATGCTTATAAAAAAAGGAATGAGATCAATCTCATTCCTTTTTTATTTAATCTTAACTTTAACCCGGATAGATATTATTATGAAATGCTTTCGCCGAGCGTTATGCTTACATCATAGTATTGACGATTTCTGTAAACCTGCAAAGTGATAGTTTCTCCCGGTTTGTGCTTCAGCCTCTCGGTATTATACTCCTTATAGCTCGATACCTTGACGCCGTTTACCTGCGTTATAATATCGTAAGCCTTTATGCCGATCTCATCGGCAGGCGATCCCGATACAACACTTTCAACAAGTGCGCCTGCAGGATAACCCATAGCCTGCAGCTTATCGCCGTCGTATTCGGTGCTTATCTTAACGCCGATATAAGCGCGCTTTGTATCTTTGTTTGAAATAATATCGTCACAAAGAGTCTTAACAAAGTTTGATGGTATTGCAAATCCCATGCCCTCATAGCTGCTGCCGCCTATCTTCGATGAGTTGATACCGATAAGCTGACCGGAAGAGTTGAGCAGCGCGCCGCCGGAGTTGCCGGGGTTGATAGCGGCGTCCGTCTGAATAAGCGACATTTCCTCGATGCCTTCAAGTTTCAATGTCCTGTTGAGTCCGCTGATAATGCCGCTGCTGACCGAGCCCATGTATTGCAGCCCGCCGGGATTGCCGATCGCAACAGCGGTCTGACCGACTTTAAGCGAGGAGGAATCGCCGAGTTCAACAGCTGTAAGTCCTGTTTTATCGATCTTTATGACTGCAAGGTCGGATTCGCTGTAATATCCTACAACGGTTGCGGGAATCGCTGTTGAAGGATCGTCGGGCAGGTAAACATTTATCGATGAATTGCCGCTTGTGGCTTCAACTGCGGTTGAAATAACATGATAGTTAGTGATGATATATCCGTCGGAGCTGTATATAACACCGGAGCCTTCGCCCGATTCTTCCTGAGTCTGTCCCCAGAACGAATTCGATTTAGCTGTCGCCCTTATTCCCACAACCGACGGCGCGGCCTTTTGCGCTACTGCAGTGACAAGCTCCTCAGTGTCTGTTTCGCTTACATTAACAACTTTTGTTGTGCTTGTCGCGGTAGTTGTCGGCTCAGCGGAAGACGATGTACTTTTATCTAGCCCACCTGCAAATATCATTGCACCCGATGCGGCTACACCACCGAGCACTGAACAGATAAGGCAGCAGGCAATGATTATTGAAATAGGATATTTTTTGCGGTCTTTTTTGTTCTTTTCCATTTTCGGCTTCGGAACATAGTAGCTGTTTTCCGCGTATGCACTGTAGCTTGCAACCGGCTGTTCGTATTTCGGCTCGGTTGGCTGTGTGAAAGAACTCTCCTTTGTGCCGAGATCGTTAAGCTCATCCTTATTAAACGAATATTCGCCGTTCTGCGGCCCTTTTTGCTCATTTTTCTGATTTTCGTTTAAAGGATCAAAATTATCATACATAATAAATCCGCCTTTCGTGAAAAACCTGTTCGATTTTTGTTTTCTGAGCTTATTATAAAGGATATTTATTTCATAATTTATGTCTTTTTGTGAATAAACCGTAAACCATTGCGGTATTTTATGACCGAACAGTAAACATCTATTTTGCCGATCAAGATTAAATAAACCGTCAGTACAATGTCGACCATAAATATCATGAGCAGCAAAACCGCCGCATAAAACGGGAACCGAACGGCGATAAAGCTAATCGGAGATTTCAGCACATAAGCAAATATCGCCGTCAGCCCCAGCCACATAAAAGAAAACTGCGGGCAGATCAGACCGTTTATATTGTGCTTGCATTCGGAATAGTCCCATAAAACTATTCCAAAAACACGAGAACACACAATTCCATAAATATATTCCGCTGTTATTGCAGCAAGTGTTCCGAGAAAAACACCGTAAAGAGTTCCGAGCTGTTCGCAGATGATGCTGATAAACAGTCCGCCGAAGCCGTAGACAGGGCAAAGCGGAGACAGCGCCATTGTCCTGCGACTGACAGCTTTTCCGTAAGCGACTCTCGAAAAAACAGTTTCTATAATAAGCCCTAAAAACGAGCAAAAATAAAATATCATAAAATAATACATCTGATCCACCAAAAGCACTTTTTAATAGCTTTATCAAGAAAATTTAAGTTTATCAAAATTCTATTGCGCCTTTAAATGGCATATAAATTAGCAGAGAGGGTGATAATATGAGATACATTACTCTGAAAAAATCCACGCTTTTGAAGATCGGAGCGGGGATCATTGCGCTTATCGCTGTTGTGGGAGTCACATTCAGCGCGGCAGGCACCGAATCGGCAAGCACTCAAAAGAAAAAACTGCCTATCTACTGCACAAGCAAAACCGAGAAGATAGCGTCGCTTTCATTTGATGCCGCATGGGGAAACGAGGATACAAATACACTGATCGAAATTCTCGGAAAATACAATGTCAAAGCGACATTTTTTGTTGTCGGCGAGTGGGTGGACAAATATCCCGAATCGGTAAAAGCGTTATCAGATGCAGGCCACGAGATCCAAAACCATTCCGATACTCATCCGCATATGCCGAAGCTTTCTATCGAAGATATGACAAAACAGCTCAACAGCTGCAACGATAAAATCGAAAAGCTGACAGGCAAGCGTCCGGTACTTTTCCGCGCACCTTACGGTGATTATGACAACACCATGCTCGACACGGTTCGCTCACTCGGGATGTACACCATTCAGTGGGATGTCGATTCGCTCGATTGGAAGGATCTCAGCGCCGCAGATATAAAAACAAGGGTGCTCTCAAGGGTAAAGCCCGGCTCGATCGTGCTGTTCCATAATGCCGCTAAAAACACTCCTGAGGCGTTGCCCGGAATAATCGAATCACTAATAACCGACGGTTATAAGCTTATTCCGATCAGTGAGAATATCAGCAAGGATAATTACACTGTTGATCACGAGGGCAGACAAATATCGTCCCCAACCGATATTAAAAGCTGAAAACAGAATAAAAAACGCCGAACGGATAAGACTATATATGAGGTGATCTGATTGCTCATGTCTGTCTGCCGAACGGCGTTTTTATATTTGACAATAGTTGTTTTTATGCGCATAATGGGCAAAAGGCAGGTCGGAGAACTTCAGCCGGGCGAGCTGTGTGTTACAATACTCATTTCCGAGCTCGCGTCCATTCCCGTGCAGGATCTCGACCGCCCGATAATCAGCGGTGTCGTTCCCATAGCCGTGCTTGTTCTGTGTGAAATCCTCGTTTCCTGTCTGTCGCTCAAATTTCCTGTCTTACGGCGTGCTGCGGCAGGTAAACCCGCAATAGTCATAGACGACGGAAAGATAGATGAAAAGGCGCTCAGAAAGCTCAGAATGAGCGTTGACGATCTGATAGAGGGGTTAAGGCAAAACGGTGTTTTTGATTTAAAGCAGGTGTCGTACGCGATAATGGAGACAAACGGAAAAATGAGCGTGCTTTTGTTCGATAAGTATTCGCCGCTGACAAAGCAGAGTATGAAGATAAAAGCTAAAGATGCAGGCGCTCCGATAACAGTGATAAGCGATGGCAGATTACAGCGCGAAACCATAAAACAGCGTAAAATAAAAATGAGCGAAATCGAGGACGAACTGAAAAAACGCGCACTTAAAGTGAAAGATGTGTTTATAATGCAGATAGATGATCTTCATGCGTTCACAGTTGTTGAAAAGGGGCGGAATAAATGAAAAGACTGTATACAGCGGCGCTGATAGCGGTGTTGCTCGGAGTGCTTTATGTTTTTCAAATAAACACAGCGTCTGTCGCTTTAAAGGAGTTTTCGCAAAAGCTCAGCGCGTCTCAAAGCAAATCGACGTCGGAAGCGGCTTTGAATGCCGAAAAGGCGCTGTCCGAGTTTGAGAGCAGAAGCGGTGTTCTTAAATTGTTTGTCGATGAAGATAAACTCGAAGAAATATCTAAGACCGCTTTGAGATATATCGTGTTCTCGAAAAACAGCGAAAAAACTCTCGCCGAAGCAGAATACAGCTCATTATCCGTTTTGCTAAGCGAAGCGATAGAAAGCACCTTCGGATAAAAAAACACCCTGCATTTTAATGCAGGGTGTTTTAATTCTGATCAAAGCTCGATATAAGCCTCTCTGTCCGGGCCGACCGAAATATATTTTATCGGGCAGCCGACAGCCTTTTCAATATACTTAACATAATCGAGAGCGGCTTTCGGAAGATCCTCAAGCTTGCGGCACTCGGAAATATCGGTGTTCCAGCCGTCAACATATTCAACGATCGGCTCGGCGCGGTTGAGTGCGTCGCCGTAAGGGAATTCATGAACAGTCTTTCCGTCCAGTTTATAAGCCACACAAACGGGGATCTTATCGAGATACGAAAGAACATCCATCTTTGTGAGGGCAATGCAGTCAGAACCCTGAACACGAACACCGTATTTAGAAGCAACAACATCAAACGGACCGACTCTTCTCGGTCTGCCTGTTGCGGCACCGTATTCGCCGCCTGCCTTACGCAGATCCTCAGCCTCATCGCCGAACATCTCGCAGGTGAACGGGCCTTCACCGACACAGGTCGAATAAGCTTTCATAATACCGATCGACTGATCCAGCTTGATTCCGGGAATACCTGCACCTATCGGAGCGTAAGCCGCGATAGTCGAGGAAGAAGATGTGTAGGGATAAATGCCGAAATCAATATCACGGAGCGCGCCGAGCTGAGCCTCAAACATGATCTTTTTGCCGTCTTTAACAGCCTGTGTAAGGTAAACACCGGTGTCTGTGATATAATCCTTGATCTCATTACCGTATTTCATCAGCCAGTCAAACATATCGTTCGCAGTGACAGGCTTTGCATTGTAAACTCCGGTGATGGTGAGATTCTTCCATTCAACAACACCCTCAAGGCGCTTTCTCAGTGATTCGGGATCCAAAAGATCGCCCACACGAATTGCCTTTTTGAGATACTTATCGCCGTAAACAGGAGCGATACCGCGCCGTGTAGAGCCGTATTTGGCGTCTGCAAGTCTTTCCTCTTCAAGGCAGTCCTGCATAACATGATAAGGCATTGTGATAACAGCGCGGTCGCTAATCTTCAGATTTTCGGGCGATACTTTAACACCCGCATCTCTGAGTCTGCCGATCTCACCGTGCAAATGTTCAAGGTCGATAAACATTCCGTTGCCCATAACATTAACGACTTCGGGACGAAGAATGCCCGAAGGCAGAAGATTCAAAATGAATTTACCAAGGTGATTTATAACAGTGTGTCCTGCATTGTTTCCTCCCTGATATCTGATAACGATATCATAATCCTGCGAAAGCAGATCGACCATGCGGCCCTTTCCTTCGTCTCCCCAGTTGATGCCAGCTATTGCTGTCAGCATAATAAAAAACATCCTTTCCGCTTATATTAAAAATTCTATACCTAGATTATTTTATCATATATCTGACATTCAATCAAGCATTTGTATGGATAATGTTTTTTAATATATCCATTAGTATAGCTTATAAAACAAAAAATCGTCCCCGCTTTTTGAAGCAGGGACGAAAACAGATATGATCAGTGTTTTTTGGGTTTTGAAACAATAGCGGTTACAAGCTTCACTATCTCGCAAATAACTATCGGAGCAATCGAAAGTAAAAATATTTCAAGATATTCCGAAGATTTAAGTGCGGCGATTCCGAAAACAGTGTGCAGTGCCGGTACAAAGAACACGATAGCGAGCATAAATGTCGAGATCACAAACGCAAGCAGCATATACTTGTTTTTAAACCAGCCTGCCCTGAACAGCGAGTGTTCCGAACGGCAGTTGAACGCGTGGAAAAGCTGAGAGAATGCAAGCACCGCAAACGCCATTGTCTGACCGTATTGCAGGGCGGATTCCGATATAGCATCACCGAATTGCCAGCCGTGAGTGCTGATGCCGATTATAAACGCGATAACAGTCAATGCACCGAACATAACACCTTGCCATGCCGCATTTATACCGAGTCCTCTTGCAAAAATACCTTCGGATTTTTTGCGCGGAGGAAGATCCATGATATCCTTTCCGACAGGCTCCATGCCGAGTGCCAATGCAGGCAGTGAATCGGTGATAAGATTGACCCACAATAATAAAATCGGAGTCAGCGGAGAAACGCCGAATATCATCATGCACACAAACACAGTCATGATCTCGCCGAGATTGCAGGAAAGCAAAAAATGAACCGCTTTGCGGATATTCTCATAAATGCCCCTGCCTTGTTTGACTGCCGAAACAATAGTTGCAAAATTATCATCGGTCAGAGTCATCGCAGCGGCGCTTTTGGCAACATCGGTACCTGTCATACCCATAGCACAGCCGATGTCCGCCGCCTTGAGCGCAGGGGCGTCGTTAACACCGTCGCCTGTCATTGCGACAACATGGCCTTTTTTCTGCCACGCCTGAACAATGCGTATCTTATCCTGCGGTGAAACACGCGCATAAACCGAGATTTTTTCAATGGTGTTGTTGAGTTCTTCATCGCTCATGGCTTCAAGCACAGTACCTGTCACAGCTATATGATCATCTTCCAAAATTCCAAGCTGGCGAGCGATAGCGGAAGCTGTCACAACATGGTCGCCGGTTATCATGACCGTGCGGATTCCTGCGCGTTTGCACTCTTTGATCGCGGCTTTCGCTTCTTCTCTGGGCGGATCGATCAATCCGACAAGCCCCACAAATGTCAGCTCATTTTCAAGCTCGTCAGATGTCGGATTTCCGGGAACTTCATCAAGCGGCTTGATCGCAATTCCGAGCACACGCATAGCGTCGTTCGCCATTGTTTCGGCGGCTTTCTGAACTTCCTCCTGCTTGATGTTTTCACAGCGGCTTATGATAATATCTGCACCGCCCTTGATAATTGCATAAGGCTTTGAATCGATCATACAAACGACTGTCATCAGCTTGCGATCGGAATCAAACGGGAGCTCACACATTCTCGGGCTTTCGTTATCAAGCGTTTCCTTATCGATCCTGAAAACACGGCTCATTGCGGCAACTATCGCAGTTTCAGTAGGATCTCCTCTGTGTATGCTCTTGCCGTCCACAATTTCAACGATTCCGTCGCAGCACATTGCACCGAGCTTCAAAAGTGCTGCTGCTTCGTCCGGCACCTGCTCCGACATATCAACAAATCTTCCGCCTGTGTAGATCTTCATAAGCGTCATTCTGTTTTGAGTCAAAGTGCCTGTTTTATCCGAACAGATAACAGATGCGCTGCCGAGTGTTTCAACAGCAGGGAGCTGGCGAATGATCGCATTTTCCTTAACCATTCTTTGAACACCGAGCGCAAGCACAACAGTCACTATTGCAGGCAACCCTTCGGGGATCGCAGCAACAGCAAGAGAAATAGCGGTCATAAATATCTCTAAAACACCGAGACCGCGGATAATACCGTAAACAAATATAACTGCGCAGATAGCGAGCGCTATAAATCCGAGGCTCTTGCCTAAAGATGCGAGCCTGTTCTGAAGCGGTGTGATAGCATCGTCGGTGCTTTTGAGCATTGTTGCGATCCTACCCATTTCGGTTTCGCCGCCGGTTGCAACAACAACAGCTTTACCTCTGCCGTATGCAACCGAGCAACCGCTGAATATCGTGTTGACTCTGTCACCTATCGGCGCAATATCTTCGCAGATAAATCCTGCGTCCTTTTCAGATGCGACCGACTCGCCTGTCAGCATTGATTCATCGCAACGCAGGCTGTAAGACTCGAGCAGTCTTGCGTCGGCAGGGATATAGTCGCCCGCTTCAACAACGATTATATCGCCCGGAACAAGCTCTCCCGCGTTAACCGTTGTCTGATGACCGTTCCTGATGACCTTGGCTGTCGGGGCGGCAAGATTTTTCAGTGCTTCAAGGGCGGCTTCTGCCCGGCTTTCCTGAATAACGCCGAGCAATGCATTGAGCAAAACGATAGCAACAATAACTATCGGCTCAAGCCATTCGTGGGTGCCTTCAATGATCGTGACTATCGCCGACACGGCCGCGGCAATGAGCAGAATAATTATCATCGCGTCTTTCATCTGCTCGATAAATCTTTCGAAAAGTGTTTTTTTCCTCTTACCTATAATACGGTTAGGCCCGTATTTTTTAAGAGCGTCCACAACGCTTTGATCGGATAACCCGTTCGATGCGTCGGTGTTGAGCTCTGCAATAATCTCATCAGATTTAGCTGAATGATATATCACTTTTTATACCTCCGATGCTTTCGCATTTATAACAATATTGTAACTTATTTTTCGCTGTTTTGCAATAGTTAATATGAATATATATGAAGAATTTTATGATTTTTACACCACAGGATTTTACACAGAATACGCCTTTTCGGCATAAAATCGCGTTATCACAGCCCCCACAGCATTTTTGTAAGAGTCATGCAAATAACACCGGGCAGACCGAAAACAGAGGAAACGACCAATGTAAATGCGGTAAGTTCAAGCCGAAATCCGCTAAGCGGATATGTAAAATAAAGCGCAAATAAGCCGGACAATCCCCAGATACATGACCAAAGCAGCGTCTTTAGCGGTTTTTTTGTGCGAAATGCGAATACCACCACCGTGAGCACGGCAATGCAAAACAGTATCAGCGAGACATAATCGAAAACGGACAAACCGAACACTCCTTTCGTCATAGTTTATGCAAAAATATAATCTTGTATTACAAGCTGAACAGCGCTGCATAAAACGATGAAAAATATTATAAAAAATTGTTGAATTTAAGCCGGTGATGATTTATAATATTAAGGTAAATTAAAATCGGGAGATGTAATTTAAAAATGAAAATTCTTGTTGTAAACGCAGGAAGCTCATCGCTCAAGTATCAGCTTATCGATATGGACGGTGAAAAAGTAATAGCGAAAGGTCTTTGCGAGCGTATCGGTATCGACGGCAGAATCTCGCACAAAACCTCCGACGGCAGGGAGTATTCGGCAGACACTGTAATGCCCGATCATACCGCTGCTTTCAACTGCGTTAAATACGCACTCACTGAGAGCATCGCTAAGGCTGTTGACTCTCTCGATGAGATCGGTGCAGTCGGCCATCGTATCGTTCAGGGCGGCGCTATCTTCTCCGAGTCTGTACTTGTAGACGAAAAGGTTATCGATGATATTGAAGGTCTTGCGGATCTTGCACCGCTTCATAATCTTGCTCATGTTCAGGGCATCCGCGCTTGCAGAGAATGTTTCGGCGAAAAGATACCCGAGGTCGTTGTGTTCGACACGGCGTTTCATTCGACAATGCCAGAGACATCGTATCTCTTTGCGCTTCCGTATGAGTATTATGAGAAGTATAAGATCAGAAGATACGGTTTCCACGGCACATCGCACCGCTATGTTTCCAAGAGATATTTTAAAATCACAGGCAGAGAGGAAAACGGCTCTAAGCTTGTTACCTGCCACCTTGGAAACGGTTCGTCAATCTCCGCTGTTAAAGACGGCAAATGCTTCGACACTTCAATGGGGCTTACCCCGCTTGACGGCTTTATCATGGGCACCCGTACAGGCACACTTGATCCGTCGGTCGTAACATACATCATTGAAAAAGAAGGGCTCTCGGCAAAAGAGCTTTCGGATCTCTTTAATAAAAAGTCGGGTATGCTAGGTGTTTCGGGTGTATCAAGCGACAACCGCGATGTTGAAGCCGCAGCAGCTTCGGGAAATAAGCGCGCTCAGCTTGCTATGGATATGCAGCGTTATCAGATCACAAAGTTTGTCGGTCAGTACATAGCGGCGCTTAACGGAGCAGATGCCATCATCTTCACAGGCGGTATCGGTGAAAACGGTGCCCAACTGCGTGAGTATGTTGCAGAGCACTTTAAGTTCATGGGCGTCAAGATCGATCCTGCTCTTAACGAGCGCATGATCCGCGGCAATGAAGGACTTATTTCCACTCCGGATTCCTCGGTTGAAGTCTGGGTCATTCCGACAAATGAGGAACTTATGATCGCAAGAGATACAAAAGAACTTGTTGAGAAAAACTGATCCTGTTTTTTATCCGCCGTCCGATAAGGACGGCGTTTTTTTGCTTTTTTGTTTATTCGTCAATAATGTGTTACAAAATCCAAAAACCCAAATAGTTAAAAACACTTGATTTTACGTCTGTGGTTTAGTATAATGAAAAACAAGTGGATATTGATATTTTATCCGTTTGAAGGGATGATTTTTATATGGATAAAAGGCCGATCGGTGTTTTCGATAGCGGTCTCGGCGGGTTGACATTTGTCAAAGAGCTTAAAACTATTATGCCGCATGAAGATATCGTTTTCTTCGGCGATACGGGTCGCGTGCCTTACGGAAGCCGCAGCCGCGATATAATTGAGCTTTACGCAAGGCAGGATGAAGAGTTTCTTTTGTCTAAAGGCGTTAAAATGATTGTTGCCGCCTGCGGCACAGTCAGCTCGGTCGCCCCCAATACCGGCAACAACCTGCCGGTTCCGTTCCTCGGTGTTGTTGAACCGACAGCGGCGGCAGCGGCGGCAGCCACTAAGAACAAAACAGTCGGCGTGCTCGGAACCGCGGCAACGGTGCGTTCCGGTGCATATAATAAAGCACTTTTGTCAATCGACCGCTCATTGAGCGTTGTCGGCGTTGAATGTCCGCTTTTTGTGCCGTTAGTGGAAGAAGGGCTTATCGGCAGAGACGAACAGATAACTATTCTTGCCGCAAGGCGATATTTAAAAAGCATAATCGAATCCAAAGCAGACACTGTCATACTCGGATGCACGCATTATCCGCTGATAGCACCGATAATAGGCGACATTTTAGGCGGCGGGGTGACGCTTATCAGCGCAGGAAGAGCGACAGCGCATGAATGCAAGCGCCTGATCGAGCAAAGCAATATGCAGACCGACAGTGAAGATCAGGGCAACTATGCGTATTATGTGACCGACCGTCCCGAAAGCTTCAAGAAAACAGCGGCACTCTTTTTGCAGGAGGAGGTCGGCGCGGCGGTGTCACGCGTGCAGGTAGGATGAAAAAGCTGAAAATCCGCTCGATGATCGGCGATGATCCGGCAACCGAGGAGATCTTCGATTGCGAGCATAAAATAATGAACGGCAAGCACATGATCGCCTATGACCAACCGCTCTACGGCGGTTCGGCGAGAACGGTGATAACAGTTGAGCACGGCAGAGCACTCATGCTCAGAAGACCGCCGTATGACACAAAGCTTGAGTTCACGGAAGACAGCGAGACGGTCGGCAGCTATTACACAGGTATCGGTGTTCAGCCGGTCAAAGTGCGTTCCGGCAGAGTCAGTGTTGATGAAAATGAAGATAATATTAAGATCCGTCTGCATTATACCCTGAGCGGTATCGCGCAGAATGATCTGAGCGTTAAGCTTTGCATGATAATAGGAGGAGAAGAGTAAGTGTCCAAAATCGTAAGGGAAACCGAAAATCAAATAAAATCGGCGGTTTATGCCGCAATGGATAAGGCTATTGAGAAAGGTCAGCTCAGCGGCGAAAAGCCGAGCGACTTTGTTATAGAAGTCCCGCAGGACAGGACTCACGGTGACTACGCGGTAAATGCCGCTTTGGTTTCCGCTAAGCAGTTTCATATGGCTCCGAGAAAAATTGCGGAGATAATCTGCGAAAATCTCGATATCTCCGATAGCTGTGTTTCTTCCTTTGAGATCGCGGGCCCCGGATTTATAAATTTCTTTTTAGATGATCTGTATTACAGCGCTATTCTCAAGGATGTCGAAATGCTCAGAGAGGACTACGGTAAATCGGATTTCGGCGGCGGCAAAAGGGTTTTGCTCGAGTTTGTTTCGGCAAACCCCACAGGCCCTATGCATATCGGTAATGCCCGCGGCGGTGCTCTCGGCGACTGCCTTGCGTCTGTTATGCAGGCGGCAGGATATAATGTTTCGCGCGAATTTTATGTAAATGATGCAGGAAATCAGATAGAAAAATTCAAGGTGTCGCTTGAAGCGAGGTATCTCCAGATATTCGATAGTTCGGTTGAGATTCCGGAGGACGCTTATCAGGGTGCCGATATCATCGAACACGCTCAGAATTTCTATAAGATCTACGGTGATAAATACCTTAATACGGACAGCGAAACAAGAAAGCAGGCACTTTGTGACTATGCGTTGCCGCTGAATATTCAAAAACTGCACGATGACCTCGCTAAATACAGGATCAATTATGATCGCTGGTTCAAAGAAAGCGAGCTTCACGAGAGCGGAGCGGTGGCGGACATTATCGAAAAGCTCAAAGCGTCGGGCTATACCTATGAACAGGACGGCGCACTTTGGTTCAGATCCACCGCATTCGGTGAGGATAAGGACAGAGTTCTTATCCGTGCAAACGGCGTGGTGACATATTTTGTGCCCGATATCGCTTACCACTATAATAAACTTGTAACAAGAGGCTATGATGTCGCTATCGATGTCCTCGGCGCGGATCATCACGGATATATTCCGCGTATGCGTGCGGCTTTGAGCGCACTCGGAATTGACGAGAACCGCCTTGAAGCCATCATAATGCAGATGGTTCGCCTTGTTAAAAACGGCGAGACTTATAAGCTTTCAAAGCGTTCGGGCAAAGCTGTCACACTTGAGACTTTGCTTGACGAAGTCCCGATAGACGCTGCTCGCCTGTTCTTCAATCTTCGTGAGCCGAACAGCCATTTCGAGTTTGATCTCGATCTAGCGGTAACACAGGAGTCGCAGAATCCGGTTTATTATGTTCAGTATGCTCATGCGCGTATCTGTTCGATAATCCGTAATCTCAAAGCGCAGGGTATCGAACGCCGTCAGCTTGATGCCGATCAGCTCAATGTTTTAAACACTCCTGAGGAAAGAGAGCTTATTCGCCATATTGCCGCATATACAGACAGTATAATTTCTTCCGCACGCGACTATAACCCGTCTATTGTAACAAGATATGTCATAGAGCTTGCGACACTGTTCCATAAGTTCTATAATGCCTGCCCGGTAAAATCAGCGCAGGACGATCTTAAATATGCCCGTCTTGAACTCTGCACCGCAACACAGACTGTGCTAAAAAACGCGCTCTCGATGTTGAAGATCGACGCGCCTGAAAAGATGTGATTCGATGTATTATTTCAATCTGTATTTTATCTACTTTTTGATATACAGCTTTCTCGGCTGGCTTTGGGAAGAGATCTTCTGCACTATCGATCAGGGGAAACTCGTAAACCGCGGCTTTTTGTTCGGCCCGCTCTGCCCGATCTACGGAACCGGCGCGATCGCAGTTTATGTGCTGTTTCAGGATTTGATGAAGATCGATAATTACATAGTGTTGTTCTTTGTCAGTATGGCTGTCTGCACTGTCATTGAATATGTGACTGCGGTTATCCTCGAAAAGCTGTTCAACACCCGCTGGTGGGACTATTCTATGTATAAAATCAATTTCCAAGGCAGAATAAGCCTTCTTGCATCGACTGCTTTCGGAGCAATGTCGGTCATTTTAGTTAAGTTTATTCATCCGTTTGTTGCAAATCTGCTTTCGAAAATCGATCATAATGTTATAAATTTCATCGGCGGAATTTGCCTCGGAATTCTTATAGTTGACCTTATTTTAACTGTTAAGAGCATCATAGTTATGCAAAGCGGGCTTGAAACAGTGAGCCGAAAGCTCACTGAGTTTTTAGAGCAGAATAAGGAGAGAATCAACTCCGCTCTCGCCGAAGGAAAGACCAAAACGGGCGAGATAAAGGAGACCCTTTTTAAGAGCTTCCGCCGCAGTAAGGACTATAACGAACAGATGAAAAAGCTTAAAAAACCCGGCATTTTCAGCCCGAAGCGTCTTGTTCGAGCTTTTCCGTCCATGAAAAACACCAAATACAGCAAGTTGTTCGATACTATCAAATCAGATATAGAAAAGGACGATGAAAATAATGATGAATGAGTTTGTGAAGATCAGAAATGAAAAGCTTGCGGAAAAGGTTGTTAAAAACCTGAAAGAACGCCATTTTGAAGCTTACTATTGTGAGAATAAACAGCAGGCTTTGGAAAAGGCGGTTTCGCTTATTCCGAAAGACGGAACAGTGTCTTGGGGCGGCACGATGTCTGTCGCCGAGATAGGACTTTTTGATTATCTTAAGGAAAACGGTTATAAGTGTATCGATCGTAATGCCGCAAAATCCGATGAGGAGCGTGCCCAGATTCTGAAAGAAGCCACCTTTGCCGATACTTTTTTGATGAGCTCGAATGCCGTTTCGTATGACGGTGAGCTTGTCAATATCGACGGAACCGGCAACCGTGTCGCTGCGATGATATTCGGCGCAAAAAGCGTTGTTATGGTCGTCGGAATGAACAAACTCGCTCCGACTTTGGCAGATGCCGTTACCCGTGCTAAAACCGTTGCATCACCGATAAACAGCCAGCGTTTCAGTGGCAGAAAGTCGCCTTGCTGCATAACAGGCATCTGTGCGAATTGTAAGAGCGAAGACAGTATCTGTGTGCACGAAGTTATAACAAGGATCAGCAGACCCGCTGGCAGGATCAAGATCATTCTTGTTAATGAGGATCTGGGATTTTAAATGAAAACGCTGCTTCATATTTGCTGTGCACCGTGCAGTGTCGCCTGTGTTGACGATCTGCGTCAGTCAGGCATCGAGTTCGACGGATATTGGTATAACCCGAATATCCATCCGTTCACAGAGTATAACGCACGCAGACAGGCTCTTTGCGACTTTGCAAGATCGGCAGAGTTTCGCTTGTTGCTGGATGATGAATACGGTCTTAGAGATTTTGCAAGAGCAACATATCCGTCGTTTGGATCACGCTGCGGATATTGCTATGATATCCGTCTTAAAAAAACAGCGCAGTATGCACGTGATAACGGCTATGATTCTTTCTCGACAACGCTTCTTATAAGCCCGTATCAAAATCATGAGCTGATCATTAAGACAGCGCAGAAATATTCGTCTGAGTTCGGTATCGATTTTCTGTATCGCGATTTTCGCCCGCTTTTCAGAGAAGGGCAGTCGAAAGCCCGAGAAACGGGACTGTATATGCAAAAGTATTGCGGTTGCGTCTTTTCTGAAGAAGAGCGTTATCAAAAAAAGATTGATAAATTAACAGGATTTCATATTCAGGAAATCGAACCAAAATAACAAAAGTAAAAATCCGCCGAATGTTGTACGGCGGATTTTTCATATCTTAAACTATATTTTTCGGATCTTGTTTATCCTTTTTGCTCTTGTGTGCTTTTTCTTGTTGTAAATAACATTCACAACAATTATCAATATCAGCACAGCGATAATACCGCACAGCAGCAGTTTAAACAGCGTTGTTCCGAACAGTTCATCTATTATCTGCTTGAAGAACATAAGCAGATTCATCGAAACACTTTCTTTCGCGACAAGATTGACTGTTCCTATCTGCTCTCCCGCGCAAATAATTCGGGCATATCCGATAACCTCTCCCGCTTCGATCGGCGCGTTGACATAGCTTCCGCCGAAAGATGTATCAAATGTTAAACTGTCATCGTCAATGTTTTTCGGCACAACGGCGTAAATATTCTTTTCGGGATAAAGCTGCAGGTAATCGGAATCCCAGCTGAATCTCAGCGGGATCTCTCCGATAAGTTTGTCTTTATCCACTATCTTGCGATGTTCATAGTTGTTAAACGCCCACTCAAAAAGATTTTTCGCATCTTTAAATTCATTTCGGTTTGAAATATAATCGCTGTCCTCGGCTCCTGTTAAAACACATATATAGTTATATCCGTCTTTAGATGCGGTTGTGATAAGACATCTTCCCGCGGGCGTTGTAAATCCTGTTTTAAGACCTCTTGCGTATTCATAATAGCATGCATAATTCGGATTAATCATATAATTCGTCGTGACCATCGTTCGTTCGCTGCTCTTGTTTGTTGCGGAAATATTCACTGTGTAGTTCTCGCAAATATCCATCATGACCGGAAGATTATAAGCGTAGATCGCCATTTTGTAAAGATCTCTCGCGGTCGAATAATGATCATCGTCGTGCAAACCGTGCGGATTGCAAAAATGCGTGTTTTCCATTTTCAACTCTTTGGCTTTTTCATTCATCATATTGACAAACTTGTCAACACTGCCGCCGCCGAAATAAGAAGCAAGCGTATTTGCAGCGTCCGCCGCAGAAGAAACAAGCAGCATCTTCAAAAGATTGCGGACAGAGAGCTCCTCACCCTCTTCAAGATTGCCGATAGTCGAGCCCGAACCCGAAAGGGAAGTTATAGCTTCTCTCGGCACAGTCAGCTTTTTATCGATATCATCGCATTTGTCAAGCACAACAATAGCCGTCATCACCTTTGTCAGCGAGGCGGGATAAGCCTTTTCATCTGCCGCCTTTTCATACATAATGTTTCCGCTGTCCAAACTTGCAAAAACAACATGCTTTGAATTTGTTTCAAACCCCGAAATATTGTAAGCTTGAGCACCGACAGGAGCAAAAACGGTAACAGCAACCAGTATCAGTGAAACAAACAGTGCTTTTAGTCTCATAATCTTTAAACTTCCCCTTTAAAAAATTATATTAGCAGTAGAAAAAATTCAGTTTATATGATATAATATCTTTTATCAGTATAACAAATATCAAACGAATTTTAAAGTGTTTTTATAAATTTTTTTGAAAGGAAAAATTATGGTAATCGTAACAGGAGATATGCACGGCGATGAAGAACGGCTTTATGATGCCGGATTGCGTCAGCTTTCCGACGGAGATACGCTTATAATCGCCGGTGATTTCGGCTTTTTGTGGGACGGAAGCAAAAGGGAAAAGAAGATCTTGAAATACCTCGGCACAAGAAAATACAATGTCTGCTTTCTTGACGGCGCGCACGACGATGTATCAAAGCTCAACAGATATCGTAAGACCGTTTATAAAGGCGGCGTTGTGCACAGGATCTATAAAAAGCTCTATCATATGTGCCGCGGTCAGATTTTCACGATCGACGGACTGAAGATCTACACATTCGGCGGCGGCGAGGTGACGGACCTTGCAGTGCCCGGATCGGACGAAAAACTCCCCACCCGCGAGGAAATGCTCGAAGGCAGTGAAAATCTGGCTGAGTGTTCGGACACTGTCGATTACATCATAACGCATGAACCGCCCGCAAAGATCAAAAACGCGCTTCGATTCCGATCGCAAAAGCCGAGCGATGTCAATGTTCTGAATGCTTATTTTGAAGAGCTCAATTCAAATTGCAAATTCCGCAAATGGTATTTCGGTTCGATCCATCTCGATAAAGAAATAACGCCGCGCCACACAAGCGTGTTTATGGATTATATTCCGCTTTCGGGAAGCGAGCTTTTCAGCGACCCGACGCCTGCGCAGGAGGACTCTGCGGACGATACCGATCCCGCATTTGACGAATAAGAAAGGTTGATATAAATGGACGAAAGAGTAGAGAGATTTTTGAATGAGCTCAAGGGTAAAAAAATTGCCGTTGTCGGAATAGGCGTCTCAAATGCGCCTGTCTGTGCAATGCTCAAAAAGCTCGGCGCAGATGTTCTGGCTTGCGATAAAAAGAATATCGATGAACTCAGAGAGTTCGGTGTAGTCTTGAAAGAGAATAATATTCCGCTCAAATGCGGCGATGATTATATGGATGATCTCGATGTCGATGTGATAATCCGTGCACCCGGAATTTATTATAATGATGAAAAGCTCACAGCGTATCGTAAAAACGGAGTTGTCGTTACTTCGGAAATGGAGCTGTTTTTTGATCTTTGCCCGTGCAAGGTCTATGCCGTAACAGGATCCGACGGTAAGACGACGACAACCTCTGTCATTGCCGAAATGCTTAAAAAGGCAGGTAAAAAAGTGTTCCTCGGCGGCAATATCGGCAAGGCTCTGTTCCCGCTCGTCACAGAGATCTCGCCTGACGATCGTGCGGTCGTAGAGCTTTCATCGTTCCAGCTTCTTTCCATGCGCGAAAGCCCCGATGTCGCCGTTGTGACCAATGTATCCCCCAATCATCTCAATGTCCACGGCACAATGGAGGAGTATGTCGGCGCAAAGCTCAACATAATCAATCATCAGAATGCATTTTCAAAAACCGTTCTCAATGCGGATAATGATATAACAAAAACCATGTTCGACCTTGTCAGAGGCCGACTTTGCACATTCAGCCGTCTGCACGAGGTCGATGACGGCGCGTATTGCGATGCAAACCGCGATATTTACCTTGCCGATAAAGCCTCCCGCAGGTTTGTTATGAATGCAAAGGATATAAAGCTTCCAGGCGATCATAATATCGAGAATTATCTCACCGCAATGTCGGCGGTCAGCGATGAAGTCAGTCCCGAAGATATGGCGGCAGTCGCCCGCGAGTTCGGCGGTGTGGAGCACCGCATTGAATTTGTCAGAGAATTAGACGGTGTTAAATACTATAATGATTCTATCGCCAGCACACCGACAAGAACTATCGCAGGCTTAAAGGCGTTCGGCAAGAGAATTATCATTATCGCAGGCGGCTATGATAAGCATATCCCTTATGAACCGCTTGCGCCCTATGTGAATAAGTATGTCAAAACGCTGATCCTCCTCGGAGCAACAGCCGATAAAATTGAAGCTGCCGTCAAAAGCAGCGATGAATATGATCCCGAAAAAACGAAGATAATAAGAGTGGAAGATCTTGAGGAAGCAGTTAAAGCCGCAAGGGAAAACGCAGTTTCGGGCGATGTCGTTTCAATGTCGCCTGCAAGCGCGAGCTTCGATAAATATCGCAATTTTGAAGAGCGCGGCAGACATTTCAAATCAATAGTAAACGGTCTTTGATCGGAAGGGTTGTAAATGAATACAAAGGAAATTCTCTTTAAGCTGTGCGAAAGCGACCATTTAGGCTCGCTGCACGGCTGTGCAGAAACAGTCAAAATCCTGATAGAGCCATATGTCGATGAAGTCATCACCCGACGTGACGGCAGCGTCATAGCGCTGATGCACGGAACGGATAAAAAAATAATGCTCGAAGCGCATATCGATCAGGTCGGATTTGTCGTAACACAGGTGTTTGACGACGGCTTTTTGCGCATTGCAAAGGTCGGCGGCCCCGATGTCCGCACATTGCCTGCAAGTATTCTCAATGTTTTCGGAAAGCAGAAAGTTCCGGCAGTCGTTATATCGGTGCCTCCGCATCTGCAAAAGGAAAAATCGGATAAATTTCCGAGCATAGACGATATGTTTTTGGACACGGGACTAGGCGAAAAAGCGAAAGACATAATAAGCGTCGGCGATTATGCCGCGTTTTCGACCGAACCGCAGAGCATGGCGAACGGCAGAGTGACCGCACGCTCGCTTGACGACAGAGCGGCCTGCACCGCATTGATCCTGGCGGCGCAAAAACTCTCAGAAAACCGTCCGCAAAGCACGGTTGTTTTCTCATTCAGCCAGGGTGAAGAGCTTAACGGCGTCGGCGCGAAAACTGCAGCCTTTGAATATACGCCCGATCAAGCTCTTGCCTGCGATGTTTCGTTCGCCAAGGCAAACGGCGTTCCCGACCATAAGTGCGGCAAACTCGGAAAAGGCCCGATGATAGGAATTTCGCCCGTGCTTTCAAGAAGCGTCAGCGATACGCTCGTTTCACTTGCAGAGCATGAGAAAATCGAGTATCAGCTCGAGGTCATGGGCGGTGAAACCTCCACCGATGCCGACTATATCTCAGTCACAAAAAGCGGTATCGAATGCGGGCTTGTTTCAATTCCGCAGAGGAATATGCACACCCCTGTCGAGATAGTCGAGCTTTCCGATATTGAAAACACAGCTCTTTTAATGAGCTCGTTTGTCGTGGAAAGGGACGGTGATCGGTAATGCTCGAAAGGCTGAAAAAATATATTTCAATTCCGTCTGTCTCAGGCGATGAGTTGTTGCTCAGAAAAGCAATAATCGAGGATATTAAGGACTATTCGGACTACGAGATAGACAGAGCCGGCAATATAATAGTGCAAAAGCGCGGAGAAAACAGAGCAGCTGTCCGCCTCATGCTGGACGCTCATATGGACGAAGTCGGCTTTATCATAACGCATATCGAGGAGAGCGGAGAACTTCGTTTTTCACCTGTCGGCGGTATTGATCCGAGAGTCGTTTTCGGCAGAAGAGTGAAAATAGGCGATACAATCGGCGTTATCGGCGGCAGGCCCGTTCATCTGCTGAAAGCCGACGAAAAAGAAAAAATCGTGCCGTTCGATGAAATGTTTATCGATATCGGCGCGGATAGTAAGGAACAAGCCGAAAAGCTTGTTAAGGTCGGAAGCACCGCAGTTTTTGATCACGAATGTATTATCGCAGGCAACACGCTTTTTGCCCGTTCGATAGACGATAAGGCAGGTGTCGCGATCCTCACCGAGATGATAAGACGCCCACAGCCCTACGATCTTACATTCACCTTTTCAACAGGCGAGGAAGTCGGCTGCCGCGGTGTCAGGTGTGCGGCTTATTCGGTATCACCCGAAAGCGCAATAATTATCGAATCGACAACCGCCTCCGATATTCACAAAACGGCAGACGGCGAAGATGTTTGCCGCCTTTCAAACGGTGCTGTCGTTTCGTTTATGGACAGGGGCACAGTCTATGACCGTGGCTACTACAATGCGGCTCTCGACCTCGGCGTTAAAGTTCAGCCGAAAAGAGCGGTCGCAGGCGGCAATAACGCCTCCGCTGTTCATATATCGAAAAGCGGAGTGAGAACTCTCGCACTTTCCGTTCCGTGCAGATATATTCATTCGCAGTGTGCGGCGGCAAATATCGAGGACATAGAAAGTGTTTATCGCGCCGCAACCGAAATGGCGCGGTTGATCGCCTCGGGCTCGCTCGAATGATAAAGCTGTTCACAGGCGTTTTACCGATCACGGATATTCAATGCGCCGTGATCTCATCAAACGCAAAATCGGGAACACCGATATATAAAAGCGAAACCGCCGTCTTTCAAAACGACGGCGGCAGACTTATTCTGAGCGGCGATGTATCTAAGGACGATGCCGACGAAATTAAAGCGTTTTCAAAAATGCTCGGATGCGATCTGCTTCTTTCCGATAAGAAAGTCGGCGCTGTGTTCGGCGGGGCAGTCTTGGAGTCAGGCGAAATCGCCTTTAAAAAAGGCTTTGGAAATTTCAATGATACAGGTTCGTATGCCGATTATAAATTTATATACAGCTTGCTTTCAAAAGAGTTTTCATTGCCGGATTACAATGAATTTTCGCTGACCCTTCATCGGGCGATAAGGCAAAATTCAGTGCGCGTCTATTCATCCGAAAACGGCGTCTGTATTGTATCTCAGGCAGACGATACCGCTGTTGTCCGAGCGGTGTGCGTTGATACAGCTCACCGCAGTCAGGGCGAGGGCACCGCACTTTTAAAATCGGTGCTGTCCGACTATTCCGGTGTGTACTTATATAAAGCCTATGGCAAAAACGATGAATTTTATCATAAACTCGGATTTGAAATATGCGATGAATTTGAGATAAGGAAGTTGAACTGAAATTGAATGATTTTTTTAAGATAGACGATCGGATACTGTCTGTCGGCAAAAAGGCGCTTTTAATTGTTGAGCCGTCGTTTTGCGAGATAGACGAAATAACGGAATACAATCAGAACAAAGTCTTGAAAGCGTTTATCGATAACCGCGTCAGTGAGTCGTATTTCGGCGGCTCAACAGGCTACGGCTATTCGGACAGAGGCAGAGAAACGCTTGAAAGCGTGTTCGCCGATATTGTCGGAGCAGAGGATTCCATTTATCGTCACAACTTCGTTTCCGGCACACACACTATCGCAACCGCGCTTTTCGGTGTGCTGCGCCCGAATGATACTATGCTCAGCGTCACAGGCGAGCCGTACGATACTTTGCTTTCAACGCTCGGACTGAGAGAGGCGAGCGGCTCTTTCTCGGAATTCGGCATTAAATATGAGCAGATCGATCTGAAGCCCGACGGCACCGTCAATATCGGAAAGATGACCGAAAGAGTTAAGAAAGGCGGCGTTAAAGTCGTTTATATTCAGCGTTCGCGCGGATATTCACTCAGACCGTCTTTATCGGTGAACACAATAAAAAATATAATCGATGAGGTCAAATCCGTAAACCGCGATATCATCGTTATGGTGGATAACTGCTACGGCGAGTTTGTCGAAAAGGCAGAACCGACACAGTTCGGCGCAGATCTTATAATGGGCTCACTCATTAAAAATCCGGGCGGCGGAATTGCTCCGACGGGCGGCTATATCGCAGGCAGGGAAGAGCTTGTTGAAAAATGCGCCTGCCGACTCACAGCACCTGGGATCGGCAAAGAAGTCGGCGCGACGCTCGGACATCTGAGAGAGCTGTATCTCGGTCTTTTCAACGCTCCTCATGTAACGGGAGAAGCACTAAAATCAGCGGTTTTCGCATCGGCGTTTTTAGAGCTGCTCGGCTTTGAAGTAACGCCCCGACACGATGAAAAGCGCGCGGACATTATCCAGACAGTCGTGCTAAAAACAGCCGACGGGCTTGTTTCGTTTTGTCAGGGTATGCAGTCGGGCGCGCCGGTCGATGCTTATGTCACTCCCGAGCCGTGGGATATGCCGGGATATGACGATCAGGTCATCATGGCGGCGGGTGCGTTTACAAACGGCGCCTCGATCGAGCTTTCGGCGGACGGCCCGCTGAGAGAACCCTATGCCGCGTGGATGCAGGGCGGACTTAATTTTCACAGCGCTAAAACAGGTATTCTTCTTGCTGCACAGAAAATGCTTGAAAACGGAGTTGAACTAAAGCTTGGATAATTTCTATGAAAAGGTGTACAACGCCGTGAAATCTATCCCGAGAGGTAAGGTCGCAACCTACGGCATGGTCGCCGCGGCGGTCGGAAGTCCGAGAGCGGCACGGGTCGTAGGCACCGCGCTTCACCACAATAAACAACCTAAAACAGTCCCATGCCACAGAGTTGTAAACAGATCGGGTGCGCTTGCTCCGGAGTTCGTTTTCGGCGGCAGGCAGATCCAAAAGCAGTGGCTTGAGGAAGAGGGCGTTCAGGTGTCTGATAATTATAATATCGATCTTAAAAAGTATTGTTGCAGCTTTTCTGAGAACGGAGTGTTTAAATGAAAAGAATAATATCTTTGCTTGCTGTCTTTGCTTTGATCGTGCAATCATTTTTCACGGTAAACGCCGCCGAAACTTCAAAAATGCTTGTTTCGGGAAGCGCCGAGTGGTCGGTAGTTCAAAATTGTGCGACTGTACTGAAAAACAGCAGAATGATCTCTTCCGAGCTGTTTAAAAACTTCGGCAGTGTCGGGCAGCAGCATATAATGACAAATCAGCCGTCGGATATGCAATGCGCTGTAATGAGCAAGGTATCTCCCGCCGATTTTGTCGATGCTTTTAAAGTTGGCGGTAAGCTCGAAATGCTTTGCTATGTTGCGGAGGAAAGTGAGACAGACGAGGTGACGGTCGGACTCGGAAACTTCACTGCGAGCGGTAAAGTTGAGAAAGGCAAGATAAGCAAGCTTGTGATCCCGCTGTCTGACTTTATGCACGGATCGTATCCGCTTACATCTGCCGCTTCTGAATTTGACGGTAACTATATAACAGTAGGAATGACCGCCAAAACAGGCAGGCTTGATCTTGTTTTCAGCGATATTTTTATATCCGACGGAAATCATTTCAGCGGTAGTCTTGATTACGATGATGTCAATTCACAGCGTCCGAGCGGAATGTTCGTCAATTTCGGAAAACGTACCGATGTTGAGTATGATCAGTCGGGCAACACTGTTCCCACAGTCGAAAATTCAAATGAAATGAAACCTCTGAGCGCACTGAAATTCAGCGTCAAGGGTGAAGCCGCATGGACTTCGGATATCACCCTTGTTAAGTATTTTTCAACTGAGATGTTCAATGAGTGTAAGGGGCTGAATTTTTATATCCGTTCGAGCGGTCCATCATCTGATAAACAGAACATGACCGTCCGCCTGCGTTCGCTTGCCAAAAACGGAACGGATTACACTCAATATGTTTTTTCAAGGGATATATTTTTCTCGCCAGGCTCATATCGTCTGATAAGTATCGACCTTGCGGATATGTTTTCAAGCGAGGACACCAAAGTGCTCAGCGGAGACATTCTGAAGGGGGTCTATGCTTTGGAACTCGAATTTGCAAAGCATGACGGAAAAGACGGTAAGGCTTTCGACTTTGTATATGAAATAAGCGATATCTACGGATATACGGATTCGAAAAGCTATATTCCTAAAATAACAGCATCCGCCTCAGCAGGCAAAACCGAAATGCCCACAATGACAGCCGAAATATCGTCTGTAATGGAAGTCGCCGATCTTTATTCAAGGCTCCCGGGCACACAGCCCGACCGATATACATATGCCGATTATCAAACACTAAAATCGTTTCTTGATAAGTATTCCGCATTGTCGGACAGTGACAAGAAAAAGCTTTCCGACAACTATGGTGTAACACAGGCAAAATATGATGCACTTCTTAAAATGTACCGGAATATGGACGAGCCTGCAAAAGGCGACAGCTTTCAGAACATAACACAGCGGGCCGCAGAAAACACCGACAGCGTCCATACTGAAAACAATGTGTCCGAAAAAACGTTTTTCTATCTGTTTATTTCGGTTACAACAGCGGCTGCAATACTGATGATCATAACCGAAAAAGGCAAAAAAATGAACAGCAACACTGAACAGTCAAAATAAACAAAAATCGCTTCACAATTTTTATACATTGAACAAAGATAATTTTTTTTTCGCAACCGGTTGCGTTTCAAAAAACATAGTGCTATAATGGTATATGAAGTAATAGTATTATTTTCTGGAGGTCTATTTTATGAAAATGATTAAGCGTGCTTTAGCTGCGGTTCTTTGTGCTGCAGTTGCTGTCTCGGTCATGAGCATTTCCGCTGTCAGCGCTTCCGCTGCAAGCGATGTGTTCTTTGCGTTTTCGAGCGGCAAAAAGATTTCGCAAAACGGTATCAAAGACATAAGCTATACATCAAACGGCATTAGAGTGACCAGTGATGATAGTAAAATTCAGAACTGCAACGGCCGTCTGCCTGAGTCTGAAAAACAGTATATCGAGGCTGTTTATAATCTAAGCGGCTCCGACACACAGGCTGCTCTGGCAACTGTTCAGCAGGATAAAACTCTTTACAGAATAAGCGCCGATATCAACCTTCATAAGGTTATCGGTGTCAAGTCGATGAAGAATCCGAATAGTGCCGCAAATGAATACACATATCTCGATTGGAACAGAAAGAGAGATGCGGATGGCAACTATACCGATAAGAATACCGTAAAGAATATGGGATTCGGCGTTGAAACAATTCTTATCTATTCCGGTAAAGATTCCGAGGGTAAAACCGTAGAGTACAAGAGTGTCACAACGGTTTCTTCGGTTGAGAATCCGAAAAAGACTCTTTCGACAAACCTTCCTAAAAATATGGTTTCTATCGACAAACTTACGGTAAGATTTGCTCAGGGTTCCGACTGGGTAACAGCCGTTAAGAGCCTCGATTGCGAAATTTCCAACATTAAGGTCACAAAGCTCTCCAAGGCAACCAATCCGATTCAGGATCCTAAGAGCGACTGTGTTGTTGACTTCACAACAGCTTGCCAGGTTTATCAGCTCGGTTCTGCTCGTATGGCATTCTCCGGCATGGTCAATATGACTGTTGACGAGAGCTCTGAGCTTTATCCGAACTCAGCCATGTCGTTCTACGGTAAAGGATACATCGGTCCGGACTGCTTCTCACACGGTTGGGAAGATATGGGCGTTGGCGCAGATGTTGAAATGGGCAGACTCAAGGACTATGACGGTATTGAATTTTATGCTCTTTCCAGAAAGACTGATCAGTGGACGGTCGGCTTCACGGTTAATGTCAGCGTATGGCTTCCGAACCGTGATGCAAAGGGCAACTACCTTGATAAAAACGGCAAAAAGGTAAGCGGAATCGACAAAGCTTATTTCTTCCCGTGGACATTCCTGATCAATGAAAACAAACGACCGGCAATGCACGCAGGTACGGTTATGAAGTTCAAATTCGGATTTGATGAGTTCGAGAGCAACACCATTGATGAGCTGTCCAAGGTTTGCGACAGACTCGGAGCAGAAATCGGCGAGTATTATGATGATGCAATCGAAAACAAGACTCTCAAGCTCGAAGATTACAAGCAGTATATTCGTCGTATCGACATTGCAAAAGGTCTCTACGCTTTCACAGGAAAAAATATTGTTGTAGACTACTCGTTCGGTGATGTTTACGGTTGCAAACGCGATAAGTACGGCGATCTTACTTCAAATATGCCCGCACCTGCCGCTTATGTTGACCCGAATAAGGACAATGTAGTAAACGACAAGCAGATCCAGGCGTTTATCGAGCTCTATAAAGAACTTCCGAAAGAAGAAAGCGCTTACTATAACGATCCCGACGGAACGCTCAAAACAAAGCTCGCAAAGCTCCTTTCTCTCTGGGGTGTTATGAGTGATAAGACCAAAAAGGAACTTGAACTTACCTATGGTTACACAGAGGCGGATTATTCCAAGATGGCTTTGATCTATGACTCGGTTTACGGCGAGTTCGACGGTCCGACAGATATCGATCTTGACTATGAAGATGATATGACAAATCCGGACAGCGGCTCGACACTGCCGATCGCACTTGCGGTTGCAGCTCTCGGCGCAGGCGCAGTGCTTGTTGCGGTGAAGCGTACACGCAAAGAAGAAAGATAATTTAATTTAAATTAAATGCCCGACGGTTCAGCCGTCGGGCATTTTCTTATATTGGTTTCGGCTGTTGCTGAAGCGGCAATAAAAAGATAAAGCAGGCATATTTTTATGCCTGCTTTATCAATAAACGGTATATTCGGTTTTTTTGTATATGATAACATTCTGCTTGCCCGATCCGCCTTTGTACTTCAGTGTCAGCAGACCGTTTGAATATGCGTATCTTCTGCTGTCATTCATTGCTGTGACAGTAAGTGTTTCACCGTCAAAAGTGTAGGTCGCGGAGCTCTGCGTATCGTTGTTTCGTATCACGGCTGATCCGTCGGCGTTTATCAGTATATAACACTTTTCTCCGGGAAGCATGGATTTCGCGTCTTCTTCACTGCCGTTTACACTCTTCGCGACCCATTTTCCGATTATAGCTTTGTTTTCGCTTGCACTTGCTGTTTTTGATTCGCTTTCCGACTTTGTTGTATCAGCTGCCTTTGTCGGGGGAAGTGTGGCATAAGGCAGACTGCTGCTTTTACTGCCGCATGAACAAAGTATAGCGGCCGCAAGCCACGCCATAATTAAAAGCTTTTTCAAACAAATCAAACCTTTCTTTATTATTCGGCTTTTTGATAAACCATTGTTATCTTAGATCCGTTATCTTCAATCGTCATATACAAAAACGAACCGTCAAGAAGCAGCTTCTGCTTGCTTTCACCCAGCGTCAGAGTTACAATCTCACCGTCAAACTTAAAGCTGCCTTCACTTTTTGAGTTATTGTTAGATGCAGTTGCACTGCCGTCTTTGTTGAAAATAAAGTAGTTTTTATCCGCAGGCATAACCGAGACATCTGTCTCATTGCCGTCTATATTCGCTGAATAAACCGTCCACTTGCCGGCTATAAGATCAACATCGCCCAACCCTGTGCAGCCTGCAAGGCAAAAAGGGATCATTATCATCGCAGCTAACAGTCCGGCAAATCGTTTTATGCTCATAGCACAACCTCCGTCTTTTTCATAAAACCATAATACCACACCTCCGCCATTTTTTCAATCACTTTTAGCAGACAAAATTTCATACGGCGCCGTATAAAAAACGCATAAACACGCCGAAAACGCGATATAATAGAGGTCAGCGGAATCAATATAAAGAAAAATCATTAAAATTTCGCGAAAATCCCGATAAATAATAAAAAAACTGTTGACAAACAAGCGGTTTTGGTATAAAATCTTATTGTTATCGTGAATAATTGCATTAGTATGTACTTTTGCGGTTTTTAGCGGTTGCTATCAATAAAGAAGGAGGTGCGATATGCCAACCTTTAACCAGCTCGTTCGTGTCGGTAGAGAGACCTCGGAGAAGAAGTCAACAGCTCCTGCTCTTAACAAAGGTTACAACTCAAAGAAACGCGAAGCGACAGATCAGTCTTCCCCGCAAAAACGCGGCGTTTGTACTTCTGTCAGAACAATGACCCCGAAAAAGCCTAACTCGGCTCTTCGTAAGGTTGCCCGTGTCCGTCTTTCCAACGGAATCGAAGTTTCGGCTTACATTCCCGGAATCGGTCACAATCTGCAGGAGCATAGCGTTGTGCTTATTCGCGGCGGCCGTGTTAAGGACTTGCCTGGTGTGCGTTACCACATCATCAGAGGCACGCTTGATACACAGGGCGTAAGCGGAAGAATGCAGGGCCGTTCGAAATACGGCGCAAAGCGTCCGAAGAAATAATTCGACGCAAACTTGTTTGACGAAATTATCATGCACGCCTGATTTGATTCAGGCAAAGGCAGTTTCATTATAATATATAATGCGATCTGCCTTGGTGCCAACGAGATTTTGTCCGAGTACCTATGATATCATTTTTGTGAAGGAGGGAAGCGAAGTGCCAAGAAGAGGTCAGATCGCTAAGCGTGACGTGCTGCCGGATCCTATGTACAATTCGAAGCTCGTCACCCGTCTTATCAACAACATCATGTTAGACGGTAAAAAGGGCACAGCCCAGAAGATCGTTTACGGTGCGTTTGACATCGTAAAGGAGAAGACCGGAAAAGAACCGCTCGAAGTATTCGAGGAGGCTATGGAGAACGTTATGCCGCAGCTCGAGGTTAAAGCTCGCAGAGTCGGCGGTTCCACCTATCAGGTGCCGATGGAGGTTCGTCCGGAAAGAAAGCAGACACTTGGTCTGAGATGGATCACAACTTACTCGCGCGCTCGTAACGAGAGAACAATGAGAGAACGCCTTGCAGGCGAGATTCTCGATGCAATCAATGGTAACGGCGGCGCAGCTAAGAAGCGTGAGGATACACACAAGATGGCAGAAGCAAACAAAGCTTTTGCACATTACAGATGGTAGTATAACAGATCCGGATGGATCAAAAAGGAGGACATTATGCCAAGAAAAGTTCCGCTCGAACTTACAAGAAATATTGGTATCATGGCTCATATCGACGCCGGCAAAACGACGACCACCGAGCGTATCCTGTTCTACACAGGTATCAACTATAAGATCGGTGAAACTCATGACGGCGCTGCTACTATGGACTGGATGGAGCAGGAGCAGGAGCGCGGTATCACAATCACATCCGCTGCAACAACTTGCTTTTGGAAAAACCATCGTATCAATATTATCGACACTCCGGGCCACGTTGACTTCACAGTTGAGGTTCAGCGTTCGCTCCGTGTCCTCGACGGCTCTGTAACAGTACTTTGCGCTAAAGGCGGCGTTGAGCCCCAGTCAGAGACTGTATGGAGACAGGCAGATGAGTACAAAGTTCCGCGTATGATCTATGTTAATAAGATGGACATCATGGGCGCAGACTTCTATCATGTACTCGATATGATCAAGGACAGATTTAAGTGCAATGCTGTTCCGATTCAGCTGCCTATCGGCTCCGAGGATACTTTCAGAGGTATTATCGACCTTATCAAGAATAAGGCAGAGGTTTATTATGACGACCTCGGTAAGGATGTCCGTGAGGAAGAGATTCCTGAGGATATGAAAGAACTTGCCGCTAAATACCGCACCGCGCTCATCGAGCATGTCGTTGAGCAGGATGAGGAACTGATGGAGAAGTATTTCGAAGGCGAAGTGCCGACGATCGATCAGATCAAGAAGATCATTCGTAAGTCGACGATCGCTAACCAGATGGTTCCGGTCACCTGCGGTACTTCCTACCGCAACAAGGGCGTTCAGCCGCTTTTGGACGCTATTGTGGATTATATGCCGGCTCCGACAGACATCGAAGCTATCAAGGGCGTTAATCCCGACACCGACGAAGAAGAAGTAAGACATTCTTCAGACACAGAGCCGTTCGCAGCTCTTGCATTCAAGATCGCGACCGACCCGTTCGTCGGTAAGATCTGCTACTTCCGCGTATATTCCGGTAAGGTTGACGCAGGCAGCAGTGTCTACAACTCAGTTAAGGACAATAAGGAAAGAATCGGCCGTATTCTTCAGATGCACGCTAATCACCGAGAGGATATCGAAACCTGCTATGCAGGTGATATCGCCGCTGCAGTAGGTCTTAAGAACACTACCACAGGCGACACGCTCTGCGATGAAAAGCACCCGGTTATCCTTGAGTCGATGAACTTCCCGGAGCCGGTTATCCGCGTTGCTATCGAGCCTAAGACCAAAGCCGGTCAGGAAAAGATGGGCATTGCGCTTTCCAAGCTTGCAGAAGAAGATCCGACCTTCCGTTGCTACACCGATGAAGAAACCGGTCAGACAATTATCGCCGGTATGGGTGAGCTTCACCTCGAGATCATCGTTGACCGTCTGCTTCGTGAATTTAAGGTCGAAGCAAATGTCGGTAAGCCGCAGGTTGCTTATAAAGAGACAATTCGCAAAACTGCCGATGTTGATGAGAAATATGCTCGTCAGTCCGGTGGTAAAGGTCAGTACGGTCATGTTAAGATCATTGTTGAGCCGAACGAATCCGGCAAGGGTTATGAGTTTATCAACAAGATCGTCGGCGGTGCTATCCCGAAAGAGTATATACCGGCTGTTGACGCGGGTATCCGCGGTGCTATGCAGTCCGGTGTCCTCGCAGGATACAATGTTGTCGATGTAAAGGTAACACTTTATGATGGATCTTATCATGAAGTTGACTCTTCGGAAATGGCGTTTAAGATCGCCGGTTCAATGGCGTTCAAGACTGCTTGCCGTCAGGCTGATCCGGTTCTCCTCGAGCCGATCATGAAAGTCGTTGTTATCGTTCCTGACGAATACATGGGCGATGTCATCGGTGACTTGAACTCCCGTCGTGGCGAGATTCAGGGCTTCGAGGACAGAAACGGCGCAAAGCAGATCAATGCACGCGTTCCGCTGGCTGATATGTTCGGCTATGCAACCGATCTTCGTTCCAAGACACAGGGCCGCGGCCAGTATGTTATGGAGCCGGACGGATATAAAGAAGTCCCGAAGAGTATTGCAGAAAAGATCATGACTGCAAGAGCTAAAAAAGACTGATTTTTATAAAAAAACACTTGATATTTCTTTTAAGTGTTGGTATTATTAAATAGTAAATTAAACTTATTTTGATTTCAAGGAGGAATTAAAATGGCAAAAGAACATTTTAACCGAACCAAACCGCATGTTAACATCGGTACTATCGGCCACGTTGACCACGGTAAGACTACCCTGACCGCTGCTATCACAAAGGTACTTTCTTTTAAGGGCGGCGCTAGCTTCACAGACTACGCTAACATCGATAAAGCTCCGGAAGAGAGAGAGCGTGGTATCACAATCAATACCGCACACGTTGAGTATGAGACCGATAAGCGTCACTATGCTCACGTTGACTGCCCCGGCCATGCTGACTATGTTAAGAACATGATCACCGGTGCTGCTCAGATGGACGGCGCTATCATCGTTATCGCTGCAACAGACGGCCCGATGGCTCAGACAAAGGAGCATCTGCTTCTTGCTCGTCAGGTTGGCGTTCCGGCAATGGTTGTATTCATGAACAAGTGCGATCAGGTTGACGATCCCGAACTTCTCGACCTCGTTGAGATGGAGATCCGTGACACCCTTTCCGAATATGAATTCCCGGGCGACGAAATTCCGATCATCCGTGGTTCTGCTCTTAAGGCACTCGAGTGCACTTCTACTGACATCAACGCTCCGGAGTATGCTCCGATCGTTGAGCTTATGAACGCAGTCGACGATTATATCCCGACTCCGGATCGTAAGGCTGACCTTCCGTTCCTTATGCCGGTTGAGGATGTCTTCACTATCACAGGTCGTGGTACAGTTGCTACAGGCCGTGTTGAGCGTGGACAGCTCAAGACAGGTGAGGAAGTTGAGATCATCGGTCTTACCGAAGAGCGCCGCAAGGTCGTTGTTACAGGTATCGAGATGTTCAGAAAGATCCTCGACTACGCTGAGGCAGGCGACAACATCGGTGCGCTTCTCCGTGGTGTTCAGAGAACTGAGATCGAGCGTGGTCAGGTTCTTTGCAAACCCGGTTCGATCCATCCGCACACCAAATTCCATGGTCAGGTTTATGTCCTGAAAAAGGAAGAGGGCGGCCGTCATACTCCGTTCTTCAACAACTATCGTCCGCAGTTCTATTTCAGAACAACAGACGTTACAGGCGTTATCACACTTCCGGCTGATGTACAGATGTGCATGCCCGGCGATAACGTAGAGATGGATGTTGAGCTTATCGCTCCGATCGCTATCGAAGAAGGTCTCCGTTTCGCTATCCGCGAGGGCGGCAGAACTGTTGGCTCGGGCGTTGTTACAGCTATCAACTCCTAACTTTCGGTTTTAATTAAAACAGGCAGAGCATAAGCTCTGCCTGCTTTTTTTAATAAAAAAGTACGACTGTCGTGTTTTATTCGACAGTCGTACTTTTTAAATACCGTATTTTGTTTTAACTCTTTCGATTTTGGATCCGATCGGTTTTGTGAGCACAAGCAGAAATATCACATTCGACACAGCGTATATCAGCGTGTACCAGCCTGAGGAAGCGAGCGCTGCAATGTATCTTGAAATATTAAATGTTCCGTCCCACCACAGCACCGTCCAGACATCCATTATCAGCGAAAATGCCGCACCTGCGAGCGCTCCGTAAATGCAAAGTATGATCTTGCTCGATTTAAGATATTTTGCAAGGCACCCTGCGATAAGACCTATCGTTCCCCATGTCAGCATTTGAAACGGCGTCCACGGTCCCTGCCCGAAATAGAAATTTGATATAACAGCAGTGAGAGCGCCGACCATATATCCCGCCTCCGAGCCGAAATACATCGCTGTGATAACAACCATAGCGGTTACAGGCTTGAACCCGGGAAGAACTCCGAACAACATTCGCCCGACTACCGAAAGCGCTGTCAGCACCGCGACCAAAACAAGCTTCATTGTGCTGTGATTTCGTCTTTCAAACATGATGATGAAGGGAACACATGAAAGAATTGCAACAAGCAGGCTGAAAAAAGCGTATTTCTTTCCGCCGAAAACGGTGCTGCCTACCACGGTTGCGATCGGGATCACAAGCAGCGTGACCGCAAATCCAATGATTTTTTTAATTTTCAGCGACTGCATAGTTCGATCACATCCTCGCAAAGCACCGCGTTTTCAAACAGCCCTCTTGATATTCTCGCCGCCGCGGTAGTGTAATGATCATTGTCCGAGAAAAACTCATGCGGCTCACCTTCGCTGATAACTCCGCCGTCGAAAAATAGTGCGCATTTATCCGAGATCATCGCCGCAAACTCGATATCATGAGTAACTGCAAGTATTGTCATTCCGCCGCTTTTAAGCCGCCTCAGCACACATGCAAGCTCATGCTTGAAAGCTGAGTCGAGCCCCTTTGTCGGCTCGTCCAAAAGCAGTATCTGCGGCTTTGTAAGCAATAGTTTTGCCATAGCGCATTTCTGAATTTCTCCGCCGCTTAAATCATAAGGATGCCGCTTTAAAAGCGGCTCGATTTTGAGCATACGGGCGCAGTCGGATATATCAGCCTCTCGCTCGGCGGCATTACCTGCGCCAGAGCTGCAAAGGGTATCATCGAGATCTTCTATGACCGTGTCCTTCAAAAACATCGCGCGAGGCTCCTGCGGCATCAGCGAAAGCAGCCCGCGGTAAAGCGAATTGTCCTTATACTTATGAATAGGCTTGCCGCAGATCTCGATCTTTCCGCTATACGGCTTATTAAGCCCCGCTATCAGATTAAGCGCAGTTGTCTTGCCGCTGCCGTTCCCTCCGAGAATACTGTAGATCTCGCCTTTTCCGACTGTAAGCGAAAGATCACTGATAATATCGTCGTCATTTTTATTATATCTGAAATAAACATTTCGAGCTTTTATCACAGCCTCTATCGGCTCTTTTTGGCTGATCGCAACAGACCTGCCTGCCTTATCCGAATACCTTTCAAACATCATATCGCGGCTTTGCCGAACCGATACAGGGCATTTGCCTTGAAGCGAAAGCCCTTTCCATATCCTCATTGAGGACGGAAAACCGATAAACTCCTCATGATCGCTGAGTTCAACTCCGATCTCGCCTGGCTTTCCTGCTGCTATGATCTCGCCGCACTTCATAACAACGACCTTATCAGCAACAGGAAACAGCTCTTCCGTGCGGTGTTCCGCAATGATAATTGTTGTTCCAAGCTCACGGTTAAGCCGTGTCAAAACATTTATAAGCTCACCTGCCGCGATAGGATCAAGCTGAGCGCACGGTTCATCGAGCAGCAGCAATTTCGGACGCATGACCATAACTGCCGCAAGATTTAAAAGCTGTTTTTGCCCGCCCGAAAGCTCATCGACATTTTTTCTGTACCAGCTTTGAATACCGAAATAGCTGGCGGTTTCGCCGACTCTGCGGCGAATAACACTTTTGTCGATCCCGAGATTTTCAAGCCCGAATGCAAGCTCATGCCAGACCTTGTCTGTCACGATCTGCTCATCGGTAAACTGCCCGACAAAGCCGATTTGCGCAGCGTGATCCTTGTCGGAAAGCTCGCCTATCGGCTTGCCGAAGTAAACAATATCGCCGCTTCTATCGCCAAATGGCGCAACCTGATGTTTTAAAAGCTTCAAAAGCGTCGTTTTTCCGCTTCCCGAACAACCGTACAGCATAACAAAACCGCCGAACGGTATATCCAGATCAACACCGCACAGCGCTTTTTCCGATGCATTCGGATAGCGAAAATTCAGATTTTTGATCTGCAATATATCCATCTGAATGTCGCCTCCGTTTCAATTAAAAATGGAATCATCGATAGTATAAAAAAACAAATGTAAAAAGGAAGGGCATTGCCTATCGACGGCAGCCTTATCTCAGGATAGAATGAACAGCTCTGAAACGATAAGATCACCAGAGTGCTGAGTGCAACGCAAATAATAAGCAGTGCGAGATCCCGTAGTCTGAACTTAAAATCAGAATAACTTGTTCGCTTTGCAGCACCGTATCCTCGTGCTTTCATTGAATTAGCCGTTTCTGCGGCATTCTCAAGCGACCATCCCGTCAGTGCGGAAAACATATTCAAGTGCGCCTTTATTCGGCTTTTAATACTGTTTGATGAATATGCCCCGATAGCGCGTTGAGCACGGCTGACAGTCCCTGCGCGCCGCATAAAAAGAGGAATATATCTCAGTGCCGCAGATATAACTGTTGATAAACGCGGAGCAATACCGCCGATAAGACAAAGCAGTTTGTCGCTCGAAAAAATCTTGCTGAACGCCTTGCACCACAGCATAACTGACACGACCGTTAATGAAAGGACGCTTCCGTATACCAAAGCTTCCATGGTGTATGGCTTGTCCGCAATAAAAAACAGCGGTGTTTTGCCGTTGTGTGAAAACAGCGGATTTGTGACAGCTATTAAAACAGCGATCAAAAGATAGAATAAAAAGCTTTTAAATCTGCCTTTTTCATTGCAGATGAAAATGCAGAAAAGCGCCGAGCCCAAAAGGGAAGACAAAGCTATTATCGGATCGAATGAAAACGCGCTAATGAATATTACAAGCGCAAAATAAACAGCTGTTGACATCGGATGAAATCTTGAAAACTCGCTCATTTCACACCGCCCGAAGCCGTTATATCCTGCCCGAGGTCGCAAGTGTATATCCATTCGATCTCGTCTTTATCGTGAAGCTCGTAATTGGAACAGCCGTAGTTCGGAAAAACTCCATTCACAGCATATGTCCAGCCGGAAGTCGAGCCGCAGGAAAACTCATAGAGATAACCTATTCCCTTAACATAAGCCGTACCGAAAGCATTGCTGTTTTTGCCGTTGTAATCAAATTGGATCTTTTCGTGTCTGACAGCTCTGTATAGCAGATCGAAAACGCTGTCGCCGTCCCGCATGACATATTCTGTCCGCCTCAGTATCATACCGTCGCTCGGGATATATCCGCCGCTTTTCAATGTATCGTCCAGCTTGTCGTAATTATTAAAAACACTGTCGCAACGTATCGTCAAAAAAACCGTCTTTGAATCGGCTGTTATCTTATCGATATTATCAATATAATAATCATCTGCCGAGCGAAAACAAAACACCGCCGCTATAGCACCGACGATAACCAAAACAGCAGATAAAATGATAATCTTCTTTTTCATATCGCTCCGAGTTTTAAAAGCGGCAAAAACCGCAGTTTTTCATTTATTATAACTTGTTTTGTGATTTATGTCAACTAAAATGAAATACGGTCTGCCATAGGCAGACCGTATTTTTTATTCAGCTTTTGCCTGAATCTTTTTTGAAACATAGGCAGATACATTTTCAGTGTCGATTCCGAGTGCATAAGCAAGTTCATCATCGATCATCTTTTTAGCAAGTCTCAGCATTCTTTCATCAGCCGAGTGAAGCTTACCGCCGACTTTCGCTTTCGCCTTTTGCATATTCATCAATGATCTGACAACGCGGATCGTCATTGCGCTGTCGTTAGAGTGAAGCATACTCGAAAACCGCTCCTTGCGCTCCGCTTCGTCTTCCACAACGATGACTTGTTCCCTCACACTTTCATCTACAAGCCTCACTGCTTCGTCATGCGTCATCACATGTCTTAATTTACCGAGCAATTCATCTTTTTTCGGCAGATACATTTTATTCGTGCAGTCGCGAAGCGACTCGAGCTCAAAATAATCTGCAGTTCCGAAGGCTGTTTGTTTGTGCACCTCTCCGTTGAACCGACACACTCCGTTTGTGCCGTAAACAACGATGTCGCCGCAGCTTATCATCTTCTCACCTCTTGTACTTGTTATATAAACATAATAGCACTTTTTTGTCGAAAAAGACATAGGCAAATTAAACAAAATTATTATAAAAATGTTATGCTCTGCAACTCTTCAAATTGTAAAAACGCTGCCGGTTTTGATTATTTTGAACTCTGATTTTAAAGTTTTTTACTGCTTATTTTTGTTCTTTTTTCCTCATCGAAATCGGAAGCACATTCTTTGTATATGTCTCCCAAACATTCATTCTGTCATTTTCATCTATCGCCCGAATGACCTTTGCCGGCACACCTGCAACGATACTGTTCGGCGGAACATCGCGGTTGACAACTGCGCCTGCTGCGACGATACTGTTCTCTCCGATAGTCACGCCGCCGCAAATAGTTGCGCTCGAGCATATCCAGCAGCCGTTTTTAATGGTTATCGGTAAAGCATATTCAAGATCATGTCTGCCGTCCGGATAGTCATTGACCAATCTCTCTTCTGCGATAAACGGATGATTTGGTGTCGCCAGCGTTACATTCGCTCCTATCCAAACACCGTCGCCGAGCGTTATCGGCGCAACATCAAGAAACGTGCAGTTGTAGTTCACAAAGCACCCCTTGCCGACATGAATATTCACACCGTATTCACAGTGAAACGGTGTGAAGACATCAAAAGCTTTGCCTACTGCCGACGGTATCAGCTTATTAAGAGCGCGTTGCCTGGCATTTTCCCGCCTGAGCGAGATCCTGTTAAGCCGCTCGCAGCGGCGCATTCCGATCGAGTGCTTCTTTGCAACCTCGTCACTCGAAGGATTGTAAAGCCGCCCGTTTATCATGCGATCCCAATCATTTGTCGTTTGATTTTTCATAAATGTTCTCCTTAACAAAAAAGCAGAAATAAGCACATCGCTTTATTTCTGCTTTTTCTTAATCTTCTTTTGTCCGCTTTATAACCTTAAGTCTCGAGAATTCCTCTCTTTCCTTCTCGTCAAGCGAGTCGGAAATAAATTTGATCGTTGTTTCAAAGCGGGGAATTATTATGTTTTTCAGCGCATTGGCTCTTTTCTGTGTTTTCTTGATGCCCTGTGCCAAACGGTAAACGCTGTTTTCTATCTCAGCGAGCTGAACTGTCAGCACCTTAACCTCATCAAACTTTTTAAACGCATCGTCCAGCGCTTCATTTGTCCTCGAATATCCGTAGAGAATTTTCGGAGAAACATAATCGATCTTGACCATAGGAATCTCAACACCCATAACGCTTCTGAAATCGAGATCGATACCGTTATCAATAGGCACCGTCTGCGAAAGCTCATCGATAATACCAAGCGTCATATTTGCCTTTTGCAGAGCGTCATACGCCACTGCGTAGGTCATGTTGATCTTGCTCTGAACGCTCTTTGCGGTGTCGATCAGCGCCATTGTTTCTCGAATCAGAATGTTTCGCTTGCGGTCCATCAGCTCAAAGCCTGTTTTAGCAAGCTCGAGCGACTTTTTCGCAGCGATCAGATTGCCCTTGGTCGGGAATACCTGTGCCACGGCGTACTCCTCCTAACTTTATTTTTCGACGTAGTACTTATCAAGCAGCTTGTCGTCCACACGGTCAAGCTCCTCGCGCGGAAGATAACCCAGAAGATCCCAACCGAGATCAAGCGTCTGATCGATAGATCTGACTTCTGTCTGCGACTGAGTGAGGAATTTCTCCTCAAAAAGCTTACCGAACTTGATATATTTTTTATCAGCGGCAGAAAGCTCCTCTTCACCGATAACCGAGGCAAGCGAACGAGCGTCCTGCACCTTTGCATATGCTGCAAAAAGCTGGTTTGCAAGCGGCGAGTGATCGGCTCTTGTAAAGCCTTCACCGATACCGTCCTTCATAAGTCGCGAGAGCGACGGCAATACGCCGACAGGCGGATAAACGCCGATACCGTCGAGCGAACGGTCAAGAACGATCTGACCCTCTGTAATGTAGCCTGTAAGGTCGGGGACAGGATGTGTGATATCGTCGTTCGGCATGGTGAGGATCGGGATCTGTGTAACAGAACCGTCGTGTCCTTTTATCATGCCGGCACGTTCATAGAGCGAAGCAAGGTCGGAATAAAGATAACCGGGATAGCCCTTACGGCTCGGGATCTCACCCTTTGAAGAGGAGAACTCACGGCAGGCTTCGGCGTAAGATGTCATATCCGTCATAACAACGAGGATGTGCATATTGTGCTCAAATGCGAGGTATTCAGCCGCTGTAAGAGCACAGCGAGGCGTTAAGATACGCTCGATGATCGGGTCGTTTGAAAGGTTTAAAAACATAACAACATGCTCAAGAACGCCCGATGCTTCAAATGAGCTTCTGAAATAGTCCGCAACATCGTTTTTAACACCCATTGCGGCGAAAACAACAGCAAAGTTCTTTTCATTAGCGCCCGCGATTTTAGCCTGGCGCACGATCTGAACCGCAAGCTCGTTGTGCTTCATGCCCGAGCCGGAGAAGATAGGCAGCTTCTGACCGCGAATAAGCGTCATAAGTGCGTCTATCGAGGAAATACCGGTCTGAATGAAGTTACGCGGATATTCACGGGTAACGGGATTGATCGGAGAACCGTTGACATCGCGTGTTGTTTCGGGATAAATGCTGCCGAGCCCGTCGGCAGGCCTGCCGACACCGTCAAACACACGCCCGAGGATCTCTTTGGAAAGTGCCATTTCCATCGGCTTGCCTGTCATAACAGTACCGGTGTTAACAAGTGAAAGTCCGTTTGTGCCCTCAAAAACCTGAATAACAACTCTTTCACCGTCGATCTGAACTATTCTTCCGAGTCTTTTTGTGCCGTTTTCAAGGCGAATCTCGACCATTTCATCAAATTTAGCGTTTTTAACATGATCAAGTACTATAAGTGAGCCGTTGATAGAACTAAGCCCGAGATGTTCGATAACCACAGTGCCACTTCCTTTCCGTTAATCCTTGGCAATGACCGCGATCTTTTCATCGATCTCGTCTTTCAAAGCGTCAAATTTTTCAAGTTTGTCGTTTTCAATGTCGTATTTAACCTTAACCAGAAGATCCATAAGTCCGCTGTCGACCAGTTTCTGAATAGCAATACCTCTGTTCAGAAGATCTCTGCCTTTATCATAAAGATAAAGAATGATCTCCATCATCTTATACTGCTTTAAAAGCGGAACATAAGTGTCCTCTTTGTGGTAAGCGTTCTGCTGCAGAAAACCGACACGAATAACACGCGCGATCTCAATAGTGAGCTTCTGATCGTCAGGCAAAACATCTGCACCGATAAGCTTGACTATTTCCATCAGCGAATTTTCTTCACGAAGTATAGCGATAAGTCTTGCTCTTGCCTCCATGAAGTTGTGGTGAACATTCTGCTCATAATATCTTGCGAGTGATGTGTCATATTCGCTGTAGCTTGTTATCCAGTTGATAGCAGGGTAGTGTCTTGCATAAGCCAGCGACTTATCAAGCGCCCAGAAGCAGCGAGTGAATCGCTTTGTGTTCTGTGTAACAGGCTCCGAAAAGTCCGCGCCCTGCGGCGATACAGCGCCGATAACAGTGACCGAACCTTGCTTATCGCTGAGAGTCTCAACGATGCCGGCGCGTTCATAAAACGCCGACAAACGCGACGGCAAATAAGCAGGGAAGCCTTCCTCGGCGGGCATTTCCTCAAGTCGGCCGGAGATCTCACGCAAAGCCTCAGCCCAACGTGAAGTCGAATCTGCCATCATCGCAACGTCATAGCCCATGTCGCGGTAGTATTCCGCAAGGGTAATACCTGTGTAGATCGAAGCCTCACGAGCCGCAACAGGCATATTTGAAGTGTTTGCAATAAGAACAGTTCTGTCTGTCAGCTTTTTGCCTGTTCTCGGGTCAATAAGTCCGCCGAACTCGTCCAGAACCTGTGTCATCTCGTTGCCGCGCTCGCCGCAGCCGACATAGATTATAATATCAGCATCGCACCACTTAGCAAGCTGATGCTGAGTCATTGTCTTACCTGTTCCGAATCCGCCCGGAATAGCCGCTGTTCCGCCCTTTGCAATAGGCAGCATAGTGTCGATAACACGCTGTCCTGTTATCAGCGGTGTAACACATTCAAGACGATTTTTAACCGGTCTCGGATCACGGATCGGCCATTTCTGACAAAGAGTAAGTTCGTGGACATTGCCCTTATCATCTGTAAGCTCGGCGATCTTGTCGGTAACCTTATACTGACCGTCCGGCGCTGCATAAGTGATTCTGCCCGAAAGTGTCGGCGGAACCATAATGCGGTGCTCTATCGAGTTTGTCTCCGGGCAGGTAGCAATGATCTGACCGCCTTCAACCGTGTCGCCGATCTTGACTTTGACCGTGACATCCCAAAGCTTCTGCGTGTCAAGAGCAGGCATATCCGAACCGCGCTTGATGAAATCGCCCGATTTCTCGGCGATCTGACGCAGCGGTCTTTCAATACCGTCAAAAATATTGCTGATAATACCGGGGCCGAGAGTCAGCGAAAGCGGACTTCCCGTTGTCTCAACCGGCTCGCCCGGAGTGAGTCCCGATGTTTCCTCATAAACCTGAATAGTTGTTGTATCATTGTCGATGCCTATAACCTCACCGATCAGCTTTTCATGACCTACATAGACCATCTCGAGCATAGAAAAGTCGGAGGAATTTTTAACGGTAATTACAGGGCCGTTAATTCCGAAGATAACATTTGCCATAATTCCTTCATCCTCCTTAGTCTATCTCGAGCTTTGAGTTTTGCTCAAACCAATCGGTGCAGTTCTCAAGTCGGCTGTCAAGCGTATCGTCGTAAACAACATTGGCGTGCTTGACTTTAATGCCTCCGAGAATAATGCTCTCGTCCGCCTGCACAGCAGTATCGGGACCGACAGCAGCTTTAACAGCCGCTTCGTCCTCAGCTCGTGCCAAAACAACACCGCCGTCTTTAATAACATCGGCGAGCTTTTCTGCCGAATGCTTGATAAACTCTGCATATTCGGGCTTTTTTGTGAAATCATTGATCATTTTGCGCGCTTCATCAAAAACCTGTGTTTTTATATGGTCGCGCTCTTCAAAAAGACGGCGGCGAAGCGCAAGTATCTTGTGCGACGCGTCGCGTCCGCAGTCCTCGCGAATGGCGGCTTCTTTTTTTAAGATTCTGCCTTCATAGTTAGAAGCGGCCTTTTCGCGTGCTTTTTCAAGCTGATCTTTTTTAACCAGCTCCATTTCATTTATAAATCTCTCGCGGCTTTCGTTGGCTTCTCGCGTGATAGCTGCGACAAATTTGCTGTATTTCTGTTCTTCGATCGGCATGACGATCACCATCCTGTCTCCGCTTTGGCGGTGTAATGCGTTTTGCTCGCTTTAGTCAAGATTGACGCCTATCGCTTCTTTGATATACTTTGTGATAGATCCGGTTGAACGGCCCGAAGCCACATGTCTGTCCGGTATCTCAACGATAAGCGGACGGGTGTAAGAGAGCTTCAGATCATAAACAATGTCCGGGCAAATATTGACCAAGCGTTCCGTGATCAGTATGATACCCACGCTTTCGTCCGCGACAGCGGCTTTCAAAGCCTTCTCAACTTCCGACGGCTCGTGAACAACAATGCCGTCAATACCTGCAAGCCGCATACCGACCAAGGTATCGTGGTTATCACTGATAAGCGTAAATTTCATAAGACCGGCCTCGCTGTTCTGAGATTAAAGAGCCGTGGTGACTTTAGAGATGATCATAACGGAGATAACGACACCGTAAAGAGCAAGTGTCTCACCGAGTGCAACGAAGATAAGCGACTTACCGAAAGCCTTAGGATCTTCTGAAACAGCACCGATAGCAGCGGGAACGCCGCTTGCAAGTGCGATACCTGCACCGATACCTGTCAGACCGGTACAAAGACCTGCTGCGATAAGCGCAAGACCGATATTGTTGGAAGCGTCTGCAGCGGCAGCGGCTGTTGTAGCTGTGTCAGCCGATGCGGAGAAGCTGAAGATAACGAAGAGCATGGAAACGACCGCCAGTGTTGCGAAGTTAAATTTGAAAGAACGCTTAACACTGTGTGATCTCTTCATAGAGCGATATGCTGCAAAGCTAGCAAGTGCAACTGCAACGATGGGAAAAGAAAGATAAATTACTGTACTCATAATGATTTCCTCCAAATTTTCTGTTGTTATTTTTTATATCCACCGATTTTGGCAGGCTTATACGGCTTGCCTTCACCGGAGTAGAATCTGCTGAACATTTCATAAAACTCAAGCCTGAGCGACTGAATACCGACAAGCAGACCTTCGAGCACAAGTACAAGAATGTTACCGAGCACAATGATAATACCGTATGTAATCGGGCTGTTCATCATGTCCGCAAGTGTGAAGAATACCATCATCATTCCGTTATGCACTAGCACGAATGCACCGACACGAAGGAAAGATACCGTATTTGTAACATAGCTCAAAAGCGCTTCAAACATTTCAAAGAAGCTTTGCATGATGTATTCGGCAACGCCTGACTCACGCTTGAACTTTTCTCGGTTGATAATATGTATCAGCGGCTCTTTAAACATAATAATGATCGCTGCGACTATTATAACGATAACAGCCGGTAGAGCCAAAAAGCTGATAGCATCCGATACGATGCTGAGCACCAAAGCCACAATCGATACATACAGCAGCAAGCCGCAAACACCGTTTTCGCTGACAAGCGCTTCGCCGGGATCGTGCCGTTTTATACAACTGTAAATATTGAGAAGGATCGCCAGCACCATCATAACAACGCCGATCGCAACCGCCATGATAAGTATCGTGTTGATCGAATCCATAACATCGATAGGCTTTTCTTCAAATCCGATCGCTTTGTAGAGCGGATCGAGTAAATGCTCAAAACCGAACACACTGCCGAACACAAATCCGAATATCGTTCCGCAGATACCGCAGGGAATGATTATTCTTCCGAGCGCCATGCCCTTGAGCTTATACATCAGAAATCCGACTATTGCAAGAATAATACCCTGACCGACATCGGCAAACATGATGCCGTAAAGCAGCGTGTATGTTATCGCCATAAACATTGTCGGGTCGATCTCGTTGTAGCCGGGAACACCGAACATTTCAACATAGTATTCAAAAGGCTTTGCAAATTTCGGGTTTTTCAGTTTGATAGGCGGTTCAACGACCTTTTCATCCTTCGGATCTTCAAAGGAGTATTCAATGGCGTCAACCGTGTCCATATATTTTCTGAAGGTCTCGATATCGCGTTCGGGTATCCAACCGACAAGCATAAACGAATCGCCGTATTTTGTGGCATACTTTCTGATCTCAAATGCTTCGTAAGAGCGTTTGAGCTGCGTATAAAGCACCAGATAATCGGTCATTTCAAGATCATTGAATTCCGAAATGATCTCCTGAAGTTCAGCACTGTCGCTCTTGCATTTTTCAAGCCGTTTTTTAAGTGTTTCAATCGCTTCCGAAGGGGTTCCGCTTTCCTCCGGCAGCTTCAGTCTTTCAAAGAGCAGACTGCTGAATATATTATCCACTTCCGTTTTAGATTCGAGCGGAGCAACGTAAGCTCCCCAAAGAAAATCGCCGTCCGATGAGCAGGGAGTAAATAAAATGTAAGGATTATTTTTGTAATATTTCAGCTTTTCATAGCTTTCGGCAGGCAGCTTTCCGAAGCGTACTCTAACATATTTCGAGCTTGTTATATCCGAAAGGTCAACGCCGATATCAGCAAAATGCGAAAGCTTTTCGATCGACTCCTCAATTTCCTTGATATGCTCGTCGATCTGTTTTTTCTGCTTTTGCAGTGAGCCGAGACGCTCATCGATTATATTCATCTTGCGCTCGATCTCTTCGTTCGGCGGTGTCGGACCGCTGTTGTCAACCGTGTGCGGTGTAACCCCCGCCGATTCAAGAATCTCTTTCAGTCTGTTGAGCCAGCCTGCATACGGGTTTTCATCGTTGACCATTGTGAAACCTTTAACATTTTCAACGAATTTAGCCGCGTTTTCCGGCTGAAAACAGCCTGAATCGAGATAGGCTTGAATAGCCTTGTCCAGCACACCGTATTTACCGATAATGCTGACCATTTTCATCTTTTCAATAGACAAGTAAGATCACCCCTGTTCGTCCAAAATGAGCATAGCCTTTATCGTGTCAGGATCAACACCGTAACGCTTGCCCTCGATGATATTCGTTATATTGTAGATCTCGGTCTCGGCGAGATTTATGGCAGAAGCCATAACAACAGCCGATTCCTTTGAAAAGTGCATTTTTTTGCGGCAGTAACCATAGATAAACCGCCTTGCAAAATCGTCGATATAAGAATAAGGAATCTTATCGATAAACAGCCTGTATTTTGATTGCTTCAGCAGGGAAGTGACTTCCTTTTCATCTTTAGCCTCAAGCAGAGCGTTCACAGCTCTTTTTGATAAATACAAATGCTGATCGTTCATCATCGCTTTAAGCTCATCTGCCGTAGTGTCGTAATACTTCTTCGAGCGGAATATCCTGCGGATATTATCAAGCTCTGCCTGCGCTCCGAAGATAGTGAGCAGTTCTTTTTGAGTGTTGCCGGAGAAATACTTTTTGCAAAGCATCTTTGTCTGCGAATAAAGGTATCTGTCGAGTGCCGATTCCATAATTGTGAAGTCCGGCAGACCGGTGTTCGTAAGCGGCTCAAACGGCAGCAGCACTTTGTAAAACCGAGTCGGTTTCAAAATGTTTAAGATCTCTTCATAATTTTTTGCATGCGTAAGTTCAGCAACATTCAGCTTTGAAGAATACTTAAAAAAGTCAGGCAGTGCAAACGGGAATGTCTGCGGAGTACCGGCTGCAAAGTACCTGAAGAACAGCAAGAGCTGATCGATCTCGGATTTTAAAAGCAGATATTCAAAATAATGCTCGCCGACAGAACGTTCAAAGCTGCACAAATTCGCAAAATCGTCATACATACTGCGCCGAAGCAGTGCTTCAAGATTGCCTCTGTGGATAGCGGCTTCATGAAGTCCCTCAAGCGTCACATTGTAGTGTGTGTTTGATTTCAGATATGTAACAATATCACCGGTACTTTTGCAGGCAAGCAGATCATCATAGTCCTTCTTTTTCAGTCTGCGTCCGAATTTTGCTCTGGACTTGACTAAGATAGCTGTTGAAGCAGAAGACATATATCAATCATCTCTCTTCCGTTGTAAGCATTGATCGTTTCAGTTTTCAGTCGCCATACTGAAAATAGCTTTAGCCCATTCGGTATGATTTTCTTCGGCGCGCTTTTTCATAGCAGCGAGAGCACGGTCTGTTTCAAGGCTTTTGCTTTCGAGCCTGCCCTTTGTCTTGTCGTTCTCCTGCTTTGTCAGTCTTTCAACATCGCTTTCAAACTTTTCGTCGTACTCCTTGTTTATTTTATCGATCTCAGATGAGATCTCTTTTTCCATCTTCGTTTTATAAGCGTCGGTGTCAACGGTGAGCTCCTGCACCTGCTTGTCTATTTCGAGAATATGCTTGACCATGTTTTCCATACAGCAACACCCCTCGTATACTCTTGTATACTTATTATAAATATGTTACATATATTATAGCACCATCAGAAAAAAAATCAAACGAAAAAATTGAATAAACAAAATTCTCAATCTATCAAAATTTTTGTGTTTTTTAGTCAATTTTTTCGTGCAAAATAAGTATTTCCCGCTACTAAAAAAGGAGTGCCCGATTTTGAGCACTCCTTTAAGAAAATTATGCTTTCAACATAGGCTGAAGCTGTTTGCCGTCAAGCGCCGAATGCATTGCGGCAATTGTCTGATCAAAGCTTGCAACAAGCGAGCAGGGCTTTTTAAAGGGATCGTCCTGCCCGTAAGGCACAAAAAACACATTCTTTCGGTTTTGCAGTATTCCTATGTTTTCTGCCGATACCGAAAGTCCGTCGTTTGTGGAAACAGCTATCAACACAGGTCTTTCATTGCGAAGCATAGCTTTCGCTGCCATCGTCACAGGCGTGTCGGTGATGCCTCTTGCGAGCTTGGCAAGCGTGTTGCCCGTGCAGGGTTCGATTATCAGTATATCCAGCGTCTTTTTCGGCCCGATAGGCTCGGCTCCGGCTATCGAATGTATAACACTCTTTTTGCATATATGCTCCAGACGGTTCACAAAATCATCGCTGTTTCCAAACCTCGAATCGGTCGTGAAAGCTGTTTGCGACATTATCGGCGTAACATCTGCGCCGGTCTTTTTTATTGCTTCGATCTGGGGTATGACCTGCGAAAATGTGCAGAAAGAACCGCACATCGCAAATCCCACCCTAACCTGATCCATCAGTCACTCCTCCTTTAATTTGTCGGCTATCACGCGGTGAATAGCCTGCGCGGCAGCTTTGTAGGCGTATTTTCCGGGCAGTCCTCCTGCTTTAACGATGTATTTGCAAGTTTTTTTCGCGGCGGATTCATCAAACCCGCCGGGCGCAGAGGCAAGCTCCATCAGCACACATTCCGGCTTTATTTTTGATATTTCGTCTGAATTGAAGATGATCGCCGGAATCGTGTTGAAAATATAGTCGAAATCATTCAGCGGTGCGTTTTCAAGCGTGCAGGCAGTATAGCCGCTTCGCTCGATTTCGCCGAAAAGCTCACGTCTTCTCAAAGCAATAGTGACCTCGGCACCGAGTGCTTTAAGCACGCAGGCAAGCCTTCGCGCGATCCTTCCGTAGCCTGTTATAAGACAGTCGCTTCGATGTAAAGCTCCGCTCGATACCGATACCGCTTCCGAAATCGCGCCTTCGACTGTTAAAGCAGCATTATATTGAAGCAGCGCTTCATTTTTCATATAGTCGTAAAACGAAGCGCCTCTGCTTTCAAAAGCACGCTTCATAAAATCATCTGTAACGCCTGCAAACACACGCTTTGCGCACAGGTCCGCGCTGAGAATATCCGGAAGATATGGCAATTTGCCTTTTGCGGCAGTCGCGGCATTTATCGGAAGCGGAAGTATCAAAGCCTCCGATCGCCTGATCGCATTAATATCGTTTTTAAAAACGCGATGTCCGTCTTTTTCAAGCAACGCGGCAAGCTCGTCAAACCTCTTGTCTCCGGTGAATAACGCAAGCTTCATATCGATCCCTCCGATAATATATCTCAGCACATATTATGCTTTGCCGAACAAATGGGTGAAACGCACATTCGGTGCGGTCTCGGCATACTATACAGCGAAGATCGCTTTGCGGTCTATCAAAAAACATAAGGTGAAGAAAAGTGGATAATATCTGTCCGTTAAGCGAGCTTTGCATCGGCGGAAGCGGCAGTGTCGTTTCAATGGATACCGCAGGAGTCGGGCGTAAGCGGATGCTTGATCTCGGGCTGATCAGAGGCACAAAGGTAAAAGCTCTTATGATGAGCCCGTCGGGCGATCCGACAGCGTATTGCATAAGAGGTTCGGTCATTGCGTTGAGAGCAGACGATGCCAGAAAAATATTTGTGCAGCCGATTTGAAGTCCGCGCAGCCGGAGACGCAGCCGCTCTCCGGCTGAAATGACATAAGGAGCAGTGATACATATATGAATTACAGCGAAAAAACAAATGAGCTGAATATAGCGAGAAAATGCGGCAAAGAAACAGTCGTTGCGCTTGCGGGCAATCCGAATGTCGGGAAAAGCACCGTTTTCAATGAGCTCACAGGGCTCGATCAGCACACAGGCAACTGGCCCGGCAAAACGGTCTCAACCGCGCAGGGAGGCTACAGCTATTCGGGCGGTGACTATCTGCTTGTCGATCTGCCGGGAACATATTCGCTTTCGGCGTCTTCCGCCGAGGAGGAGGTCGCGCGGGATTTTTTGTGCTTCGGCGACTACGATTGCGTACTCATTGTTATGGACGCGACCAACATAGAGCGAAACCTGAATTTCACTTTGCAGGTGCTGGAAGTGACGAGCAAAGCTGTCGTGTGCCTCAACCTGTGCGATGAAGCAGAGCGAAAGGGAATAGTTATAGATGAAGACGAACTTTCGCTGTTGCTCGGCGTTCCTGTTGTAAAGGCGGCGGCGAGAAGCGGCAAGGGCATGGAGGAGCTGAAATCCGCCGTTAAATCGGTCGCGCTTAACGAAAGGCGTACATTCTGCGTCAAAACCGAATATCCCGAGCATATCGAATCGGCAATATCGTCGCTGAGTGGAGTTATAAATTCAGAGTCGGCAAAAATCAGCAAAAGAAAGCTGAGCCTTATCGCGCTGGAAAGGGAACAAAGCTTTCTCAGCGCGGTTTCAGAATATCTCGGAGAGGATCTCATATCCGCTCTTGATTTAGCACAAAAATCTGATATAATAAATAAAGAAACAGCGCGCGATGAAATAGCCGCCGCAATAGTCAGCCGCAGTGAGCGGATCGCAAAAGAATGTGTTTTCTTTAAAAACGGAGATCACACTTTGAGAGACCGCAGGATCGACCGTGTGCTGACATCAAAGCGAACGGGTATTCCGATAATGCTTTTGCTTTTGAGCCTTATCTTCTTTCTCACAATGGTCGGCGCAAACTATCCGTCCGATTGGCTTTCATCGCTTTTCGACTATATCGGAACGCTTTTGTATAAAGCTTTTCATTATCTCGGTGTTCCGAGCTTTTTAGAGGGGCTGCTGCTGGACGGTGTTTACGGCACTCTGTCGTGGGTCATTTCGGTAATGCTGCCGCCCATGGCTATATTTTTTCCGCTGTTTACAATACTTGAGGATCTGGGCTATCTGCCGAGAATAGCCTTCAATCTCGATAAATTTTTCAAAAAAGCCGGTGCTCACGGCAAGCAGGCTCTCACAATGTGTATGGGCTTCGGGTGCAACGCCTGCGGCGTAACAGGCTGCCGTATAATCGATTCTCCGCGAGAGCGTAAGATCGCGGTCGTAACCAATAATTTTGTCCCGTGCAATGGCAGATTTCCGATGCTTATAGCCGTTATAAATATGTTTTTAGTCGGCGCGGTCGCATTGCCGCTGAGATCGGCTGCCGCCGCCGCTGTCCTGACGGCTGTTATTCTGCTCGGAGTAGGGGCGACACTGCTGTGTTCAAAGCTACTGTCGCTCACAGTGCTCAAAGGCGTGCCGTCGTCGTTTGCACTCGAGCTTCCGCCGTATCGCCGTCCGCAGATAGGCAGAGTCATAGTCCGCTCACTGTTCGACAGGACCGCATTTGTGCTGTCAAGAGCGATAGCGGTCGCGGCACCTGCCGGTGCGATAATCTGGCTGTTTTCAAATATATCGGTCGGCGGCTCGTCCTTGCTTGTCACATTTTCGTCGGCGCTCGACCCGATAGGGCGGTTCTTCGGGCTGGACGGCATGATACTAATGGGATTTCTGCTCGGATTTCCCGCTAATGAAATAGTCGTTCCGATAATTTTGATGGGCTATCTCGGAGCAGGCACAATGCCGTCACTCGGCGGTTTCGCCGAAACAGGCGCTCTTCTCTCGGCAAACGGGTGGACAGTCACGACCGCAGTCTGCTTTCTGATATTTTCGCTCATGCATTTTCCGTGTGCAACGACTTGTATCACGATCTATAAAGAAACCAAAAGCCTTAAATGGACGCTGTTTTCGGTGTTCCTGCCAACGGCTTGCGGACTTGTGCTTTGCGCGTCGGTAAACGCTCTGAGCCTTTTATGCCAAACAATTTAAAATGAGGTTTAAAAAATGAAGGAATCATTCAAAATCCGCAATAAAAAACGAGATCTTATCATTCTTTGCTCGATATTTCTTTCTTCGCTTATCATGCTGATAGAGAATCTGACAGTTTCGGATAATGAGGCGCTTGCCGTCTGCCTTTATATCGCGGCTTTCGCTTTTGCGGTGTTCAATGCGGCTGTCAGAGCAGTGTCGGGCTTGCTTGAACGCCGACTCACAGACGCTGTGCTCATCACAATAGCGACATTTACTGCATTTCTGCTCGGATACTATCAGTCGGCGGTGCTTTCGGCATTGCTTTATGAATACATCAGAATGGCGGCACGCATCATAAACTGTAAGCTGTTTTCAAAGAAAACCAAAACCGTCAGAATACTGAGCGATTCCAAGCAAACCGTATCGCTTTCCGCTTTGAAAAAGGGAGATACCGTTCTTATAAACGCGGGCGAATGTCCGTTTGTCAAATGCATCGATAAGGTAAGCGGCGAGACTCTTGAGCCTCTTGATAAACCGGAGCGGGATACAGTCGCAGAAGTTATTGAGTGCGAGCCTGTTTGCAGGGAACATACATTTGCCGTAAACTCGCTTCAAAACAGCAAAAAAATCAGCTTTTTAGCGTCTGTCGCGCTGATCATCGCAGTCGGCGCGGTGTATATGATAATCGGAGTAAAAAGCTCATCTGTCACGGTTTCGGTATATAAATTGCTCTGCGCGATCCTTTGCCTGCCGTATTCCGTGCTGTGCATCGATCTGTCGTCAAACCGCGCAAACATCGTGCTTTCGGCTGTTTATTTTGCGGTTTGTGTCGTTTTCACAGCACTGATCTATGCGGGATTTATCCCTATGTGGACGGCTGTTTTGATAAAATGTGTTTTGCAGTCGGCAATGTTCATACTTAAAGATAATAAAAAAATATTAACCAAATGAAAACATTTAAAAAAATGGTTTACTTTTTATAAAAAATAGGATATAATCGTAAGTAAGGACGGTGATGAAGATGAATGATAAGACGATGACTTTTGCGCTCGGCGATGAAAATGAGCAGAAAATGCGGCTTACACTCACCCAAGTGTATGATGCTTTAAAAGAAAAAGGCTATAATCCGATCAATCAAATCGTCGGCTATATCCTGTCGGAAGACCCGACATACATCACCACTCACAATAATGCCCGCAGTCTTATCCGCAAGATAGACCGCGATGAACTGCTTCGCTCGATCGTGAAGTTTTATCTTAACACTTAGAATAAATCAAGAAAGCCGGAGTTTTGCTCCGGCTTGAATTTTTAAAAGGACTGATCTTGAATGGACACAGCGCTTGCCAACGCTATGATAGATTACTATAAAGGCGATAAAAAGAGAATTCAGCATTTTCTGAAAGTCTGCGCATTTTGCGAGCTTATAGGAAGCGGCGAAAAACTCGATGATAAAACAATGCGACTGCTTTCAGCCGCCGCGTTAACACACGACATCGGCATTAAAAACTCCGAGCTCAAATACGGCTCGAGCGCCGGAAAGTATCAGCAGATCGAAGGGCCTGCCGCCGCCGAGGAAATGCTCTTGTCGCTCGGATACGACAGCGGCACAATAAGCCGCATCTGCTATATGATAGCGCACCACCATACCTACACGAATATAGACGGTATCGATCTGCAAATACTGATCGAAGCCGATCTGATCGTCAACTTCTGCGAAGAAAACAGCGCCGCAGAGGCTGTGTCTGCGGCGCGGGATAAAATATTCAAAACCAAAAGCGGCATCGCCCTTTTGAAAAGCGTGTTTATGATTTGACTTTAGGAATGATCACCGTGTAGCTTATATAATCATCGGTCTCCTGCTTTTCGGCTTTGGCGTTTATTCCCGAAAGCTGCATAGTCTTGACCGCTTTGTTTATCGAATTCATAAATATTTTAAGATCTTTAACAACACCGCTGCGGATATTCGCGGCGGCATGTTTTTTCTGGGGCTTTAAAAGCCCGTCAACATATCGCTCTGTCTGCTCGACATTCATTCCCTTAACTATCACTTCATTAAGTGCTTTGTCGCGCAGCTCGTCGTCGGAAATACGAATGAGCGAGCGTGCGTGTCTCTCAGAAAGACTCATGTTTTCAATGCTTTGCTGTTGTGTCGGAGTCAGCCTCAAAAGCCTCAGCTTATTTGAAAGCGTCGATTGCGGCATCGATAAATACTGAGATACTTCCGTTTGCGAAAGATCCCATTGCTTTATCATCATGTCGATAGCTCTCGCCTCCTCGAAAAATGTCAGATCATCTCTTCTCAGATTTTCGAGCAGTGAAAAAAGGCAGGATTCAAAGTCGCTCGCTTCTATTTCGATGCAAGGCACTTGTGCCATTTTCAGCTTTCGGCAGACTTCAAGCCGTCTTTGCCCGGAAATCACCTCATAAGCGGAGTATTTACTGCATTTTTTAACGATTATCGGCTGCATAATGCCGTTGTCGCGTATGCTTTCATACAGCTCCCTATAATCCTCGGCAGGGGAGGCGCACCTGCTCGCAAACGGATTTACCCGTATTTTTTCAGGCTCTATGTAAATGAGCCGTTTTCCCGTGCTCTGTTTTGTGACCCTCATCTTTGTTCATTCCTTTGTGTTTTATTTGTTTCCAGTATACCATATATTGTAATTACCGTCTATATAAATCGGTCGCAAACCCCGACAATACCTGCACTAAAATCTCAAAAATGCTTAACAATCAGCCAAATACGGCGTCAATCCCGATTAAAATCTCAGAAAAATAAAAAGCGGATAAAAACTTGATTTTTCGGTGCGTTTGTTATAAAATGAAGTGTATAAATGATAAAACAGCTTTCGGAAAGGAACGGATAAATATGTCTGTTGAAAGCAGAAAATATGACGTTGTAATACTCGGCACAGGCGCGTCCGGATTATATACGGCACTTAATCTTGATAGCGATATCGATATAATGCTGTGTTCCAAAAACGAGCTCAAGCTGTCAAACAGCTCGCTGGCTCAGGGCGGTGTTGCCGCAGTGCTTGATCGTGTGAACGACAGTTTTGACCTCCACTATAACGACACAATGATCGCAGGCGGTCAGGCTAATAAGCCCGAATCGGTCAGGACTCTTGTGACAGAGGGTCCCGATGATGTCAGAGCGATCTATGATATGGGTGTTGACTTTGATAAAAACCCCGACGGTACCCTTAATATGACGCTTGAGGGCGGACATTGCCGTCACCGTATTGTGCACCACAGAGATTCCACCGGCGATTCTATCACAACAACTCTTATAGAGCGTGTTCAGGAATGTAATAATGTCGATATCCATTCAAACACCTGCTGTATCTCTATCAGCCGTGTTGAAAACGGATTTTTGCTTGAAATGCTGAAAGACAAAGATATTTTTTATGTGCTTTCTTCGTTTGTGGTGCTTGCAACAGGCGGTATCGGAAGAGTTTATAAATACACCACTAATTCAGCTATCGCAACAGGCGACGGTATTCGTATTGCTTATGAGCTCGGTGCGAATATCAAGGATCTTGATTATATCCAGTTCCATCCAACAGCGTTTGCCGCAGACGACGGCAGAGAGCGGTTTCTTATAAGCGAAGCAGTAAGAGGCGAGGGCGCTTATCTTCTGAATTGCAATCATGAGCGGTTTATGGACAGATATGACGATCGTTTAGAGCTTGCTCCGAGAGATAAGGTATCCCATTCGATTATCATGGAATCAAGAAGAACAGGTTCGGATAAATTCTATCTTGATATATCGAGGCTTGATTCCGAGTTTTTGAAAAACCGTTTTCCTATGATATATGCACGTTGCCTTGATGGCGGTATCGATCTCACAAAAGAGCCGATTCCGGTGTTTCCGTGCCATCACTATCTCATGGGCGGAATTGAAGTCGATCTTGATGCTTGGACAGGAATTAAGGGACTGTATGCGGTCGGAGAATGTTCAAACACAGGCGTACACGGTAAAAACAGACTTGCTTCCAACTCATTGCTTGAGGCTCTCGTGTTCTCAAGAAGAGCCGCCAAGCAGATCAACCGCAAGATCCACGATGTCCATTATCAGCCGGTACACGGCGTTATCCCGCCTGTGCAAAACGGCACAGCGCCGCTTCCGTCGGGTATCAGAACTCAGATCCGCGATATAATGCAAAAGGCGCACTTTGTTATCCCTGATGCCGTTGCGGCTGAAAAAGGGCTTAAAATAATCAGCAGGATCAGAACAAGACTTGATAACGGAATGTTCCGTAAAACAGTTGATTATTGTGAGGCAAAGAGCCTTGCGGCAGTAGCCGAGCTTATTTTGAAAGGAGCGCTCAAAAGATGAGGTTAAATCCGTTTTATATAGATGATATTATAAAAACCGCAATTAATGAAGATATAAATTATATCGACACTTCAGCAGATCTCGTTTTCTCCGAAAATGACCGCACAACAGCGTATTTTCAGTCGAAGGCTCAGGGTGTGCTTTGCGGAATAGATGTCGCTTTGCGTGTGTTTGAGCTGCTCGATGACAGCTTTTCATATAAAAAGCACAAGGAGGACGGCGACCGCGTCGAAAAAGGCGAGGTCATTGCCGAGCTGAGCGGAAAAACCGCAAGTCTGCTCAAAGGCGAGCGCACCGCGCTCAACCTCTTGCAGCATATGTCCGGCATCGCGACTGCGACTGACGATGCTGTTCAGAAGATCAAGGGAACATCGGCGTCAGTCGCCGACACAAGAAAGACCCTTCCTGGACTTCGCCCGATCCAGAAATACGCCGTAACGGTAGGCGGCGGCAAGAACCACCGCTATAATTTGTCTGACGGCGTTATGCTGAAAGACAATCATATCGACGCTTGCGGCTCGATAACCGCAGCGGTTGAAAAGGTCAGAAAAAATCTCGGACACATGGTCAAGATCGAGGTCGAAACAAGAAATCTCGATGAGGTCAGAGAAGCGCTTGAGACCTGCGTTGAGGTCATTATGCTCGATAATATGAGCCTTGAGCAGATGAGTGAAGCTGTCAGGATCTGCGGCGGCAAGGCGCTGCTCGAAGCCTCCGGAAATATAACAGGCGACACTATCGTCGATGTTGCCAAAACAGGTGTGGATATAATATCGATCGGCGCGCTGACCCATTCGGTCAAAGCGTTTGATATCTCTATGAAAATAAAGTGAGGAAAGCTATGAGAATAGTAACAGTCAGCCGTGAATTCGGAAGCGGCGGAAGAGAAGTCGGGAAACGCTTGGCGGACGAACTCGGTTTTGCATATTTCGACCGTGAGATATTATCCGCGATAGCGCAGAAAAGCTCGCTCAGTGAGGACTATATCGAGCATACGCTCGAAAGCGGAGTTTTGCGCCAGTATCCTCTCACATTCGGCAGAACGCTGTATCATCTGCCCTCTGTGTCCGATGCAACATCACTGCTTGCCGATCAGCATAAAGTCCTTCATGAGATTGCTTCCGCCGGCGATTGTGTCATAGTCGGCAGAGGTGCAAATGCGGTGTTAAAGGAGTTAGATCCGTATGATATTTTTGTCTATGCGGATAGAGAGTCTAAAATGAAAAGATGCCGGGAGCGCGCATCTGAAGCGGAAAAAATGAGCGATCGTGAGCTCGAGCGAAGAATGAAACAGATCGATAAAGCCCGTGCGGAAAACAGCGAACTCATTTCGGAATACCCATGGGGCGATAAACGTGGATATGATCTTTGTGTCAACACCTCGGGCAAGGAGATAAAGGCAATAGTGCCTGCAATAGCGCAGCTTGCGAATCAATGGTTCACAAGGAACGATTAAATGAAGATAAAGCTTTCGGACCATTTCACATATAAAAAACTGTTAAGATTCGTCTTTCCGTCCGTGATAATGATGGTGTTCACATCGATCTACGGCGTCGTAGACGGTCTTTTCATTTCAAATTTTGTCGGCAAAACTCCGTTTGCATCGATCAACCTTATCATGCCGTTCATCATGATACTCGGCGGAATCGGCTTTATGGTCGGCACAGGCGGAAGCGCAATAGTTGCAAAAACGCTCGGCGAGGGCGACCGCGACCGTGCCAACAGATATTTCACAATGATGATATATCTGACAATCGTGCTGGGAATTATCTTTTCAACGCTCGGAATCGTGTTCATCCGTCCGATCGCGCGTTTCCTCGGCGCGACCGATGCTATGCTTGAAGGCTGTGTGTCCTACGACAGAACAATGCTTATTTTCAACACAGCGTTCATGCTGCAAAGCGTTTTCCACAGCTTTTGCGTAACAGCGGAAAAACCGAAACTCGGTCTAATTGCAACTGTCAGTGCAGGTGTTACCAATATGGCGCTCGACGCTTTATTTGTTGTCGGCTTCGGCTGGGGAACAACAGGTGCGGCAGTCGCGACAGGCTTGAGCGAATGTGTCGGCGCATTTATCCCGATGATATATTTTCTCCGCAAAAACAGCAGTTTGCTCAGACTCAGAAAAACAAACATTGAGATAAAACCGCTTGTAAAAGCCTGCACAAACGGCTCGTCGGAGCTTATGAGCAGTATTTCAGGTTCAATAATCGGAATGCTTTATAATACTCAGTTGCTCAAATTTGCAGGTGAAAACGGTGTCGCCGCATACGGTGTTTTGATGTATGTGCAGTTTGTATTCATAGCGGTGTTTATCGGATATTCGGTAGGATCCGCACCTGTGATCGGCTATCATTACGGAGCTGAAAACCGTTCGGAAATGAAAAATATGCTCAAAAAAAGCTATGTTCTGATGTTTACAGCAGGAGTTGTGATGATGCTGTTGGCGCAGGTTTTAGCGTCAACATTAGCAAAGATCTTTGTCGGCTATGATGCCGAGCTGTTTGAGCTGACAAAGCGTGCATTCAGAATATTCTCGTTTGCGTTTGTGCTTTCGGGATTGAATATCTTTTCATCGTCTTTCTTCACAGCTCTCGGAAACGGCGCTGTATCCGCGGCAATTTCATTTCTCAGAACACTTGTGTTCCAAATGCTTTGTGTTTTATTGCTGCCTGTTATATTCGGTATAGACGGGATATGGTTTGCAATATCGGTAGCCGAGATCTGTGCGTTTGTTTTATCTGTGATGTTTTTGCAGATCAATCGAAAGAAATACGGATATTAAATGTCACCCACACTCTGCGTTTTCACGCAGAGTGTGGGCAAATTTTTATTGCATTTTTCAAAAAAAGGTGTATAATATTATTATCCGCCCATAGTTTAACTGGATAAAACATAGGATTCCGATTCCTACGATAGGGGTTCAAGTCCTCTTGGGCGGGCCATAAAGAGCAGAGAATGAAGTCTTTGCTCTTTTTTAATTTGAGCAGAAAACCGATAGGACTTGAACCCCGTGCGAATATCCGTCGGTTGCCGCGACGCAGGAGACG
>CAKSQZ010000009.1 GCA_934486895.1 uncultured Eubacteriales bacterium | reverse complement strand
CTATTCCCGTGTCCGAATCAATCGTGTATCCGATATCACCGACACGGCATACAAAATCAAAGCTGTTATATTCATCGCCCAGCTCCTTTTGAAGTTCAATTTCAGCGTCTTTTTCTGCATAACAGCAATCTCCTTCAGAGTTGATATAAACAATGCCGATAGGCACATTCCCGCTTATAACAGCGTTCTGTCCGTTTGGTGTTACGTTGATATCAGGGGTTTCCGTATAAATACAAATAACATCTCCGATACCGTCGGAAATATCAAAAACCGCCTTTTGCGACTGCGAAACAAAGGTCTTATCACCGATCGTAAGCAGCGATGTCCTTCTTTCGGTTTTCTTCATATCACATTCGGTGCTGTATGAATCGGTAACTATATCGGCACGACACATTTCCCAAGCGCGTACACCGACAAGCATTTTGCAGTTTAAGATCGCGCTTGTGCAGTTGCCGTTTCTGTCAGTGTGAGGTTTAAGCTCAAGCCCGCATATTTTTGATTTGCAGAAAACTGCAGCATTTTCGGCCATGCCTTCCGATTCGATGATCTGGCTTATCGGAACGGTGTCGCTGACTGTTTCATAAGCCCCGTCTTCGTTAAGGTATGTAAACTTGACCGAAAGATCACAGCGATAAACGACCTTATTCATAACCGGCTTTACATCTTCGTTTATGATATCCACTGATTTGCAGATGATATTGAGAATAGGCGAGTTCGATTCGTCTGTTGAGATTTCTTCATTAACGATAATAAGCTTATCTGCATTGCATATCTGCTTTGAAAACTCCGCCTTATCGGTTCTGACCTGGACATCGTCGCAGTTCGCCCCACTGACAGCCATAATACTTTTTTGTCCGCGACAATTCACCTTTATCGATACTGCCCCGTGAATATCCAACTTACGCTCGTTGACAGCTCTGCAATTAACATATTCGCTGTCGGCAAGGCAGGTTATATCACAGTCGTCGCAGTTCTCAGGCATATCAACTTTCTTTGAAAAACTGCTCTGAACTTCAAAGCACCTTACCTCTTTTTTGTCGCCGCTGAGATACAAAATATTGATAGAAACACTGCCGTCTAAATTGACGGTATTGCCTGACATAGACACATTGTGTATAAACGGTGTCATATTGCACCTGAGTATGCGTTTTATATCCGGACAATAATCAGGCAATGTATATTCGCCGTCAACAGCCTGCTCGACATCGGTCGAGAATCCGGCTGTGCTCATACAGATCTCTTTTGTCGTTAACTGCATATCCATTTAAATTAACCTTTCCGCTCCCATAAATTCGTTCTGCCAAGCCGAGAGCTGAGCCGGGCTTTTTCTAATTGATTGTATTCGCTTGTGCTTGTGTTTATGACAAAGCATATATAAGCAATGAAAAATTTATATTGACAACTATCAATCATTGAGTTATACTCTATTATGTAAACAGAGTAGATATGCGCGCGTTAAGTGCCGAACGGACGGGGAGTTGCCGATCGGACGAAAAGATTTCTTGCGGTGTGCATATCGCATCCCGCTGTAAAATAATATCGACCGACACTCCTTATTATTGTTTCAGCGAAAAAATAATAAGGAGTTGTTTTGTTTATGAATGAAAATGTCAAAAACCGCAAAATTGTAAAAATAGTCTGTGCGATCGTGTACACTTTATTGCTGGTTGTCAGCGCATGCTTGATAAAGCTGTGTACTGATTGGTTTTCGGATAAGATCGTCACAACGATAATAACCGTAGGTTATGTTGTGCTGTTTATTCCGTTGCTTGTGTTTATCGCGAAAACATCTGTTAAGAAAATGGTTGTCTCGGATATGGTGTTTCTTGCGCTGATGATCGCTGTGCAGGTCATCTTCTCCCGAGTCCTTTCAATTCAAACACCGATAACCAAAATCAGTCTGTCGTTTATTCCGCTTACGCTTTGCGCTATGAAACTCGGTGTAGGACAAACAATGATAATGGGCGGTGCCGCAGACATTATCGGATCGACCCTGTTCCCGACAGGATCATATTTCCCCGGATTTACACTGACTGAGATCATAAGGGGTCTGATCTTCGGGTTATTCTTCAGAAAAAAAGTGACAATTATGAATTCAGCCGCCGCTGTTTTGATCTCGCAAATCGGCTGTTCGCTTCTTTTGAACACATTATGGATCAGACTTATAGGCTCAGAGTTTATCCCCACACTCATAAGCCGTCTGCCTCAGGTCGCGATAATGATCCCGATCCAGATCATATGCATTCCGTTGTTTTCTCATACTATGAATAGAATTTCAATCAAAAAAATATCTGCATAAAGAGTTCAAAAACCGTCGACTGATGTTCGACGGTTTTTGAACTTTACAACTACTGCATAATTAAAAAATGTTGAAAAAGGTCTGAAAATAAAGTATAATAAATGTGTATAAAATTTTGGTGTTATTAAAGGACTGATTATATGCGTCTTGCTGTTATAAAAAAGACCATGCTTGCGGTATTGTGCCTTCTGATGATTTTTGCAGCTGCATCCTGCGTAGAAGAAGCCGAAACCGGAGCTTATTATATGACTGATTCGGATATCACAACAACAGATCCTCAGCTTGTTTCCACAAAAGCAGAGCTCAGCTTCGCCTATGCCTGCTATGACAGGCTTTATACATTTGATAAAAACGGCAAACTTACAAACGGCAGACAAGTCTCCGATGTAAAAGTATCAAGTGATGAAAAAACATATACCTTCACCCTTTCCGACGGTTTTTATTGGTCTGACGGGGAAACGCCTGTAACGGCAGAAGACTATGCATTCGGCATAAAGCGTGCCTTGCAGTCGCTGACAGAAGCGCCATATGCAGGTCTGCTTTCTTCAATAAGAAGCGTCAGTGCCGATAAAAACCGATTGACGATAAATTTAAGCACAGCCGATAAAGTGATAAAATACGCCCTTTCTCACCCTGTAAGTGCACCCTGTAACAGTAAGTTTTTCAACAGCACAAAAGGGAAATACGGTCTTTCAAAAGATACTATAATAACAAACGGCGCTTTTCATATCTACTCCTGGGACACAGACGAAGGAATCATGAGCCTTCGCAGGTCAAGCGCCGATAAGACTGCGGGGAATCCATCGCTTTCATATGCCAGAATTTATTACGGCGCAGACAACAATGAACTTATTGCTTCCGCAAAGGAAGATACATATAATATCTATTCATCTGACAGCGACGTATTCAGGGAATACACTGTCGGAAAAGCGGGCAAGATCGACAGCTTTGAAACAACATACTGCCTTTACGCTTCGGATAATATGAATAAAAGTAATATCGATATCGCAGCAATGCTGATTTATGATATTGATCGCGATTCATTATCCATAAATCTCCCAGATTATTGCCGCTCGGCAGAAAGTATTGTTCCGTCAGATCTTCTGTCGGAGGAAACTGCTTATTCAAAGTCACACAAGGCTTTAAACCTTGCCGGATACAACAAGGAAAACGCAGTAAAACTTCGCGGAGATGATAAAAAAACGTTTGATTATCTTTCTAAAATAACTCTTTATTACCCTGATTTTTCAGCAGCTAAGACCTATGCTTCCCTGATAACTCAGACATGGCAAAGAGACTTAAATGCTTATATAAATCCTGTTGCATATAAAGAATCGGATCTATCGTCAATTCTCAATACAGATGAGGACACGCCGGTGCTTGCAATCATTCCGATCAAGTCAAACGACAGTACGGCAGACGGCGCCGTTAAGTATCTGATGGATATAGGGCTTATAAACCAGTCTGTCAAAACAGACGCCGATATTACTGCTGTGCAGCAATCGCTTGTTAACAGTAATCGGCTTTATCCGCTGTTCGAAGCGTCTTATAGGTTCTTCACAGACGAAAAAATAACCGCTGTAAGTCTTATCCCTTACAGCGGCGTGATAGATTTCAGATATATAACAAAAGCTAACTGATCTTGTTGACACCTTTTCTTATAGACATCGAGATAAAGTAAGCGAGTATAAGCGAAATAACATCTTTTATAAGATACGGTGCAGAAGCAATAAGGAATGAATCCCAAAGGCCTCTGCCGAGCACGATCATAAACCAAACCACTCCGAATATATGGCATACTATCAGACCTGCGGCGGAAACAAGAATTTTCAAAGCTATGTTTTTCATGTTGATCGCAAGAGAGCAGAGAACAGCCATAAAGATAAAGCCTATCAGAAAACCGCCTGTCGGACCGGCAAAGCAGGAAAGCCCGCCTTTGAAATTCGCAAATACCGGCACTCCGACAGCGCCTATCGCAAGATAAACACCGACAGACAGTGCAGAAAACTTTGTTCCGAGCGAATATGCCGCAAGTGCAACAGCAAAAGTTTGAAGCGTCATCGGCACCTCGCTTATCGGTATTGCTATTTGTGACAATACAGCAATGATTGCGGCGAATATTGCCGCAAGAATAAAGTTAAACAGTGTTTTTTTCTTCATTTTTATCAACTCCTGCGACAATTATACAATAATGTCAGGCAAATGTCAACCTATTTTTTTATACAGCTAACAATAAATAAATGTTGCTTTTTATTTCTTCATAGTATATAATTACTAAAGGCGGTGAGAATTTTGTCAAAAGATAAACTGTTTATAGCGGAAAATCTACGTTTATTAAGAAAAGAAGCCAAGCTGTCTCAAAAAGAGGTTGCCGATTTGCTTGAAGTCGACCGCACAACATATACATATTACGAAACAGGAAGATCAAACCCCAACTACAAAAATCTTATAAAATTGTGCCGGATCTTCGGTGTTGACCCTTATGCGTTTTTTTATCCTATGACTGAAAAAGGTGTATTAATACTCCGAGACCCAACCAAAGACAACGATTATATTTATTCTGAGTTTAAGCGCAAAGATGAACAGATGCTTCTGATGAATTACCGTCTTTTAAGTGAAGAAAACAAACGACGTCTTTCTGAGTTTATCAAATCATTAGGGGACGAGGAAAATAAAAAATGAAATTTTGTATCGACCCTAAAGAGTATTTTAATATGTTTCCGATGCCGCTTTCGGTTGCAGCCGACCATATAAAGCTATGTTCGGAAATGCAGATTAAAGCGCTGATACTCTGTGTTTCAGGCAGTGATAACTCCGAAATTGCAAGTAAGCTCGGGACTACTGAAAATGAAATAATTGACGCTTTGAATTTTTGGGTTCAGCGTAGCGTTCTTATAAACGACGAAACCGTTGTTTTGACAGATAGCACCGAAGTTAAGCCTAAAGATTCAGATGAAAAGCACAACTTGATGACCAAATCCAAGCCTAAAGCGCATGAAGCAGCTGTTCGTTGTTCAGAGGACGAACGGCTTAAAGCTATGATGACAGAAGCCCAGCGTATGCTCGGAAGACTTGTATCGCCGTCGGAAGTTTCAACAATGATCTGGCTTCACGATAATCAGGGATTGGATCCGGCAGTGATTTTAATGGCGGTTCAGTATGCTGCGGCGGAAGGAGTTAAAGGCTTTTCGTATATTGAAAATATGTGTATCGGCTGGGCACGCGATGGTGTTCAAAATGTAAAAGACGCAGAAGAACAGCTTAAAAAGCTGTATCTTCGTAAGTCTGCATGGGGAATTGTTGAAAGTGCGTTTGGTATACCTCATCGCAAACCGACAAAAAAAGAGGGCGAGTATGCCGATTGCTGGGTAAACGAATGGGGCTTGAAAAAAGAGTTGCTTGAAGCTGCTTATGAGCGCTGTATTGATGCAACAGGTAAGCTTGGATTCGGATATATCAATAAAATCCTCGATAAGTGGAATAAGCTTGGAATTGAGAATGTGGGCGAAATTGCGGAAAAAGAGCAAGAGAACAATTCAAAGTCCAAATCTTCGAGCACAAAATCGTCCTACAATGTGGATAATTTAAAGAGCAAATTCAATCAATTTAATTAAGGGGGGCTGTTTATGAGTATCGACAGAAAATTTTATACCGATGCATTTAAAGCCCTTGAAAAACGCAGACAAACTGAAATGCAGGCGGCAACTGACAAAAAGTTAAAGCTTTATGTTAAATACCCCGAACTCGAATCTATTGAAAAACAGCTCGCTTCAAGCGCTGTTGCAGCCGCAAGATATGCTATTTCGGGTGATAAATCGGGAATTGAAGCAACCTCAAAATTAAATCTCGATCTTCAGAAGAGAAGAAAAGAGATCATGAACGAAATCGGCATTTCTTATGACGATCTTCTGCCGAAATATGAATGCAGTCTATGCAATGACACGGGCTATCAAAAAGACGGTAAACTTTGTGTATGCGTGAAAAAGCTAGCAAGAAAACTAGCTTATGACGATCTTAACAGATCGACACCTCTTGATAAATGCACATTCGATTCATTCGATATAAATCTTTATCCCGAAGAAAACCGCAAGACTATGCAGAAAATTTTTGATTACTGCAAAGACTATGCTGAAAATTTCAATAAGAACAGCGAAAGTCTGATGTTCACGGGAGCAACCGGGCTCGGCAAGACACATTTATCCCTTGCTATCGCAGGTATCGCGACCGAAAAAGGTGCAGGGGTTATATACGCTCCGCTTCGAAATATTCTCAGTCGGATCGAAAACGAGCATTTTTCTCAGAACAGCAATATGACGCTTGAGAATGTCTGCAACTGTGACTTGCTTATAATCGACGATCTCGGAACAGAGTTTTCGTCTCAGTTCGCAAAAAGCGTCATTTTTGAAATAATAAACACACGGCTTTTAAATTCAAAGCCTGTAATAATAAGCACAAATCTTGATGTTCGTGAGCTTGAAAAGATGTATACCGAGCGTGTGGTTTCAAGAATTGTGGGCTGTTATCGCTGCTTTGAATTTATCGGTCGTGATATAAGGCTTCAGGGCTGATATCAAGAAAGGTGTGGAGAAAATGGTAAACGAAAAAAGGGTTATCGAAGTTCTTAAAGAGGCGGGCGTTCTTAAAGAGGGGCATTTTTTGCTCACTTCAGGCAGACATTCTGATAAGTATATGCAATGCGCTATGCTTTTCCGCAACACAAAATACAGTGAAGAACTTTGCGCTATGCTTGCCGACGAATTTAAGAACGATAATATCGAGCTAGTTATAGGTCCGGCTCTCGGCGCTGTTCAGATGGCTTATGAAGTCAGCAGAACGCTTAAAGTCGAAAATTTCTTTGCAGAGCGTGAAAACGGTGTTATGACTCTTCGCAGAGGTTTTGCCGTAAAGCCCGGTCAGCGCGTGCTTGTAGTTGAAGATGTCGTAACAACAGGAGGTTCTGTAAGAGAGGTTATCGATCTTGTTAAACAGGCAGGCGGAGTTGTCGCCGGCGTCGGTGTTATTGTTGACAGAACCGGCGGTAAGATCGATTTCGGTGCACCTATCAAATCTCTTTTGTCTATGGATATAAAATCATACGAAGCGGAGGAATGTCCGCTTTGCAAGGCGGGTGAAATCGAACTTGTCAAGCCCGGAAGCAGAAAAATCAAACAATAAAAGCAAAAAGCCGATGCACAGCGGGCATCGGAAAAGAATGCGGGAAAAGTTTATAAAAAACGGTGTTAAAGCGTTCTTGCCGCATGAAATGCTTGAAATGATGCTTTTCATGTCTATTCCGAGAGGCGACACAAATCCGCTCGCCCATCGTCTGCTTGACAGATTCGGCTCTTTTTCAGGCGTGCTGAACGCCTCGTTTGACGAGCTTATGCAGGTTGAAGGCGTCGGAGAATCCACTGCTTTTATGATAAAGCTTGTTCCTGCGGCGGCAAGCGTTTATATTGAGGATACCTGCAGTTCAAAATCGTCTATGGCGTCGGTTAATGATATGGCTCATTTTCTCAGGTCTAAATATCTCGGCGCAAGAACCGAAATGCCGTCGGCAATACTGCTCGATGCAAAAATGCGTATAATCCGTTGGATGGAGATCGGCGGAGGCGGAACATTCAATTCGGAGATCATCTGCAAAAAGCTTGTTTCCGAGGTCGCTGTCAGCAATGCGCCTTACGCCGTTTTAAGCCATAACCATCCGAGCGGACTCGCTCTGCCGAGTGACGATGATATAGTCACCACAAAAAGAATTGTCGGGCTGCTCAGAACTGTTGATTGCAAAGTTATCGATCACATTATTCTGACAGATGACGATTATGTTTCAATGCGAAATTCATCGGCATATTCGTATATTTTTAATCAGCCGTCATAATCTTCAAGCAAGCGGTTGAGCTGAGTTTCATTGTGCAGGGTAATGCCGTTCTCAAGCTTTTCTCTGTCGCTGTTGGGCAGCGACTCAATATAAATATCATATATTTCATAAGGGGTGGTGCTGTTTTCTGTAAACAGCGCCACTTTTCCGCTGTATTCCTTCAAAATATATGTCGGCTGAGTTGCCTTTGCATTGTTTGAAAACAGACCTAAAACCACCGCAAATCCTATCACAACAGCGAGAAAAACCGAGGGAATAATTAGCAAATAAGCTCTTTTCATTTAATCACACCTAAAGTTTTATTTATCGGTATTATTTTGAACATATTAATTAAAAATAATCTTAACAAATAGTAATAAAGGTAAAAAAATTGTAAGTTGATATTTTTGAAATTATATGTTATAATTCTCAATGAACTTGTTTCACCTAACGACAATACGGATTTCCGTACCGCATAAACGGGAAAGAAGGTTAAAAGATGTCTGATAAATGGGATGATTTATTTGAATCAGGTGATACTTCCGCTGATTTTGACTGGGACTCGCTTTTCGCAGAAAACAACAGATCCGAGTCTTATGATGATATTAGGTCTAATATAGATATTCCGAAGGACGTGCCTGAGGATTTCGATCCAGACGGTACAAAAATGTTCGAGCCCGTCAAACCTTATAATGATTCACCTGCTGAATCCGGATATTATGAAGATGATTACTATGAAGACCCGCCTAAGCGGTATGATGATTACGGTGACTATGATGACAGTCAACCTTTTATTTCAGATGATTTTAAAATAATTGATAACGATAACATTGACGACTCCCGATCTTCTCGCCGCAGTTCAAGTAAAAGCCGCGGAAAAAAAGGCAAAGCAAAAAAGAAAAAGTCTGTCCCTCGCAGAATAGGCAGAGCAATTATTTCGATCTTTCTTGTAGGTGTTATTTCGATCTGCCTGTTTATCGGTGCTTTCATGGTCTATGTTTTTGCCTTTGTAGACGATACTGTTGACAATGATCTGTATAATCTTCAGCTTGATTATACAACTATTATATACGCCACCGACAGTGAGGGAAACGATGTCGAGTTGACAAGACTGCATGCGGATCAAAACCGTGTTTGGATAAGTCTTGAGGAAATACCGGAGTATATGCAGAATGCTTTTATTTCTGCGGAAGACAAGCGTTTTAAGGATCACGAGGGCGTTGACTGGAAGAGAACAGTTGCGGCTCTTCTGAATGAAATGACAGGCTTTTTAGGCTCTCAGCAGGGCGGTTCCACCATAACTCAGCAGCTTGTTAAAAACCTCACCAAGGATGACGCGACCGATGGTGTTTCGGGATATATGCGTAAGATCCGCGAGATTATGCGCGCAAGATACCTTGAGAAAAACTATGCAAAAGACGATATTCTTGCTGCATATCTCAATACTATACATCTCGGCTCCGGCGTTGACGGTGTTGAAGTTGCATCGTATTACTATTTTGATAAAAAGGCGTCCGAGCTGACGCTCGTTCAGTCGGCTGCTCTTGCGGCAATAACAAAATCTCCTTCAAACTATGACCCGTTTGATTATCCTGAAAACAACAAGAATCGCCGCAATTGGGTTCTTGATGAAATGTGCAAAAACGGATATATCACCGAAGAACAGAGAGATGAAGCTAAATCCGCAGATTTGGGACTTAGATCTGATCCTCAACCGACTCTTTCGAGAACCGAAAAGAGCGATGAGAAGTATTACTCGTGGTATGTTGACGCTTGTATAGATCAGGTTATAACCGATCTTTCACAAAAGCTTGACTGCACACGGGAAAAAGCCGAATCAGATCTTTTCAGAGGCGGATATAAGATCTACACAGCACAGAATGTCGATGTTCAAAAAACACTCGAAGCGGTATTTAAAGATGATGATAATTTTGCAAAGGTCGTAACTAAAAACAACAGAACACCGCAGGCTGCAATGACCGTTATGGATTATAAAGGTAACATTGTCGGACTTGTCGGCGGCCGAGGTGAAAAAACAGGCAATCGTCTTTTCAACCGTGCAACCAATCCCCGTCAGACAGGTTCTGCAATAAAGCCGATTTCCTGCTACGCTCCCGCAATCGAATACAATGTTATCACCTACGGTTCTCGCATGGTGGACGGCCCTGTTACAAAGCTTGAAAGCGGCGAAAAAGTTTCAAAATGGCCTGTTAACTATTCGGGTTATTATTCGGGAAATGTAACGGTACTTTATGCGCTTGAGCAATCGCTCAACACAATTCCCGTTAAACTCGTACAAAAACTGGGGCTTCAGAAATCGTTTGATTTTCTGACGAAGAATATGGGAATCAGCACATATGTTGAATCCAAAGAGGTTGACGGAAGAAATGTTACCGACCTTACAGAGTCGTCCTTGGCGCTTGGCGGATCAGCATATGGTTGTACAACTACCGAACTTACAGCTGCCTATGCAACATTCGGAAATCTCGGATATTACTATCGTCCTATGACATATACTAAAGTAACCGATCATAAAGGTGAGGATGTTATTCTTGAACCGGATAAACCCACCGTTGCTATGAGTCAGGGAACATCCAAAGTAATGAACGAGATGCTTCAGCTCGTAACCGAAAATGGTACAGGTTCACCCGCTGCTTTCGGCAGGTGGGATATAATCAGTAAAACAGGTACAACGACCGACACTAAAGACCGCTGGTTTGTCGGCGGAACACCTTATTATGTCGCTTCAGTTTGGTTTGGTATCGATGAAAACGAAGCTATGACAAGAATTTACGGCGGTACCAACCCTGCGCTTCGTATTTGGCGAGCTGTTATGCGAAAGGTGCATTCAAATCTAAAATATAAGGAATTTCCAAAGACTGACGATGCCGTGCTTGTGAAATATTGCAGATCAAGTGGCATGGTCGCAAACTCCGGATGCGGCAACACCGGCGTCGGTTGGTTCAAGAAAGATTATATGCCTGTTTGCACGGATCACAGCGGTCACTCTATTGACTGGTCTAAATATAACTTAAGTTCTTCCTCAGGATCGTCGTCGGGTTCATCGTCGAATTCGTCGTCAAGCTCATCATCAAGCTCATCATCAAGCTCGTCGTCAAGCTCATCCTCGAGTTCGTCAAATTCTTCGAGTTCGTCGTCAAGATCTTCTTCTGCCGGTTCGTCCTCCGGCAACAGCGAAGAATAATCATTTAAACACGCTTTCGGTCATATACATTAACTGTATTATGATTAGGGGCGTGTTTTTTGTGAAAAAACTTATTTGCATATTACTGTGCTTATGCACTTTTTGCGTTTATGCTGCAGCCGACACAATAGATCCCGCTGAAAATTTCGCAAAAGCTGTTGATAAATCTATTGCAACGGAGTATTATTCGTCTGATCTGACACTTGAACCTACCGACTTTGCTTCAACAATACCTATGAACTCTGTTCCGGAAATAAAGGCAAAATCGGTCGTGCTTTTGGAAAGATCGACAGGGAAGACATTATATCAAAATAATGCAAACGAAAAACTATCACCTGCTTCTATAACCAAAATAATGACATTGCTTCTCACCGTTGAAGCTATCGACAGCGGGAAAATCTCGCTTTCGGATAAAGTTACAACAAGCGATCACGCGGCTTCTATGGGCGGATCACAGATCTGGCTTGAACCCGGCGAAACTATGACAGTGGATGAACTTCTGAAAGCCGCTGCAGTTGCATCGGCAAACGATGCAAGTGTTGCACTTGCCGAACATATATGCGGCAGTGAAGAAAGCTTTGTAGCGCGCATGAACGAGCGTGCAGCAGAACTCGGAATGAAGAACACGGTTTTTAAAAACGCCTGCGGATTGGACGAAGAAGGGCATTACACAAGTGCTTATGATATTGCACTGATGTCTAAAGAGCTTTTAAGCCACGATACGATAAAAAAATACACAACAATATGGATGGATTCATTACGAGGCGGCAAAACCGAACTTGTGAACACCAATAAGCTTGTTCGCTTTTATATGGGCGCAACAGGGCTCAAAACAGGTACAACAGATAAAGCGGGGTTTTGCCTTGCCGCGTCTGCCAAACGCGATGGAATGGAGCTTATAGCGGTTGTTATGGCAGCGGAAAGCTCAAATGACAGGTTTACAGGTGCAAAGAAGCTTTTGGACTACGGCTTTGCAAACTACACCTTAGGTGCACCTGATATCGACCTTTCAGGCATAGGAAGCGTTGCTGTTACAAAAGGCATAAAATCAAGCGTTGAAACACAGATCGACACATTAAGCAAAGTGCTGTTGAAAAAGGGCGATAAAAGCAAGCTGAAAACAGATATCAAACTTGTGGAAAGCATTGAGGCACCGGTTAAAAGCGGAACACAACTTGGAACTTTGACCGTAAGTGTTGGGGAAGAGAAGTTATGCGAATACAAAATATACGCAGCAGAAAGTGTTGATAGGATCAGTCTACTTTATTCGGTAAAAAAAATAGGGGCATTCCTTTTCGGAATGTAAAAAATGCATGAATTTTTCTGAATTTTAAACATTACACCTTGCAAAATGGGTTAAAATATTGTAAAATAGACTAAACCGAAGTAATTTAGGTTTAGACAAGGAGATGCAAAATATTATGTCACTGAAATTTAATTCGGATTTCGCAAAACCGTATATCAATGTTGATGAGTTCGACGGAATGCAGCCGCTGGTCAAAGCTGCTCACGAAGTCCTCCAAAGCAAGTCCGGATTGGGCAATGATTTTTTAGGCTGGGTCGATCTTCCCGTCGATTATGATAAAGAAGAGTTTGCTCGTATTAAAAGCTCCGCTGAAAAGATTAAATCAGATTCCGATGTTCTTATCGTTATAGGCATCGGCGGCTCGTATCTCGGCGCAAGAGCCGCTATCGAGTTCCTTAAATCACCGTATTACAACAACAAGAAAAAGGACACTCCGGATATTTACTTTGCCGGCAACAGCATTAGCTCAACAGCTCTTTCCGAGCTTCTTGAGATTTGCGACGGTAAAGATGTATCAGTGAATGTTATTTCAAAATCCGGCACAACCACTGAGCCTGCTATCGCATTTCGTATTTTCCGCAACTTCCTCGAAGAGAAATACGGTAAAGAAGGTGCTAAAGGCCGTATTTACTGCACGACCGATAAAGCAAGGGGAACGCTCAAACAGCTCGCTGACAGCGAAGGCTATGAAACATTTGTTATTCCGGACGATGTCGGCGGCAGATTTTCGGTACTTACAGCTGTCGGTCTTCTTCCGATCGCTGTTGCAGGCTGTGATATAGACGCACTTATGAAAGGTGCGGCAGACGCCAGAGAAGCATACAGTGTTCCGTGCGTTAAGACAAATGATTGCTATAAATATGCTGCTTGCCGTCAGATAATGCTCAGAAAAGGCAAAAATGTTGAAATGCTTGTTTCGTATGAGCCGCGTTTCACTATGATGAACGAATGGTTTAAGCAGCTTTACGGCGAAAGTGAAGGCAAAGATAATAAGGGCATTTTCCCGGCTTCGGCTGTTTTCTCAACTGATCTTCATTCGCTCGGACAGTATGTTCAGGAAGGTCAGAGACTGCTGTTTGAAACAGTTGTTTCTATTGCTCAGGCTGAAAAGGAGATCATCATCGAGAAGGAAGAAAACGATGGTGACGGTCTTAATTTCCTCGCCGGCAAAACAATGTCTTTTGTAAACCGCAAAGCTTATGAAGGCACAATTCTTGCTCATACAGACGGCGGTGTTCCTAACTTCGTTATCGAGCTTGAAAAGGCAGACGAATACGAACTCGGCTATCTGATCTATTTCTTCGAGAAAGCTTGTGCTATTTCTGGCTATATGCTCGGTGTCAATCCGTTCAACCAGCCCGGCGTTGAAGCTTATAAGAAGAATATGTTCGCTCTCCTCGGCAAGCCCGGCTATGAAAGCGAAAAAGAAGCTCTCGAAGCAAGACTTAAATAATTGGATCAATCCGCAGGAATGCGGTGAAATAATTAACAAAGGGGATGACAAAATGATATCTCTTATCATTGGAAAAAAAGGATCCGGAAAAACAAAACACCTGCTTGAAAATGTAAATGCGGCTGCACAGTCTTCAAAGGGCAATGTTGTTTGCATTGAAAAGGGAAATACTCTTACATTCGATGTGTCAAGTGTTGCTCGTCTGGTTGATTCAGATGTCTACGGCATTTCCGGTTATGACGCATATTACGGCTTCCTCAGCGGAATTTGCGCAGGAAACTATGATGTTACCGATATTTTCGGTGACGCAACACTCCGCATCGGCGGCAGAAACTATGAAGATGTTGCTGACTTTATCGAGCGTGTTTCCGCGCTTGCAGAAGAGTCCGGCACAAAGTTTACATTCACGATCTCGTGCGATGAAAGTGAACTTCCGGCAAGGATCTTTAACTTCGCAGAAAAGATTTGACGATCTGATACCTACACAAAAAGACGGCTTAATAAAGCCGTCTTTTAATTTTATCTTTTTGATATTGAAGAGAATTGAATATATCTGTTCGGTGATTAAATATGATGAATTGCGCAAAATAAATGTTTTACGCAATTAAGGGGAGCGTTTAAAGTAATTAAGGCTTAAATTATACTAAGAAGATACTTTGCAACACCGTCGTTTATATTAGAATCTATAATAATATCTGCGTGTTCCTTAACTTCATCAGCAGCGTTGCTTACAGCTATCGCTTGATCTGCACAATCCATCATTTCAATATCGTTATAATTATCGCCGAATACAACCAATTTATCCGCGCCGATTTTTTGTTTTAGTTCCAGTGCGCGATTTGCTTTTGTTGCAACCGCTGAATGACATTCAAGCAGCCACAGCCGTGTGTAGACATCAAGATACAACTCACAGCGTATTTCATTATATTGCGAGATACGATCACAGATTTTTTTCATTGTATTGTAGTCGTCCATTCCGTTCATATAAATCACATTATTAAAAGAAAAATTATCGGTTATTTCGTATAATGAATACTTATTTTTTCGGTTTTCATAGAAATCCTTATCTGCCTTGTGTTTAAGTCCGCCTGACCTTACACATATTTTTGATAAATATTTATCGTGTATATGATCTCCATTAAATGTAAATATGGTGGGAGGGCGATCAAACATATTAAAATCATCAACCATTTTTCGCGAAACATCACTGTTTATAGTTGCGTAGTCAATAGTAAGACCGCTGTCCGGCTCGCAAAGAAGTGCGCCGTTCATAAATATTCCCGGCAGTTTTAAACCGGCACTATCTAAAATTCCGCCTGCGGAAATTATCGATCTTGCCGATGCAACAGAAAAAAGCAGACCGTCTGAAATCAGAGCGTTAAGCGTTGAAGCTGTGAACTCAGACAGTCTTGCATTTTCATTTAAAAGTGTACCGTCAAGATCGGAAATATACAATGTGCTCATTTATTCAATGCCATGATGAAGCTTTGCGGCTTTAAGAGTGTTTTTCATGAGCATACTGATAGTCATAGGGCCGACTCCTCCCGGAACAGGAGTTATAAATGACGCCTTTTTCGATACATCATCATACTTAACGTCGCCGCAAAGCTTACCATTCTTTCGGTTCATACCGACATCGATAACGACAGCGCCGTCCTTAACCATGTCGGCTGTCACAAAATCAGCTCTGCCGACTGCTGCAACAAGTATATCCGCCTTTTTGCAGACATCTTTAAGATCTCTTGTGCGGCTGTGACAAATTGTCACTGTGCCGTTTTTGTGCAGAAGTAAAAGGCCCATAGGTTTGCCGACAATGTTTGATCTGCCGATAACAACGCAGTCCTTACCGTCTATATCTATGTTATAATATTTAAGCAGTTCCATAACTCCTGCAGGTGTGCAAGGCAGAAAGTCATAATCGCCGATAGTGATTTTACCGACATTCACCGGACTGAATGCGTCAACATCCTTAGACGAATCGATTCTGTCAATAACAAGCTTTTCATCAAGGTGCTTCGGCAGCGGAAGCTGGCAGAGAATACCGTTAATATCATCTCTGGCATTTAAAACATCTATAAGCTCCAGAAGCTCATCCATCTGTGTATCAGCAGGCAATGCAAATTCCTCAGAATAAAATCCGACATCGGCACAAGCCTTCTTTTTATTATTGACATATACTCTCGACGCAGGATCATCTCCGACAATAATCACAGCCAAACCGGGCTTAATTCCCTGCTCTTTAAGCTTTGCTGTCTGCTCTCTGACGTTTTCCCTCACCTTCGCTGAGACAAGCTTTCCGTCAATTATCTGTGCCATTTTCATTATCCTCCTCATTATTATCGATCAAATCATCTGTCTGAATATTTTCAACAGGCTCAACTGTGACTTCATTCTCACTGTTATCTGAGAAAACAGGCGAGTATTCGGCATCTTTCTTTCGATCATTTACTTTTTTAAGACCGATTATCAGTAATATCACACCTGCAATCACCATAAGTGCCGAGAGGATCTGTGATACTCTGAACGAGCCGAGATAAAGAGAATCCGTGCGGAATCCCTCGATGATCATTCTTCCGAAGCCATACCAAATGAGATAAATGCAGCCGAGTTCACCGTCGAATTTGCGCTTTTTTGATATAAAATGTAAAAGTAAAAATCCAAGCAAGCACCAAACCGATTCATAAAGAAAGCACGGGTGAACTAAAACGCCGTCTCCCATTTCCAAGGCGATTTTTCCGCCTGTCATACCGAACCAGTCACTGTTTGTCGCGGCGCCGTATGCCTCCTGATTGACAAAGTTGCCCCATCTGCCGATTCCCTGTCCGATGAGGAAGCCCAGAGATGCAAGATCAAGCGTTGAAAGAATATTTACCTTCCACATCTTGCAGCAAATAATCCCGACAACAATCGCTCCGATAACGCCGCCGTAGATAGCAAGACCGCCTTGATGAATGTTAAAAAACTGTGTGAAAGATGTATCCGGATTAAATACAACATAGTAAAGTCTTGCACATATTATCGCGAGCGGTGCTGTTACCAAAACACAGTTTAAAAGTTTATCCGAATCAACTCCGAATTTGCCCGCTCGCTTGAAGCAATAGATAATTGCGAGAATAAATCCGAGCGCAATAATGATTCCGTACCAATAGACTTTCCAATTTATAGCCGGTATTGTGAATGCAACAGGGTCGATATTAACTTGTATACCGAAAATCTGAATTGTGTTTTCTGACATTACATATCACCTCGTTTATGCAGGCTCGATTATAGAAAGCGAGCAATTATCAGTGTTGAAATACTTTTCAAACGCCGCTTGCACATCTTCAAACGTTATTTGTTCATAAGCTCTTGCGGCATCGAAAATGTTGTGTTCATTAACAGCCGCGTCTACCATGCACATAGAAGTGTATTCAACATCGTCAAACACTCTTACCAATGAACCGTAGCCATGCTTTTTATTCCGTTCAAAATCGCTTTTATCAAGCCCGTTTCGATGCAGATCATCGACTCTTTGCTTGATTTTTTCAAAGAATTTATCGGGATCGTCGGTTTCGGCAGACACGATCGTCGCCAAATGATCAAACCCTTGGAACATTTCCGAATCATATTTTGATCCGACAATTCCCTCTTCGATAAGGTTGTTTGCAAATTCGGAATTGGAATCAAAAATCATACTGCGGACTGTGTCGTAAATAACCGCGTCTTTCGCATTGAGCAAAGGTGTTTCACATTTTTCTTTAAAACCGATGCTGACAAGCGGCTTTGCAATCGGCATTTTACGCTTTGTTATACGTTTTGCAACCTCATAAGGCTCACTTTCGCGGCATTTATCCACCGAAACCGGTTTTTTATCTTTCAAAAGCTTATCGCACATATCAAAGATATGCTCTGCATCAACATTGCCGCAGACGCAGATAAACATATTAGCCGGGTTGTAGAAGACATCGTAGCAATAATACAAAAGCTCGGGAGTGATCTCTGAGATAGATTGCTTTGTGCCGCAGATATTGATCTTCACAGGATGGTTATGGTACATAGCTGCGAGCAGATCAAACATCAACATCCAAGACGGAGAATCGTCATACATACTGATTTCCTGACCGATAATTCCCTGCTCTTTATCAACCGTTTCCTTTGTGAAATACGGGCTCTGAACAAAATCAAGCAGAATTTCAAAGCATTCATCAAACCTATCTGTGCAGGAGAAATAATAACATGTGCGGTCAAATGAGGTGTAGGCATTACTCGAAGCACCAAGCTTGCTGAACTTTTCAAAAACATCGCAGTCTTCATTTTCAAAAAGCTTGTGTTCAAGGAAATGCGCAATACCCTCAGGCACGGTTGTATACTCTTTATCGGTCGATTTTTTAAACATTGTATCGGTCGAGCCGTAACGAGTGCCGTAAATTGCAAACGAAGTATTGAATTCGGGCTTTTCGCAGACATAAATTTTTATTCCGCTTTTATGCTCATAGATCTTACAGCTTTGTTTCAATCTATCGATTTTATCGAAAGTTTTCATTATTCCGCCTCCTTTTTGCCTTCAAGAAGGTAAACTGTGTCAAGTTCGATCGTTTTAGCCGCATTTACAATATCATCGATTGTGATCTGCTCTAATATTTTGTAATGCTCTTCAATGCTGTTGTACTTTTCATCGTTAAATGTGTTGGATTTAAGCCATGATGAAATCATAACAACAGAATCAAAAACAGCTTTCAGATCGTTCTTTCGCATTAAAACTGCGGCTTCAAATTCATCATTTGTTATCTCGCCGTTTTTCATCAGCCGGAGCTGATCCAAAATCGCATTTTTAGCCTTTTCCGATACACCTATATCAACGCCGCAATCGACCATAATGATATTTTTAGATCTATAAAAGCTCGGAGCGCAATAATAACAAAGGCTAAGCTGTTCTCTTACATATCTGAAGCATTTTGAGAACGTTCCGCCGGAAAAGATAAGCAATGTGAGAAGCATTTTTGTGCGTGACAGCATATCGTTACCGAAGTCGGCTCTGAATCCGAGAAACAGCTTTGACTGATTAAGCGTTTCATACTCGCAAACGCTCTTCACTTCACCGCTTGAAATATGCTTTTGGGTGAGATCTTGCTTTATTACTGTTCGATCTATCGCCTGAAAACGCTTTGAAATAAGATCGAAAATCTCGCTCGGATATTCATTTCCGACATAATTCACTCTCACAAACGAATCTTTGAGCATAGATTGCCAGGCGGTTGTAACATCGTCCGCCGTGAGGCTCGACATACGCTCGACAGTGCCGAATTTCGGCAGTCCGAACGGCTCGTTTTCGCACATTATTTCAAGCGCTCTTTTTCTCGCGAAATTGCGTTTTTCGTTAAACTCGCCGTTGATAACATCGATCATCACGCGCTTATCTCTCTCAATGTCGGCGGTTTTAAACTTGCCGTCATCTGTAAGCGACGGCTCAAACAGCACGGAAATAAGCAGTTTTGCAGCATCTGCACCGATTTTATCACCGTTCAGCGCATAATCATCATTGATAAAATCAATTGAAAATCCCAGCCTTATCATATCTCCAGCTTTTTCGGCAGAAGTATTAAGAGCAGCGCCGTAAAGCTCGCTGAGTCTGCGCTTAAAGCTTGCCATTGTCGGATACTCTGCACAAACATTGCTCATTATTTCTCCCGCAAGAACATAATCAGCGGTTTGTTCGCTGTTAGGCAGATAAAAATCTATCGATAAAATTGAGGATTTAAACTTATCCGATCTTATAAATCCGCCCTCAACACCGTTTGCAAGTGAAACGATCTTATACTGATCCATTTAAAAGCTCCATTCTAAAAAGTATTTAAAACGCGCAAAACATACAGGCGAATTTCCATTCACCTGTATGTGAAAATTTAATCATAAAGTGCCGGAGAATCAACCTTTTCGCCTGCGGCAAATTTTTCGAAATACGATACAAGCCGTTCAACGGCAGTATAATTTATAAGCTGGTCTCCAATGTCATTGAGATACATCCGATAATATCTGTCATCGTATTTGATAAATTTAACCGTCTGCGTCGATTTGTCGTTCATCTTAAGCGTTATTTTGAGATACGGCGACTGCGTGAGTTTGCCGCTGTCTTCTCCGTATGACGAGGGCGAAACGGACGCAAGCGCCATATAAACATTCTGAAAGCTCTCTGTGTCAAGTTCCTCTCCGCTCATAGATCTGACAACTGTCTGCTCTTTCTCATTTCCGTCATCGTCCTTAACTTTTTCAAGACCGATATCATAAGTTGCGCTTTTTCCGTTATATTCAACAGTGAATGTGTCAACTTCCTTTATCGAAACCGAGAAAAGAATTGTCGAACGAAGATCATCGATTTTATCAATGATAAATGAAATATTGTCCGTATTGCAGGAATAGATAACATTGCCGTTATTTACTCTGCAGGCATAGACGCCGTCATCTATAACGCCTTTCTTTGAAAGCTCGATTTTAAATGTCGATGATCCGAGCTTATAAGTTAAAATATACTGCGGATTATCCAGCCCATATTTTTTAAGATCAGTCGAATCTGTTATCAATTCATATCCGTTTGTCGCTGTAAATCCCGAAGAAAGCGGAGTCAGCAATGTTTCTATCTTGCTCATATCGGCGTAAAAGCTCTTAGGCGAAGTCACAACAAACGATGAAACGTCGCTCTTGCTGTTTTTGCAGCTGATCTTAACAGGCGATGAAAAGTTTGTGCCGGAAAGCTCAATGCTGTCAAAAGCGACCAATGTTCCGCTTGCAAAATAATCACTGAAGTTATGTTCGCTGAGTGCTGTGATAAGGTTTGTATCAACAAGCTCCGACGGCTTGAAGTTCAGCTTATCATAAACATCGCCGGAAATAAGGTATATGTTGTTATCACCGCTGACTCGGCAATAGCGCTGATCACCCATGCCGGAAGTTTTGCCGACAGTCAGAGTAACATCGCCGACAACAGCCGTCAAAACAGGCTTATCAAGCCCGAGCCGGTCATCTGTCCATTCTCCGGAAAGCTTAGACTCGGCTTTCATCGGAACAAGCGCATTCGCAACATCTGTAACCTCATCGGCGCTCATCGGGTATTTATCAAAACCGACAAGCTTATACTTTTTCTGTGTGGTCGGAGCAGCGGTAGTTGTATCGCCGCTTGTTGTCGTTTCTGTGACGGTTTCGGTGTACTTTTTCAGTGTGAAATCACCGTTTTCATTTTTAATTTTAATTTCGTCGGTGTTGACTTTCTCACTGATGATCTCGATAGCTTCCGACGAAGCGGACGATGAAGTATCCTCACTTTCGGGAACTTCCCAAAACAGCAATGTGCAGGTTATCGCAGCGGCGATCACAACACAAACTCCCGAAAGCATGGCAATGATTTTGCCATACCCCCCCGCGCGCTTTTTCGGCTTTTCATTTTTTGAGTCCTTAGAATCATCCTCCGAAAATATCGTCGAATTTTCAACGATATGCGGTTGTTCATCTTCAAATGAACCGGGCTTTTTCTGCGCGTCCATTATCTGTGTTTCCTCCTGACATATACAACTATACCGACGGCGATGATCAAAGCGGGCACCGCCCAGAAGACTGTTTTAACAATATTTGTCTGGGCTTCGGTAACTGTAAGTGAATTAGTCGAGATCTCTTTATTATCGAAAACATAAGAGTTATCGCCCTTGTTAACCATGCTGTTTGTAACATTAACAAGCACATTATTGGTCTTGACAAATGAATAATACGAAGAAAATGATACACAGTCGATTCCCGAAACAGCGCAAACATTTGAGCGGATTTCCTCGCCGTTGTTATCCTTGTCGCCTGTTGCATAAGTCGAAAGGATCATAGAGGAATAAGATCTTTTAACCGAGTCCGAAGCAGGCTGCCAATCGTCTGCCGCACCGTTGGGCATTACTGTTGTGCCGTCGGATGTTTTAATAATTTCGGCGGTGTGATACTTGCCGTTTTCATCAAATGAAGTGTACATCGGCCGCTGAGAGCTTCCGACAAACTGTGATTCGGAGTATTCGCCCGCAACTTTTGAAACAGTATCGTTATCGGCAAGCTTAAGCATCATCGCAGTCGCTGCCTTTCCATTCTCGGAAGAAAGCGCATAATCGCTGTCGGTTTCGGTGACAGTACCGTATTCAAATTTAATTCCCCAATCAAGCAAAAGCGCATCGAGATTAGGCGTTGAAAGCTGACTGCTCGAAGCAAAATAAAGCATGTTCTTGCCGTGCTTTCCGCCGTTTTCAAGGAATGTATCAATTTTCTTTATTTCATCATTAGTGAGATCGACAGTCGGTGATGCAAGCACAAGAACGTCTGTCTCCTCAGGAATATCCGATGTAAGCAGATCACTTATTGTTTTAACGGTGTAGTTGTTTTTCTCGAAGAGCGTTTTAAGATTACTTGTGTCCGATGAGTTGTAGCCTGTTATCATTGTCACAACATCTTCAGAGTCCGCCGCAACATAGTCAAGCGCAGAAGTGACTGCCGCTTCAACATTCGAACCTGTTATAACCGAGCTCTGACTGTAATACGATGAACTCTGAGAACTTTCGATGCTGTAAAGATCGGAGGCACCGAGGAATTTATGTTTATTGGTATCCTTGCAATAAACTATAAGATCGCCGTAGTTAACAGTGCTCATATAGTCCGAGAACTGCTCGCGATAGGTATCAAAAGCAGGGGTCTGAGCATCAATAAACTCAACAGTAATATTGGGGTTGAGCTTTTTATAGTTTTTCAGGAGCTCAACTGTCTGCTTCATGTATTTACCGCCGGTGCTGTCGGTATAACCGGAATAGTTGAGAGTCTGATAATAGCTTCCCCCAGAATAGTATTCCTCTGTTGTTGTAAAAATAATGCTTACCGGCTTGGAAATAGACTCGATAACCTTTTTGTTTTCATCGGAAACCGAATAATCTCCGCTTGATGTGAGATCTATATCAACCGAAAACCTCTCCGAAATAAATGTGGAAAGCAGGTTGACTCCGATAACCAGAACTATAAATATTGCGATAAGTGCTGTGGAAAGCGAACCGTATTTAAAGGAAGCTTTTTTATAAAACGGAGTACCGTTTACAGGTTTCTTTTCGGCTTTATTTTTTTTCATAATGCTTCCTCCTTTACGCCCATCTCTTACGATCGATTACTCTGATCGTAAGGAAAAGGAATACAGCTATAACACTGATAAAAAATACGACATTATCAATGCCTATGATGCCCTGTGTGAAGGTCTGATAACGCTGATTAAACGCAACCCAGCTGCATATTTTTGTTACAACGGTGTTGTTTATCATAGAGGGAATGATACTGTCAAACAGCAAAATGATAACATTGACAGCTATGCTGACAATCGCCGCAACTACCTGACTTTCGGTCAGTGCGCTTATAAACAGACCGATCGCAATAAACGACGATGCAAATAAAAGAATACCGATAAGATTGCCAAGATAGACCATCCAGTCAACAGTTGCTCCAAGTCCGATATACACAAAGTTGAATACAAGTGTTTCAATGAGGAATGCCGAGAAAAAAATAAGAGCGGCAAAGAACTTTCCGAGAACTATCGAGCCTATGCCCACGGGAGATGTGAGCAAAAGCTGTTCGGTTTTTCTCATTTTTTCTTCCGATAAAAGGCGCATTGTCAGTATCGGGATCATAATAACAACAAAGACGGAAATATAGCTGAACACATAAGAAATATCCGCATATCCGCTTGCAAAAAGCGTTGTGAAGAAATAGCAAGTCGCAGCAGTAAGCACAGCAAGCACGACATAGCCGGCAGGAGATGTGAGATAAGATTTAAGCTCACGCTTGATTATTGCTTTCATTTATCCTCTTCCTCCTTGCTTTCCGTGCTCTTTGCAGCAGATTTTAGTGCGCGTTCGATAAGCGACGCATCTTGATTTTCATCTGTGAGTCTCAGGAATATATCCTCAAGCGTCAATTCATTGTTCTTCATCTGATAAATAGGCCATTTGGCTGCACTGAGCAGCTCAAAAACATCTTTTCTGATGTCATAGCCCATTATCGGATCGACTGTATATTCATTGATATTGTCCTGAACAGTGCGAACATATTGAACCGATTTGACTCCCTGAACTGTCTTTAATGCTTCAAGCATTTTATCCTTAGGAGCATCTGCGATAAGCGAGATCGAATGATCGTTTGAAAGATTGTACGAAAGATTTTCGGGAGTATCATCTGCAATGATCTTTCCTTTGTTTATAACGATAACTCGGCTGCAAACTGCCTGGATTTCAGAAAGAATATGCGAGCTTAAAATAACAGTGTGTGTCTTTCCGAGGTTTCTCACAAGATTTCTGATCTCGATGATCTGCTTCGGATCAAGACCGACGGTGGGCTCGTCGAGAATAAGCACTCTCGGGTTGCCGATAAGAGCCTGTGCAATACCGACACGCTGGCGATAGCCTTTTGATAAATTCTTAATAAGACGGTGATAAACATCTTTTATCTTAACAAGGCGGCAGATCTCTTCAATATGCGCGCCTCTCGGCATTTTGACTTTGCGCAGATCATAAACGAAATTGAGATATTCCTTAACCGTCATATCAAGATAAAGCGGCGGTTGCTCCGGCAGGTATCCTAGTCTCTTTTTAGCTTCAAAGCTGTCGGCAAGAACATCAAAGCCGTTTATAGAACAGTTTCCCGATGTAGCCGAAAGATAACCTGTGAGAATATTCATCGTTGTGGACTTTCCTGCGCCGTTCGGGCCGAGAAAGCCAAGGATTTCGCCGTCATTCACAGTGAACGAAATATTATCCACCGCTGTGTGAGAGCCGTATTTCTTTGTGAGGTTTTTTACCTCTATCATTTTCATTCACCCCGTAGGATAGATTTTAATTTATTTTACCAAAAATGAATAAATAAATTGTAAACACATTATAAACACACAATGCGCAATTTATAAATATTATACTACATTGATGATTTTAAGTCAATATTTCGTATTGATAAAAGCAGTTCAACCATATAATCAGCATTCATCTTTCATTATGCTACTACGAGGATGAGGGCATTACAATAAAAAAACGCGGCAGAAATCTGCTGCGTTTTTTATCAATATCCAATTAGTTCATATAAGAAATCTACATTTTCCATTCAGCCGTGCCGATGTCCTTACGGTACTGCATACCGTCAAACCTGATCTTATCGACTGCACTATACGCTTTGAAGAGCGCTTTATCAAGCGTTTTGCCCAGTGCTGTAACGCCGAGTACTCTGCCGCCGTTTGTGACAAGCTTGCCGTCTTTAACAGCGGTTCCCGCATGAAAAACAGTCACACCGTCAATCTGACCGGTACTATCAAGCCCGTGAATTTCAATACCTTTTTTGTATTTTCCGGGATAACCGCCGGACGCAAGAACAACGCAGGCGCACGCTTCGTCGCTCCACTCAATCTCAAGTTGATCGAGCGTGCCGTCAATAACCGCATCGCAGATGTCGCATAGATCGGTTTTCAAGCGTGGGAGAACAACCTGCGCTTCGGGATCGCCGAAACGCGAGTTGTATTCAATAACACGAGGGCCGTCTTTTGTGAGCATAAGTCCAAAATAAAGACAGCCTTTGAACGGACAGCCTTCTTTCTTCATTGCTTCAACAGTCGGCTTGAAAATCGTTTCCATGCAAAGCTTTGCGGTTTTGTCATCGTAATACGGGTTAGGACTGATCGTACCCATTCCGCCTGTGTTTGGGCCGCGGTTTCCGTCATAAATGCGTTTATGATCCATCGATGAAACCATAGGTTTAACAGTCTCACCGTCACAAAAGCTCAAAACGGACACCTCAGGGCCTTTGATAAACTCTTCGACAACGATCTTATTGCCGCTGTCGCCGAAAATTTTATCATTCATTATGCTGATCACAGCCGACTTTGCTTCGTTTAAATCTGCGGCAATAATAACTCCTTTGCCGAGCGCAAGTCCGTCCGCTTTAATGACGATCGGATATTTATTGTTATTTTCGATAAACGCTATTGCTTCTTTTGAATCGGAAAAAACATGGTGCTCGGCTGTCGGAATACCGTACTTCTTCATGAGATCTTTGGAAAAGACCTTGCTTGATTCAATGCGAGCAGCTTTTGCATTCGGGCCGAACGCGCGAATTCCCGCAGCGGTGAGATCATCAACAAGTCCGTCTGCAAGCGGATCATCCGGAGCGACAAACACAAGATCGATGTTTTCATCCTTTGAGAATTTCACAATTCCGGCTTTATCCGTAACAGGGATATTAACCGTCTGCGCATCATAAGATATTCCGCCGTTTCCCGGTGCACAATAAATTTTTTCAACTCTTGCCGATTTTTTAAACTGTCTGATCAGCGCATGCTCGCGGCCGCCTGAACCTATCATCAAAATTTTCATGAAATAACGCCTCCGAATCAATGATGGAACAAACGAATACCGTTGAACGCCATTACAATACCGTATTTATCGCAGGTGTCGATAACATTGTCATCGCGGATAGAGCCACCGGGCTGGACTATATATTCGACGCCGCTCCTGTGCGCACGCTCAATATTATCGCCAAACGGGAAGAATGCGTCCGATCCGAGCGAAACACCGCTGATCTTAGATAAATACTCCTGTTTTTCCTCTCTTGATAAAGGCTTCGGCTGCTGTGTGAAAAAGTTTTGCCATGCGCCGTCTTTCAAAACATCATCGCTGTCGTCCGAAAGATAAACATCGATAGTATTATCTCTGTCAGGTCTGCGGATATCTTCTTTAAACGGCAATCCCAAAACAGCAGGATGCTGGCGAAGATGCCAGATGTCCGCCTTGTTTCCCGCAAGCCTTGTGCAGTGTATTCTCGACTGCTGACCTGCACCTATGCCGATCGCCTGACCGTCCTTAGCATAGCAAACCGAGTTCGACTGTGTGTATTTCAGCGTAATAAGCGAGATTATGAGATCGCGCTTAGCGCTTTCGGGTAGATCCTTTGCTTTTGTGACTATGTTATCAAACGAGGATTTATTGATCTCGATTTCGTTTCTTCCCTGCTCGAATGTAATTCCAAACACCTGCTTGTGTTCAATGGGGGCAGGCTTGTAATTTTCATCTATCTCAATGACATTATAAGTCCCCTTGCGCTTTGATTTGAGTATTTCAAGTGCTTTTTCTGTATAGCCGGGGGCAATAATTCCGTCGGACACTTCCCTTTTCAAAAGAAGCGCTGTTTGCTCATCGCAAATATCGCTGAGCGCTGCAAAATCGCCATAGGACGACATTCTGTCTGCGCCTCTTGCCCTTGCGTAAGCTGTTGCGATAGGAGAAAGTTCGAGATCGTCAACAAAATAAATCTTTTTAAGCGTGTCGGACATCGGAACAGCGACCGCCGCACCCGCGGGGCTTACATGCTTAAATGAAGCGGCGGCAGGAAGCCCTGTTGCTGCTTTAAGCTCGCAAACAAGCTGCCATGCATTGAAAGCGTCTAAAAAATTTATGTATCCGGGTCTGCCGTTTAAAACTTTTATCGGCAGTTCTCCGCTTTCCATATATATTTTCGCGGGTTTCTGATTAGGATTGCAACCGTATTTAAGCTCAAGTTCTTTCATTTTATAACACACTCCGAATCAAACATTTTTATTTTTGATAATTGTTTTATAGCTGCCTGTTTCAAGATCGATATAACGGACAAAAAGCGAGACTTTATTATCAAAGTTGAGATTATTCCAAATAAGTTCTGCGAAGTCCTCTGCGTCGTCCAGGATTTTGACCTCCTTCGGTGTGCCCGAAAATGTCGGGATCGGGTCTCCGTCGCTGTCATAAGTGTGAATAAAATGTCCGCTTCCGGCCATCGGTTCGGGATATTCATAGAAAAACCGCTGTAAGCTCGATTCATTGTTCTGCATTGATTTTAATATCGAAAGCTTGTAGGAAAGCTTTCCGCTAAGGATACTTAAAATGCCTGAAATACGCGGTGTGAAGTTAGGCGGATCGGGCTCAAAAGTCCTTGTGCGAAGCGCATTTTCAAATGAATCTCCGTTTTTAATAAAATCGTATATAGTGTCTGTCTGGTCTCCGTTTGTGACAATGGTGTATTCATTGATCACTCTCACGGGAGAGTAGATTATAAGTGAAGGATCGACAAGTTTTGAAGGATCAAAAGCTTCGTTTTTCAGATCATCTCCATTGTCTATAAACACTCTGTTTCGGCTGTTTACACTTCTGCCCATCGTGAAATAAGCGATCGCCGCGTTTTTGCCGTTAGGAGTCAGTCCGATAACTATACCTCTGCCGGGATAGCTATTGCCGCTGAGTTCATTTTTTAAATCGATAAGCTGCATTTTAAACCTCCTGTTTTTCACTCGCAAAGCATTCTTACAGCTTCGGGCAGGATCTGCCATTCCGCTTGTTCCATAACACGCTTTTGCAGTGTTTCGGGTGTATCGCCATCCTCTATATATACCGCTTTCTGCAATATTATCTTGCCGCCGTCGGTAATATCGTTCACAAAATGGACGGTCGCACCCGTCACCTTGACACCGTAATCAAGCGCAGCTTCATGAACTTTCAGCCCATAAAAGCCGTCGCCGCAAAACGAGGGAATAAGGCTCGGGTGAACATTGATTATTTTGTTTTCATATATTTTAAGAAGATCTCCTTTTAATATGCTCAAAAATCCCGCAAGAACAATGAGATCGATATTGTTATCAACCATAATACGAAGCAGTTCGTTGCAAAAAGCATTGCTGTCGGCAAAGTCTTTTTTTAAAACAACTTCGGTTTTTATACCTGCTTTTTCAGCTCGTTTTAAAGCATAAGCATCGCGTTTATTCGAAACAACAAGTGAGATCACAGCATTACCGAGCTTGCCGCATTGCTGAGCATCTATCAGCGCCTGAAGATTTGTGCCGCCACCCGAAACAAGCACAGCAACATTCTTCAGCATATCGAAACTCCTTTTTCGCCATTCCTGATCTCACCAATCACAACTGCCTTTTCGCCAAAGCTTTCGGCAATTTCTATTGCTTTATCGGCATCATTTTTATTAACGGCAAATATCATTCCGACGCCCATATTGAATGTGTTGAACATATCACGCTCAGGAATGTTTCCGACTCTTTCGATCGTCTTGAAGATCGGCAAAACAGGAACTGATGCTTTTTCTATATACGCCTGTGTTCCGTCTTTGAGCATACGCGGGATATTCTCATAAAATCCGCCGCCCGTAATATGTGATACAGCATGAATATCACAATTTTTAATTATTTCAAGCATGGGTTTCACATATATCTTTGTAGGTGTGAGCAGTGTTTCACCGAGCGGCTCTGTAAGCTCGTCATATGTGTTTTTGATAGTGTTTTCATCAATGCCGAAAACCTTTCTCACAAGCGAAAATCCGTTTGAGTGAACACCCGATGAGCAAAGTCCGATAAGAACATCACCGCTTTTAAGTTTTGATCCGTCTATAATATCATCGTGATCGACCATACCAACGCAAAAACCTGCCACATCATATTCATCAACGGGATAAAAGCCCGGCATTTCAGCCGTTTCTCCGCCGACAAGTGCACAGTTCGACTGAACGCAGCCGTCTGCAATGCCGGAAACGATAGATGCGACTTTTTCGGGAACATTCTTGCCGACAGCAATATAATCAAGGAAGAAAAGAGGAGCTGCTCCGCAACAAATAACATCGTTTACACACATCGCAACAGCATCAATACCGATTGTATCATGTTTATTCATCAGAAAGGCAAGCTTCAGCTTTGTGCCTACTCCATCGGTTCCGGAAACAAGGACAGGGCGTTTCATGCCTTTGATATTCGGCTCAAACAAACCGCCGAAGCCTCCGATTCCTGTGAGAACGCCGTTTGTCATCGTCCTCTTGATATGGGTTTTCATCAGCTCAACAGCTTTGTAGCCGGCGGTAACATCAACGCCTGCATCCTTATAACTTTGTGAATAACTTTGCATTTTAAAACCGTCCTTTCCGAATGTCAAAGTGAGTTTATTTCTTTCTGGAGTTGCACATCTGCAGCCTCAACACCGTTTTTCATCTCATCTTTAAGCGTTGAAAGCTTACCGGAAAGCTCATTGTCCGATAATGCGAGCATTTGTGCCGCAAGAAGAGCCGCGTTTTCAGCGCCGTCAATAGCAACTGTTGCAACAGGCACGCCGGACGGCATTTGAACCGTTGCCAAAAGCGCATCAAGTCCGTCAAGTGTTGATGACTTTATCGGGATCCCGATGACCGGAAGTGTGGTATTTCCGGCAAGTACACCTGCAAGATGTGCCGCTTTTCCGGCAGCGGCAATTATTACTCCAAAGCCGTTTTTGCGAGCGTTGCTAGAAAACTCGGCGGCGGCAGACGGTGTTCTGTGTGCACTCATAACATGAGCTTCATAGGGGATACCAAGCGATTTTAATTTTTTTATTGTTTTCTCAACAATAGGTAAATCACTTTTTGAACCCATGATAACAGCAACTTTCTTCATTATTTTCTTCCTTTCTCTTAAAACAAATAATATTAAAACTGCGGCAGAATTCCGGCCGCAGTTTATTGCAGTGCTAATTTTGGGTTTTATCTGATTTGAATATCTCACCGATAGACGCAACCATACCTGCGACACCCTGTATATCAGACGGAATAATAATTTTTGTGGCTTTACCGTCGGCTGCGGCGGCAAACGCTTCAAGGCTTTTGAGCGCAATGACACCGTTTGACGGTGCGGCAATATTAAGCATTTTAATACTTTCTGCCGTTGCCTCCTGCACCTTGCGAATTGCAAGCGCCTCACCCTCGGCTTCCTTTATTTTAGCTTCCTTTACAGCCTCGGCTTTCAGAATTGCCGCTTCCTTTTCAGCCTGAGCATCAAGTATCTGCGATTCTTTGCGACCCTCAGCAACAAGGATCTGACTACGCTTTTCGCCCTCAGCTTTAAGAATAGACTCTCTTCTTTCGCGCTCCGCCTTCATCTGCTTTTCCATTGCATCCTGAATTTCTCTGGGCGGAACGATATTCTTCAGTTCAACACGGTTTACCTTGATGCCCCACGGATCGGTAGCTTCATCAAGTATAATGCGGATTTTTGAATTAATAACATCGCGGGATGTGAGCGTGCTGTCGAGTTCGAGTTCACCGATGATGTTTCTCAAAGTTGTCGCGCTGAGGTTCTCGATAGCCTGCATCGGATTTTCAACACCGTAGGTGTAGAGCTTCGGATCGGTTATCTGGAAGAAAACAACGGTGTCTATCTGAATTGTAACATTATCCTTGGTGATAACAGGCTGAGGCGGAAAATCCGCAACCTGTTCTTTACGCAAAACAACTTTCGAAATGCGATCTATAAACGGAATTTTAACATGTATACCTGTTTCCCATGTCTTATAATAAGCACCGAGACGTTCGATAACATAAGATTTTGCCTGGGGCACTACCTTGACATTGCTGATTATAACAATCAGAATGAAAAAGATAAGCACCGCTGTGATTATAATACCGGTCGGAAATTCGTTTTGCATTGTTCTCTCTCCCATTTTATATTTTTTTGACTATCAGCTTAACGCCCTCTATTGCAATTACAGTGACTTTAGAACCTTTTTCTATAAATTTTCCGTCTTTACATTTCGCACTCCATTCAAGCCCGTCTAAAAAAACAGTACCGACGGAATTCTCTTTTATATCCGATAAAACAACGGCAGTTTTGCCTATGTTTGCATCGGAATTTGTTACTTCGGGAGAACGCTTCATCAGCCTTTTCACAAACGGTCGAGTCAGCAATATCAAAAGGATGCTCACAGCTGTAAAGACTATTGTCTGGACATAAAACGGCGTGTCAAACATTGAGACGACAAATGCACTGACTGCGCCGCCTGCAAACCAAATGGAAACAAGCTGCGGAGTTATCGCTTCAATAAGTGCGAAAACAATCGTAGCGGCAAGCCACAAAATCGCATAGTACATCGTTTCTCTCTCCTTTGCCGTTGTAATCAAATAATATCATACATCCGACTTAAAATCAATAGAAACAATCAAATATCGTTTCTGATAATTTCCTCATAACTTTCTCTTTTGATAATAATGCGCGCCTTGCCGTCTTTCACCATAACAGCGGCGGGACGAGGAACGCGATTATAATTTGAAGCCATTGAATAATTATATGCACCGGTTGAAAGCACTGCGAAAATATCGCCTTTATCAGGTGCGGCAAATTTAAGATTTTCACCGATAAGATCGCCGCTTTCGCAGCATTTACCTGCGACAGTAGCTGTGTAATCAGGAGCTTTATCGGCTTTCGATGCGTTTATAACAGTGTATTCCGAGCCGTAAAGCGCATATCTCGGGTTGTCTGTCATGCCGCCGTCAACAGATACATAATTGCGAATATTCTCGATTTCTTTAACTGCTCCGACCGTGTAAAGCGTTGTTCCTGCCGCACCGACTATCGATCTGCCGGGCTCGATAAGAATTCTCGGAATTTCAATATCTTCGGATTTGCAATAGTTATGCACAAAATCAGAAACAGCCTCAACGAACTTCTTATAGTCCTTAGGATCGTCGCTCTCGACATACTTTATACCGAAACCGCCGCCGAGATTGAGATCAAGCAATGTAAGAGAAAGCTCAGTTTTGATCTTTTTATAAAAATCGAGCATTACATTTGCAGCTTCTACAAACGGTTTTTGATCGAAGATCTGCGAACCGATATGGCAATGAAGCCCCATAAGACGTATATTCTTATATTCGGCACATTTTTTGACTGCATCGTAGGCTTCGCCGTTCTCAAGAGCAAAACCGAATTTTGAATCAATTTGACCGGTTCGGATAAAATCGTGTGTGTGAGCATCAATACCCGGCTTGATCCTAAGCATTATCCGAGCGGTTTTTCCGAGATCGTGCGCTATTTCATCGATAGTATCAAGTTCGAACATGTTATCGGCAATGATTCTGTGAACACCGAGTTCGATCGCCATTTTAATTTCATCATAGGTTTTATTGTTGCCGTGGAAAAAGACTCTGTCCATCGGGAAGCCTGCTTTGTTTGCAGTGTAAAGCTCGCCGCCCGACACAACATCCAATCCGAGACCTTCTTTATTTGCAAGTCTGCACATTTCAAGGCAGCAAAAAGCCTTGCTTGCATATATAACAAGACTATTGCTGTAAAGCTGCCGTAATTCTTCGGAAAACTTGCGGCAATTATCAATAATCATATCTTCATCAAAAACATAAAGCGGCGTTTGAAACTGCTTTGCAAGATTAACGGCATCACAGCCTGCGATCTCAAGATGCCCTTTTTCATTCACTCTAAGACGATCATTAACCATTTTTATTCCTCCACACAATTTATGATCCTTTTCTTTAACTCTTCAATGCCCTCTCCCGTAGCGGACGAAACGGGGATATACTCTGGAACAGGGTTTATAAAACTAAGCTCTCCATCGATAGCGGAAAGCCTTTTTGCACGCTCTCCTTTATTAAGTTTATCACATTTTGTCATTGCTATGATAAACGGCAGTCCGATCTGGCTTAAATAGTTCAACATATCGTTGTCAAGTTTGGTCGAAGGATGGCGCATATCAACAAGCTGAACAACAAGCGCGATATTTCTGTTGCCGGAAAAATAGCCGTCCATCAATTTTGCCCAGCGCAGACGCTCCGAGCCGGATACTTTTGCATAGCCGTATCCCGGGAGATCGACAAGCCTCGCGGAATCGACATTATAAAAATTGATCGTAGCGGTTTTTCCCGGCGATGAGCTGACCTTTGCAAGCGCCTTTCGGTTGAATATTTTATTTATCAGCGATGACTTTCCGACATTCGATCTGCCCGAAAAAACGATTTCCGGCAGATCCGATTCGGGAAGCTGCGCGGCGGTACCGAACGCCGCTTCAAAAAAGGCGTTTTCAAATTTCATTTATATTCTCCTCGTTATACAGCAACGCACGGGTACAAAATATACCCGTGTGCCGTTTTACTCCGCAAGCTGTTTCGGCTCAGGGATACTGTGTGATATTCTCGGTTTTTTGCCTTTTTGCACGCATTCCTTAGTTACCGTGACAGTGCTTATTGTTTTATCCGAAGGCGCTTCAAACATAATATCTTTGAGAACGGATTCAAAGATACCGCGAAGTCCGCGTGCGCCTGTCTTTTGTTCGATCGCAGTCTTCGCTATTTCATACATAGCATCCTTCTTGACATCTAAACGGATACCGTCCATTTCGAAAAGGCGCTGATATTGCTTGACTATTGCATTTTTTGGTTCGGTCATAATACGAACCATATCGTCTTCACTGAGCTTGTTAAGGGTTGCTATAACAGGAAGTCTGCCAACAAGCTCCGGAATAAGGCCGTATTTAACAAGATCCTGTGCGTTGACATTTGAAATGATCTCATCTGCATCCTGCTTTTCGGATTTCGGGTCAGAGCCGAAACCGATAACCGAGCCCGCATTGATACGCTTTGAAATGACCTTATCAATGCCGGAAAAAGCACCGCCGCAAATAAAGAGAATATTTGATGTATCGATCTGAATAAACTCCTGCTGCGGATGTTTTCTTCCGCCCTGCGGAGGTACATTGGCAACTGTGCCCTCAATTATTTTGAGAAGGGCCTGCTGGACGCCCTCGCCGCTTACATCGCGGGTGATAGATGTGTTCTCCGACTTTCTCGCGATCTTATCAATTTCATCGATATAGATAATTCCGCGCTCTGCGCGCTCAACATCAAAATCGGCATTTTGAATAAGACGAAGCAAAATATTCTCAACATCTTCTCCGACATAGCCGGCTTCTGTGAGCGTTGTTGCATCGGTTATTGCAAACGGAACATCAAGCGCCCTTGCGAGACTTTGAGCGAGCAGTGTTTTTCCGACGCCCGTCGGGCCGACAAGCAATATATTCGACTTGCCGAGCTCAACATCGCTCGATTGATTCAGATTGAATATTCTTTTATAGTGATTGTAAACCGCAACGCTGAGGGCTTTTTTGGCTTCGTTTTGACCGATGACATACTCATCGAGATATTCTTTGAGCTGCATAGGCGTTTTATCCAGGCCTTTTTTGATCTCTGCATCAAGTTCCTCGCGTGATGCAGGACAATCGGCGTTGTTTATGCCGATACCCATTATGTCGCAGCACAGTTTCACACAGCTGTCGCAGATGTAAAGCCCGTTGGGGCCTGCGATCATGCGTTCTGCCGCATCGTCAGGCTTGCCGCAAAATGAGCAACAAACTGTGCCGTGTCCGTTATTATCAGGCATACGATCCTCCGATCTGTTAACTGGTTTTTATCAGCGTCTTTCCATGACCTTATCGATAAGGCCGTATTCCTCAGCCTGCTTTGCAGTGAGGAAGTTGTCACGCTCGGTGTCCTTCTCGATAATTTCAAGCGGCTGACCGCTGTTTTTAGCGAGAATGTCGTTCAAACGCTCACGAGTGCGCTTAATGTGATCGGCATGGATAAGGATCTCTGTTGCCTGACCTTGCGCCTGACCGAGCGGCTGATGAATCATTATTTCGGAATTGGGGAGAGCATATCGCTTGCCCTTTGCACCGCTTGAAAGCAAAAATGCACCCATCGATGCAGCCATACCGATACAAATTGTCGAAACATCGCATTTAACATACTGCATTGTATCGTAGATAGCAAGTCCTGCGGACACAGAACCGCCCGGACTGTTGATATAAAGGCTGATATCTTTTGTGGGATCCTGACCTTCAAGATAAAGAAGCTGAGCAATAACAAGGCTTGCAGTTGCATCGTTTACCTCATCGCAAAGCATGATGATACGGTCATTTAAAAGGCGGGAATAAATGTCATAAGACCGCTCGCCTCTGCTCGTTTGTTCAACTACATAGGGCACCAGTGCCATATATATCATCCTTTCTTAATGCGGTTAAAACAGTTTTAGTATGAACACACCAAAACTGTTTTAAACTTAAAAAATTATCACGGCAGATTACGATTATTTATCGTCTGTCTTTTCTTCTGCCTTTGCTTTGGAAGTTGTCTTCTTGGCAGCCGGCTTTTTTGCTGTCGTTTTCTTAGCAGCCGGCTTCGTTTCGCTGTCTGTTTCTGCTTTCTTAGCGGTTGTCTTCTTAGCAGCCGGCTTTTTGGCAGCAGCCTTCTTCACGGGCTTTTCATCAGCTACAACTGTGACATTTGCATTTTCCTTAACAAACTCGGAAGCCTTCTTAACACGAAGGTCTTTCTTGAGTTCATCCTCGGGAATAGCTTTTTTAATCTTATCAAGGTCCATGCTGTACATCTCAGCATACTCTTTGTACTGAGCTTCAACATCATCGTCTGTCGGCTCAAGACCTTCGATAGACGCGATCTTTTCGAGAGCAAGACGAAGCTTGACCTGCTTTTCGGACTGATCGGCATAGTTCTCGCGAAGAGCGTCGAGTGTGAGGTTGGTGTACTGCATATACTGCTCAAGGCTGATACCCTGCATCTGGAGAGTATAAGCAAAATCGCGGATATTCTCCTCAACCTTTGTATCGACCATTGCTTTCGGAACATTTACATCTGTGTTCTCGATCACAACATCGAGGATCTTGTTTTCAGCTTCATTGTCAGCCTGCTTCTCTTTCTGCTCAAGCTGCTTCTTTTCAATATCGGCTTTAAGCTCATCAAGTGTATCGAATTCGCTTACATCCTTAACAAACTCATCATCAAGCTCAGGCATAACGCGAGTTTTGATCTCGTGGATCTTGCACTTGAAAACAGCTTCTTTGCCTTTGAGCTCTTCGGCATGATAGTCCTCGGGGAATGTAACATTAACATCAAAATCTTCTTCGGGATTTTTTCCAACGATCTGCTCTTCAAAACCGGGGATAAACTGATTGGATCCGAGCTTAAGAGTATAGCTCTCAGCTTTACCGCCTTCAAACTGCTTACCGTCTACATAACCGTCGAAATCGAAAGTTACAATGTCGTCGTTCTCGGCAGGACGATCGGAAACAGTCTCCATTGTGGAAACGCGCTCTCTCATTCTTTCGATTTCCGCATTGACTTCATCTTCGCTTACGGAAACCTGTTTCTTCTCAACCTTAATTCCCTTATAGTCCTTAACTTCGGCTTCCGGCTTAACGGTTACCTTAACAGTAAATTCGGCGCCTTCCTTGCCGATAGATTTAAGATCAAAATCAATGTTAGCAAAATCAACTATCTCGATACCGGCTTCTTTCTGAGCGTTCTCCATCTCTGCGGGATAAAGATCATTGAGAGCCTCATCATAAAAAACATCTGCGCCGTACATCTTTTCGATAATACCGCGGGGAGCATGGCCCTTTCTGAATCCGGGAACATTAAGCTTCTTTGAATTTTTGCGGAAAGCTGCGGCTACCGCTTTTTCAAATGTTTCAGCATCCACCGAAATGGCAAGCTCATATCTGTTTTCCTCGATCTTGTTTGATGACTTTAAACTCATTGTTTACATTCCTTTCCTATATAAGACCGCTGTAAACAGCGGCTTATTTAACTATAAAATAAAGCAACAAAGACGATTATAACACACTTTACTCAAAATTGCTATATATTTTTTATATATTCATGAAAATTTCAAATCAGTCAGCTATTTTCAGCGGCGAAAAATCGAGAATATCGCAGCTTACGCATCGAAATGCCGTGCCGTCTACCGTACCGTTTATTGCTTTAGCGCTTCCTGCGCGGTGAATATGACCGTAATAACAGCGTTTAACACCGTATTTGCAAATCACCGACATAATCTCTTCGCATCTACTGTCTTTCATTACCGGAGGATAATGCAAAAACAAAATGCTCTCTTTCCCGCTTTGCTTTGCGGCTTCGAGCGAGCGTTCAATTCTTGCCGCTTCTCTTAAAACGACCTTTTCGGCATCATCAGATCGGTCATCGTAAAACCAGCCTCTGCTTCCGCACAAAGCGAAATCACCGTAGAAAAGGCAGTTGTTATGCAGAATTTCAAACTTGAGATCATTTTCGCTAAAAAACATATTCATTTTTGTAACAGATTCCCACCAAAGATCATGGTTTCCTTTTAATATGATCTTTCTGCCCGGAAGCGAATCCAAAAATTTAAAATCGGTAAGCGTTTTTTCAAGCTTCATTTCCCATGAAATGTCGCCTGGGATAACAACCGTGTCGCTGTCTGTGATCATATTTCTCCAATTCGCACTCAACTTATCGACATAGCCCTCCCAGCCTCGGAATATATCCATCGGCTTATCGGACGCAAGCGAAAGGTGCGGATCGGAAATTGCAAACAGTGCCAAACCGCAAACTCCTTTATCATATTATTTTATACCCAGAGTATTTTTTATAAATTCGGGCATCTGTTCTTTTTCGCAGCAGCTCTTATGAAGCACCTGTCTGCTTCTGAGATCCGCAAGCGGAGCCGGAACAGGTGTATCCGTAATGCTGCTGAGCTTATCGACCATATCAAATTCGCTTTCTGTTCCCTCAGTTGTGTCAACAGCGGAAAGAACGCTCTTTGCAAATTTATACGGCGACGCCGTGGAAACAATAACAGTCTGGGTGTTGTCGCCCGTTTTCTCAACATAATCTTCGTATACTTTAACCGCAACAGCAGTGTGAGTATCGCAAAGATAATGATAATTCTCATAAAGCTCTTTGATCGTCTCGGCTGTCTGCTCATCGTTGCAGAAGCCGCCCGTGAACTCGCTTTTAAGTTTGAGAAGCTCATTTGTGTCGATCTCGTATCTTCCCTTTTCGGAAAGCTCTCTCATGAGTTCCGAGATCTTGTGTTCGTCATGATCGTAAATTTCAAACAAAAGTCTTTCAAGATTGCTTGAAATAAGAATATCCATTGAAGGCGATGTTGTTGTGTAAAAATCGCGGTTACGGTCATAAATACCTGTGTTGATAAAATCGGTGAGGATGTTATTTTTGTTCGATGCACAAATAAATCTGCCGATCGGAATACCCATCTGCTTTGCATAGTATGCAGCTAGTATGTTACCGAAGTTACCTGTCGGAACAACGACATTGAACTTATCGCCTTTTTTCAGTCTGCCTGCTTTAACAAGATCACAGTAAGCTGAAACATAATAAACTATCTGCGGCACAAGTCTGCCGAAATTGATCGAGTTTGCAGACGAAAATTCCATTCCGTTTTCTTCAAGCTCTTTGCAGAAATCCTTATTTGTAAATATCTTTTTAACACCTGTCTGTGCGTCGTCGAAATTGCCTTTTATAGCGCAAACGGAAACATTCGAGCCTGACTGTGTTGTCATCTGGAGCTTCTGCATCGGACTTACACCGTCGACCGGATAGAAAACAAGGATCTTTGTGTTTTCAACATCCGCAAAGCCGTCAAGAGCCGCCTTGCCTGTGTCGCCTGAAGTCGCGACAAGGATAACCATTGTTTTACCCTCGGCAACCTTGCCTGCCGAAACAGTCAGCAAATGCGGAAGAAGCTGGAGCGCCATGTCTTTAAATGCACAGGTCGGGCCGTGCCACAGCTCGAGCACACTTGCTTTATCGCTCAGAAGCGAAAGCGGAGCAGGATCGTTATCATCAAACTTGCCTTCATATGCACCCTCAACACACTTTTTGATCTCATCATCGGTAAAGTCGGTAAGATAAAGGCGCAGCACCTCGCAAGCGCGCTGCTTATAATCCATATCGACCATTTTTTTGATCAACTCATCCGAAAGCTTCGGGAAAGATGTCGGGACAAAAAGACCTCCCTCTTCGGAAATACCTTGCGTGATGGTTTGAGCGGATTCAAGTTCTTTCATTGCTCTGGTGCTTGTGAACTTCATACACATAACCGACCTTTCATTTAATACATCATTCTATATTTTATAACAAAAAAGGTGTTTTGTCAAAAAAATTCTTTGCATTTTCATAAAAAATTTTGTCCGCTGTCTTTTTGTTGAATTTATCCGATATCAGACTATATAATTTGTGCATATCAGATACATTTTTAAGTCCGCGGCAGGTATCGGCGCCGTCGAAATCCGTTCCGAGTGCAACCGAATTTTCTCCGCCGAGAGAAAGCATTTTATCGATATGCTTTAAAACGCTGTTTTTATCGGCATTTTTGTCATCCCGCAAAAAGTCGCGGTAAAGATTTATTCCCACAAGTCCGCCGGAACCAAATATCTCTTTCAGTGCATCATCGGGCAGATTTCTCCTGTGAGAGCAAACGCTTCGCGCGTTCGAGTGAGAAGCGACCGGCGGTTTTGTTATTCTGCCGAGCACTTCATAAAGGCTTTTATCGCAAAGGTGCGAAAGATCGACGATCATTCCGAGCCGTTCGCACTCTGATACGACCGCTCTGCCGAATTCGGTTAAACCGCTGTCTGTATCTGCGCCGCCCGCAAGACAGTTCTCACCGTTCCAAGTGAGAGAAAGCATGGCGACCGAGCACTCTCTCAAATAGCCAAGACGATACAGGCTGTGATCCAAAAGTGCTGCATTTTCGACAGAGAGAACATGCCCTGTTCTCTGAAAATCCGAAAATTTATAGATCGAATACTGCCTGTTAAATCGTTCGAGCGCACCTTTCGGTGAAAGCCCGTCCGGCATAAATGCGGCATACACCTGATAACATTCATCAAATCCTGACAATCGGGCTGTGTCGACTGCGCAATCGTTCCTGTTGATACCGCAGTTTTTTTCATCGCATCTGCTTAGCGTGTCGCAATGCAGGTCAAAATACTTCAATATGTTCCCTCCGCATCAAAAGCATTTTCTATGTGGCAAAGCTTTATCGGCGAAAGATCGGTTTTAGAGCGAAAATAGACCTCGATAACATCAAACCGAGGCTGAAGTTCGCATTTGTTTTGTTCAAGGTACATCAGCGCTGTCATAATCAGCTTTTTCTGTTTTTGCACAGTCACAGCTTCGCGCGCCGAGCTGAAATTGCCGCTTCGCGATTTAACTTCGACAAATAACAGATATTCATCATTTGCCGCGATTATGTCAATTTCCCCGTATCTTGTCCTGAAATTTTTGCAGACGATCGAAAAGCCCTTATCCGAAAGATAATTTGCGGCATATTTCTCACCGACTGCACCGCTGCCTTTCACACCGCTCATTTGAGTATGTTTTTAAGAAATGTCATTCGATGTATCTCGCACGGTCCATGCGCTTTTATCGCTTCACGATGAAGCACAGTGCCGTATCCCTTATGTTTTTCAAAGCCATACTCAGGATACTTTTCTGCCATTTCATACATAAGCCTGTCCCTTGTCACCTTAGCAAGTATAGACGCCGCTGCAACAGACATGGATCTGCTGTCTCCTTTAACAACGCTGACAGCGGGGATCTTAAGATTTTTCGGAACAGCGTTTCCGTCAATTATCGCACAGTCCGTATCCGCCGGCAAACCGGAAACAGCCTGTTCCATAGCTTCAAATGTTGCTTCAAGGATGTTGATGTCGTCAATTCGTTTGTTATCAACGAGTGCTATCGAATATGCAACTGCCTTTTCTTTAATGGCATCGAAAAGCACTTCCCTTTTCTTTTCGCTCAGCTTTTTGGAATCGTCGAGCCCGTCTATAACAGTATCCGGTTCAAGAACCACCGCAGCCGCGCATACAGGGCCCGCAAGCGGTCCTCTGCCTGCTTCGTCAACACCGCAGATAACATGATACCCGTGTTCCATAAGTTCGTATTCAACGCTGTAATCAGGCATTTTTACACCTCCGACGGTTTTTCGAGCGATATACGCCCGATCTTTATATTTCTGAATTCTTCGAGCAGCATATTGGCGCACCTTTCGGTATCGACCTCGCCTTTTGAGATCTTCATTCCCCGCTTTTTTCCGATCTCGCATAACAGATCATAATCGTCAAACTCAAAGCACTCGTCTTCGAGCTTGTAGCGTATTTTAAGCATTTCTTTATATTTTTCATTTGATCTTAAAGTTGCAAGCAGACGCATTGCCAAAAGCTCAACATCAACAACGGCGTCCTTGACAGCACCTGTGAAAGCAAGCCGTTCTCCCACTGTTTTATCCTCAAATTTAGGCCATAATACGCCGGGAGTATCCATAAGTTCAATACCCTTATCGATCATAAACCATTGAGCACCGCGAGTCACGCCGGGGCGATTTGCTACTTTTGCTTTACTGCCGCCGGCAAGACGGTTTATAAAGGACGACTTGCCGACATTCGGAACACCGACCGCCATAACCCTCAGCGTTCTGCCGCCCATGCCTTTAGCTTCAAGCTGTTTTAAGCGATCGGACAGTATCTCTCTCACTTTCGGAATGAATTTATTAAATCCGCTCCCTGTTTTTGAATCAATGCAAAGTGCAGGAATGTTCTTTGATTTATAGTAATTTACCCACAACTTCGTTATCTCCTGATCTGCCATATCACATTTATTGAGAAGTATCAGCCGAGGTTTATCTCCTATCATCTCGGGAAGATCGGGGTTGCGGCTGCTGAACGGGATCCTTGCATCTATCAGTTCGGCGACAAGATCGATAAGCGGCAGATCCTGCTGCATTCTGCGCCGTGTCTTTGTCATATGGCCGGGAAACCATTGAATATCAAGTTCCTGCTGCATAATCTACCCCTCCGTTCAAATACCGAGCGCGTGTTTATACGACTGCTTCATGAACAACGCATCGTCCGACTGTGTGCCGCTGGATTCACAAATAATCGTTGGACACAGATCATACTCTGCAATAAGCTCACAAAGCGGTTCAGGGTCGGGCCCATAGATGTTGTCGGCAAAGGTGAGGTGCTTTTTCTCCCCCATGTCGGTATATTCTATCTTTGAAAAATGAGCATGAAAATTCTTCATTCGGTATTCTCCGAGTGAATTTCCTATCGATTTTATAATATCATCGTAATCTTCGATTGTTTTGATCGAACCGAACGTTCTTGCGTTCAAATGTCCGAAATCTATACAAGGAATCAGCCTTTCGTCAAGCTTGCAGATCTCAATGACTTCATCGAGCGTGCCAAGCTGATTAAGTTTACCCATCGTTTCAGGGCAAATGTGAATATCCGAAAGCCCGTTTTCATCAAGCGCATTAAGTGCTTTTTTAACAGTTTCTATCGAAAGCTCAAGTGCCTGTTCCCGCGAGATCTTGGCACACGACCCGGAGTGGACGACAACTCTGTTTCCTCCGAGCATTTTGACTGCTTTAGCGCTGTCGAGTATATATCCTATGGAGTTCATGCGCTTTTCCTCTTCAAGCGAAGAAAGAGATATATAGTAAGGCGAATGAAGCGACACGGCAACATTGAATCGCTCTGCATTTGATCTGAATTTCTGCGCTGTTTCTTCGTTGACTCTGACGCCTCTGCCGCACTGATATTCATAAGCGTCCAGCCCTATACTGCTCACAAATTCCGGAGCATCGACATTTCCTTTATAGCCCGCCGCGGCATATGCATCGGAGTTACCGGCGGGTCCGAACTTTGCTGTCATATCACTTGTCCTCCTTTTTTAGGTTTGCTCTTATCTTTCTCTCAAAAAAACGTCGAATACGAAAGCTTAACGATTTTTCAAGCTCTATCGGATCCAGCAAAACCGAATGGATGCCGGCAAAATTTGCCGCGAGAATATCGGTAAACACCTGATCTCCGACAAGCAAAACACTGTTTTTATCAACCCTGAGCTTCTCTATTGCCCTTTTTAATTTAAACGGAAACGGCTTCATTGCCATGCAAAAGCATTCAAGCCCGAGCGACTTTGCAAAACTGTCAAGCCGCTTTCTCTTGCCGTTCGACACAAGTATCATTTTGATATTCGTTTGTTTGATACGCGAAATCCACTCTAAGGTGGTTTTATCCGGCACTGTTCCTTTATCGACAGTAAGAGTATTATCCACGTCCAAAAGCAAAACTTTTATATTATATTTTGCAATAAAATCTTCATTTATATCATAAATCCTGTTTAAATATACAGACGGATAAAAAAACGACAAAGGATCACCACCTAACATAAAAAATAAAAACGGGCATTTTGCCCGTTTTTAAATATTTGCTTACAGCACAAGAGATCCGCACATAAGGTTGCAGATATGTAAAAGCAAATGCGCAATTACTTGAACTTGCGCTTACGAGCAGCCTCAGATTTCTTTTTGCGCTTTACAGACGGCTTCTCGTAATGCTCTCTCTTGCGAACCTCCTGAATAACACCGTCTCTGGCGGTCGCTCTTTTGAAGCGGCGAAGCGCATTTTCCAGGGATTCATTCTCTTTTAAACGAACCTGACTCAATACAATTCCCTCCCTCCGCAATCTCTTTGCAGGGGTCTAATAATTAGTCCGCAGATAATTATAACATAACAAAACAGCGTTGTCAACACAATTTTTATATATTATGTACGCATTTTTAACCTGATTTTAAATCCGAACATCGATAACGCCTTTGTATTCGTTGTATAACTGTTCAAATCTGCCCTCATCAAGGCTTTCTCTGATTTTCTCCATAAGCGTGTTATAAAACCAGAGATTGTGCATAACACAAAGGCGCATTCCGAGCATTTCACCGCTTTTAAGCAAATGACGGATATAGCTTCGGCTGTGTTTGCGGCAAACGGGACAATCGCACTTTTCATCGAGCGGAAGAGGATCGGTTGTATATTTCGCATTGTTTAAATTGATAATTCCCGCGCTTGTGAAAATCTGACCGTGTCTTGCGTTTCTGCTCGGCATAACGCAATCGAACAGATCGACGCCGCGGCGGACTCCTTCGAGTATATTCATAGGAGTGCCGACGCCCATCAGATACCTTATCTTATCAGAAGGCGCATAAGGCTCAACGCTTTCGATTATTTCATACATAACCTCTGTCGGCTCGCCGACTGCAAGTCCGCCTATCGCATATCCGTCAAGCTCCATGTCGGCAATTCTCTTCATATGCTCGATCCTGAGATCTTTATATGCAGCACCCTGATTGATACCAAACAGCATTTGCTCGCGGTTGATAGTCGATTCGAGAGAGTTAAGACGCTTCATTTCAGCCTTGCAGCGTTCAAGCCAGCGTGTTGTACGACCGACCGATTCCTTCGCATAGCTGTATTCGGCAGGGTTTTCAACACATTCATCAAACGCCATTGCAATAGTTGAAGCAAGATTAGACTGGATCCGCATGCTTTCCTCCGGCCCCATAAATATCTTTCTGCCGTCGATATGCGATGCAAATGTGACGCCTTCTTCTTTGATATTGTTTAATTTTGAAAGTGAGAAAACCTGAAATCCGCCTGAATCAGTGAGGATAGGCCCGTCAAACCCCGTGAACTTGTGCAGTCCGCCCATTGTTTTAACGACCTCATCTGTCGGCCGCAAGTGCAAATGATATGTGTTGCACAGCTGAACCTGGCATTTAAGGTCTTTCAGATCGTAAGCCGAAACAGCGCCTTTGATAGCGCCGCAGGTAGCAACATTCATAAATGCCGGAGTTTGAACAGTTCCGCGGTTTGTTATAAACTCGCCTCTCCGAGCGCTTTTTTCTTTTTTCAGAAGTTTGTACATAATAAATCCTTTATTATTTTGATAATATTCTTCCGTAGACGTGCCCGAGCGCTTTAGACGCCGGAATACAGATCACGGCGGAAACGATCGCTTCGATAAGTCCGTTTATACCGACAAAAAGAATGACAAACATAAACACATTTCCGGAGTTCATGTTATTTGCAAGATCCTGAATAAAATCGGTGTTGTAAAAGCAGACGCAAAGCGTTGTCATAAAAAGCAGTGTGTTTAGTATCGGAGCAGCAAGGCTCGATACAATATAAGGCAGAAATTTCACCGATCTATGTTGTGAAGATGAAACTCCTTTTTGGATAGCATTGAAAATCAATCCTGTGAGCCAGCCCATAAGCGTTCTCGGAATTATGCAGACAGCCGCTGTGAGAAACGGATTGATACCAAGCAGTGCCGCACCGAACGCGCTCATTCCGAAACATTGAATAAAGCTTGTTATACCGAACACAGCACCGAGTATCGCACCGCACGCAGGTCCGAGCAACATTGCTCCGAGCGCAACCGGAATCATCGAAAAAGAGATCTCAAGGCCGCCTGTTTTCAAGTATCCGAGCGGAGTGAACGCCATCAGTACAAGGATCGCCGTAAAGATCGCCGTCGTTGTGAGTTTGATTGTTTCTGATTTCTTCATAAAATAACCTCCTGCTGCTGTTCCTTTTAAGGATACAGCGCAATTAAAATATTTTAAAAATCATATATTCTTCTGATATATGATTTTTAATCCCTCCAAAAGCAGATTATCATTGAATATTATATCCCTGTCGCAGTTTTCAATAACTACAGGGCATAATCCGCCTGTTGCGACAACGCTTTTAACGCTGCCTATCTGCCGTTCGATACGAGTTATCATACCATCTATCATAGCGGCACTTCCGAGAACAAGTCCTGATTTCATCGAGTCTACCGTATTTGTACCGATAGGATTCTTAGGCGCTTCGATCGATATGCGCGGAAGCATTGATGTCCGCGACGAAAGAGCATCGAGCGTTATTCCTAAACCGGCACAAATAGATCCGCCGAGAAAACAGCCGTTTTTATCAACAACGCTTATAGTAGTTGCCGTTCCGAGATCAAGTATCACTATCGGAGCGGGATATTTTGAAATGGCAGCAACCGCACCGACAACAAGGTCTGCGCCGAGCTGAGCCGGATCGTCTATCTTAATATTAAGACCTGTTTTGATCCCCGGTCCGACAGCCAACGGTTTTTTGCCAGTCACCTTTTTTACAGCATAACGAAACGCATGGTCGAGCGACGGAACGACCGAGCAAAGAATGCAGTTTTCAAATTTGTCGGGAGAAATCTTGTTCAATCTGAAAATATTGTAAAGATCGATCGCATACTGATCTCCCGTCTTGCGTTCGTCTGTCGAGGTACGACCTGTAAACAAAAGATCGTTACCGTCGTAACAACCGACAGTAATATTAGTATTGCCTATATCTATAACCAATAACATAAATTGCTCCTTTATTCAAACGGTTTCATGTTTTCATCGAAGATTATGCCACGGACAACTCTTTCGACATCAAATTCAATTCCAAACTTCTCAGCGGCATCAAATATTATCATCGGATTTATGTTTTCATCATTGCCTGCCGGGAGCAAAATATATACACTGATACCGCCCTCGCGGTCTGTGATGCGCATATCCCGAATTTTAGGCTTTACATCGAATGACTTGATCTCTTTTTTCTTTGTTGTTTTCTCAACGATTATTTCATCAGCTGCGAAAAAAGCTTTCAGCTTTTCAGCGTTTTGACTGTCGCAGACTAACGAAACATCAAACTCTGCAAACCTGATTATCTTTGCTTTTGTGTGCGGTTCATAGACCTTTTGAGCGATAATATCCGGCGGAAGCGCACTCTTTAGCTTTAATAATATCTCATCGTTTGTGATACTGTCATCCGTCACACGAAAATCCATAACATCAAAACTGCTTTCAAATCCGAGCGATAGCGGCAAAGCAAATGTTATGAATGCGTGAGAATTAAAACCCTCGGTGAACCACACAGGCAGTCTTGAGCGCTTCAGCACACGAATCATCAGTCGGTTAAGATCGAGATGTGAGATAAACTTTGCTCTGCCTGTTTTTTGATATATAAATCTAACATTTCTCAAAGCATTTACCTCCGCACAAAAGTCGGTTTGCACCGCAGCCGGCACATTTTTCGCGGCAGTTAGGTGTTACGCTTGCCTTGATCGCTTTCTCGTTTTCTCTTTGCAAAAACGCTTTGCTGACGCCGAAATCAAGATGATCCCAAGGCATTACTTCGTTGTAGCTGCGCTCTCTGTGTGCATAAAAACTCATATTGAGACCGCATTCATCAAACGCTTCCTGCCAAACGGAAATATCGAAAATGTCGCCCCAACTGTCAAATCGGCAGCCTTTTTGATAAGCTTTGTATATCACATTTGAAAGACGGCGGTCGCCCCTTGCAAGCACTGCTTCCAAAAGCGATGTGTCGCTGTCGTGCCAGCTTACGCTAATCTTCTTTGTTGTAAGGGAGTGAACAAGCAACTGCTGTTTTTCTCTCACTGTCTCAAGCTCATCCTGCGGCATCCACTGAAACGGCGTGTGCGGCTTCGGAACAAATGTTGCAAGACTGATCGAGACCTGAACGCCTTTTCCCTTCGGTCTGTTCGGAAGATGATAAAATTCATCTACGATCTTCTGACCGAGTTTTCCGATCGCAATTATATCTTCGTCGGTTTCAGTCGGAAGTCCGAGCATAAAGTAAAGCTTAACGCTTGTTCTTCCGCCTTCAAAAGCTGTTCTGCAAGTGTTTAAGATTATGTCCTCGCTGAGGTTTTTGTTTATAACATCTCTCATCCGTTGGCTTCCCGCCTCAGGCGCAAATGTCAATCCGGATTTGCGAACTTTCGAGATTTTCTCAAGCAGTTCGGGTGAAAAGCTGTCTATCCTCAGCGACGGAAGCGAGATGTTAACCTTTTCTTTCTGTGTCCAATCGAGCATATCATTTAAAAGCGGCTCGATCTCACTGTAATCGCTCGTTGAAAGTGATGAAAGCGAAACCTCGTCATATCCCGTGGTATCGCAAAGGCACTTTGCCTGATCGGAAACGGTCTTGTGCGATTTCTCGCGAACAGGTCGATAAATCATGCCTGCCTGGCAAAAGCGGCAGCCTCTGATACAGCCGCGAAAAACCTCTTCAACAGCTCTGTCATGCACCGTCTGAATATACGGCACAACGAAGTTTTCGGGATAAAACGCCTTATCCATATCCTGAACGATAGCTTTTGTTATCGGGAACGGAACATCTTCGTTTGGACGAACACATTTCACCGTGCCGTCATCATTGTATTCCACATCGTAAAACGCAGGGATATATACACCCCGGATCCGAGCGGCTTTCAGGAGAAAATCATGCTTGCTGTCGCCAGACAGTTTGCTTTCTCTGTACAGCTTCAGGAATTCGACCATCTGCTCCTCGCCCTCGCCGAGAAAAGCAACATCGACAAAATCGGCGATAGGTTCTGCATTGCAGGTACAGGGACCGCCGACGACCACGAGATTTTTAAGTGAATGTCTGTCCTTTGAGAAAAGCGGGATATTCGACATCGCAAGCATATTGAGCATATTTGTAAAGCACAGTTCATACTGTAAAGTAAATCCGATAACATCAAATTCACAAATATCATCTAAGCTTTCGAGAGCAAATGTTCCCGCATTATTGTCTCTCATATTCTTTTCCATATCGACCCACGGAGCAAAAACACGCTCGCACCAAAATCCGTCCATCGAATTTATAAGCGAATATAAAATCTTCATTCCGAGGTGCGACATTCCTATTTCATAGGTATCGGGAAAGCAAAATGCAAAGCGAACATCTGTTTTGCTTTTGTCCTTTATAATGCTGTTGAGCTCTCCGCCGGTGTATCTTCCCGGCTTTTGAACGCCTTTAAGCAGCTTTGTGAGCATTTCTTCGGTCATATTTTGCTTCCTCTCATAGGTCATTTAGTCTATTTTACTACATATCTTTCGATTTTTCAACAATAAAAAATCATCATAACAGCGGACAGGCTTTAATATAATCGAAGTGTAAGGAAGCGAAAGGAGCGGTTTTAAAGTGCGATCTGTTTTGTGGCTGTTTGACCCTGCGTTAAAGCAGGCGCTGTCTATCGCCGCAGACAAATGCACCGTTCGCGAAATTCGCATGAGATCGGGCAAACCATTGGCGCTTACCTGCGATAACGGCACCTTTTTTCTGAAGAAAAACGGCTTGCCCACACGTACCGCAAACGATACGCTTATATGCTCATGCGACGATATAAAAAACACGGTTATGCGAGCGTGCGACGGATCGGTATATTCCTGCCAAGAGCAAATAAACCGCGGATTTATAACTATCAGCGGCGGACATCGAATAGGAATATGCGGAACAGCGGTTTACACCGACGGAGTGATCTCATGCATAAAGCAGATCTCCGCTCTCAATATTCGCATTGCGAAACAGTATTTCGGCGCAGCGGACGAGCTGTGCGAGGTGTTTAAGCATTACGGCGTCCGAAACACGCTGATAGTCGGAGCTGTTTCTAGCGGAAAAACAACCGTTCTTCGCGATATTGCAAGATCGCTCTCATCAGATGAAGGCTTTATGAAAACCGTTTGCGTTATAGATGAACGGAATGAGATCAGCGGATATTCCGGCGGAAAGCCGTCGTTCGATACAGGCACTATGTGCGACTGCCTTAGCGGCTATAAAAAAACAGACGGTATTGATATAGCTGTTCGGACAATGGCACCTGACATAATCGTTTTTGACGAGCTTTCGGGATCAAAGGAACTGAGTGCGGTCGATGACTGCTTCAACTGCGGAGTCAATGTGATAGCAAGCGTACACGCAAAAGACGAGGACGACTTTTGCAGAAAACCACTGACACAGCATATTTTGAAAACAGGCTGTTTTGATTATTTTGTTTTTCTTGAAAATTGCAGAATATCAAAAATTGCGTTTTTAGGTGATATTCATGTTTAAAACAGTTTTATTGATAATCGTGTTTTTGATTCCCTGCTTTATAGGTGTGAAGCTTGCCGGATGTATTCGTGCAAGACACAAGCAGATAGAATGTATCTGCCTCATTATAAGCGAGACTCAAACGCAGATTAAATACGGTGCTGTGCCGCTTAAAGACATCATCAAAGCTTTATCGCAGGATAAAAGATTTTCATCTCTTATACCGAGCGGTTTTTCAGATTACGATCACGACTGCGCCGAACGATTCTCGGATCATATTATAAGTTCTCAGATGTGTTGCCTTAAAAGCGATGAAAAAACTATGCTTAAAGACTTTTTTAACAACATCGGAAAAACGGACATTGACGGGCAGACAGAACATTGCGAGCTTTACATGAGAAAATTTAAAATTCTTCTCGAAGATCCCGACAATGCCGAGCAAAAGAAGATGAAGGCATTGCCCTCGCTCGGTATTTTCATCGGAGCGTTTTTAGTGATAATGTTTATATAACAAGGTGAAATTCAAAGAAAGGAAGCCGTTTTCAATGGAAATAGATCTTGTTTTTAAAATAGCTGCTGTCGGCATAATTGTCGCTGTGCTTCATCAACTTCTACTTCGCACAGTCAGAGAGGATCAGTCGCTCATGGTGACAATAGCGGGAATAATCGCTGTTATGATGATGTTAATAGGCGAAATCAGCGACTTTTTTGAAACCGTTAAATCGGTTTTCGGACTGTGAGCTCGGTAGTCACCGCCTGCGCTTATGCGGTCGTTTGCGCCGCCGTGATAATGTCTGTCCGCTCGGCAAGACCGGAGTTTACGCTTCCGCTCGTATGCGCGGCATCGATTGGACTTGCACTGCTGTGTATCGACGCATTTGTGAGTTCGCAATCGGTCGTGTTAAAGCTGTTTAACAGCATCAACACCGATTATCTGAAACTGATAGTTAAAGCCGGCGGAATATGCATTATAGGTGAGCTGGCAGGTGATATATGCAGAGATTGCGGCATGACATCGATCGCCTCCGGGATCGACACTGTATGTCGGGTCGGAATATGCCTGCTGGCAGTCCCCTTGCTCGTTCAAGCGGTCGGAAGTATTGCTGAGATATGCGGAGTGTGAAAATGAAAAAGATCATTATTGCATTAGCTCTAATCTGCTTATTCACTGTATCCGCAAATGCGCAAAGCTATGTTTTTGAGCAGTGCGAAAGTGCAAGCGATATATACTCAGATATGATTTCCGATATCGATATAAGTTCGCTGAAACTGCCAAGCGAAACAGAAGAGCTTTTAGGAACAAACAGCGGCTTGAATCAAGACACGCTTTTGTCTGTGATAAGCTACGGCGGTCTGAAAAAGATTTTTTCATCGATAAAAGATCGCTTGCTTGAGCCGCTCAAATTCACCGCAACGGCGTTATCCGCAGTGTTTGTAGGAGCTCTTCTGACCTCCTCTGCCCCGCTTTCAAAATCTAAAAAGGCCACAGAAACCGTTGTTTGTTTGATATTCATCTGCGCTGTTTCCCCGTTTATGATCTCGCTTATAAACGAATGTTCAAAAGCGGTCGGCAGTGTCGGCGTTTTTATGTACAGCTTTATCCCTGTGTTTATTGGAATTGTTGCTGCCTCAATGAAAACGGGGCTTGCCGCAGGTGCCTGTCCGTCTTTATTCATAGCGGCTCAAGGGATCAACTTTTTATCATCAAATGTGATCATTCCGCTTTGTTCGGCGGGGTTTGCGGTTGGGATTTCATCAGGCATCTGCTTCGGCAAGCTCAGCGGACTGACAAATGCACTAAAAAAAACGGTTGTGTTTATTTTATCGCTTGTGATGAGTGTTTTTCTCGGAGTTTTAATGCTCAAAACCGCTGTGTACTCAACTGCGGACAGCATGGGTCTTAAAACAGCTAAGTTCCTGTCCGGAAGTTTTATACCGATCGTAGGGCCGTCCGTCTCCGAAATGATATCCGGAATCGCGGCGGGTTTATCCGCTGTGAGATCCACAATAGGTATATTCGGAATTATTGCGACCGCGCTTATAGTTTTGCCCGCAGTCGCTCAAATCCTCGCCTATCGCGCCTGTGTTGCGGTGTGTTCCTACACATGCGAGCTTTTTGGTCGGCAAAACGAAGCGAGACTTATGAAAGCATTCGGAGACACGCTTTCGATAATGCTTGCACTGATATGCGTCTGTTCGATAGCGTGTATATTTTCGGTGGTAATAGTCACTCTCGGAGGTAAAAGCTTATGAACGGATTGCTCACTGCTGTCGGCTCGGTTTGCATAACAGTGATCATCATCGGATTTTTCGAGATCTTTTTTCCGTCCGAGCGGTTTGAAAAGCCGATGAAACTGCTTACTGGCGCTGTTATAGCCGCTGCTGTTATAAGTATTGTGTGCTCTGCGAGCATAGATTTTGACGTATCTTCGATCGACATAGGTTACACTGACACAAATATTGAACAGCAAACCGCGCAGTCTGCCTCAAGAATTATCAGTGCCATACTCGAAAACAACGGCATATCGGACGCAACAATTAAAATTGATACTTCTACGAATGAAAAAAGCGGCATAGAATTAAGCAAGGTCACGGTGCAGACCGACACGCCGTCGGACAAGCAAAAGATAAAAAAAGAAATAAATGCGGTGCTCGGAGTTACGGCATGTTTTTCGGAGGAAAACAATGAATGAAATAAAAGAAAAAATCAAAGGCATTATCCCCGCTCCGATGAAAAAATATTCAAAATATCTGATAGTCATTTTCGCTGCGGCGGTATTTATGCTTATTTGCTTTTGGCCGAGCGGTAAAAACGGTCAAAGCGGCTCTGAAACCGAAACAGCTGTCAGCTCACAGGATTATGCCAAAGCCCTCGAAGAAAGTGTGGCAAATACCGTCAAAAGTGTTGTCGGCGGCAAACCGCAGGTCATGATAACGCTTAAAAGCGGGGTCGAATATGTCTATGCAAATGAGGAAAAGCTCAATTCCGACGAAGACAGTGCCGACAGCAGAGTTAAAGACAGCAGCGAAAAAAAGGTCGTGGTACTCGATGCCGACGGCAAGCAAGTGCCGCTGACGGTGACTGAGATAATGCCGAATGTTCGCGGAGTCGTTATCGTTTGCAACGGCGGCAACGACCAGAGCGTTCAGTCGCTTATTAAAAAAACCGTGTCTGTTGCGCTCGGAGTCGAAACCGACTGTGTTTGCGTCACCGGCACTTTGATTAAATAAGGAGTGGTTTTATGGAACAAGAAAAAAAGAAGAGGCTGTTTCCTAAGCGAATCGTGGCGCTTGCGGTGCTTATAGCAACGCTTTCCGCGGCTGTTTATCTTAATTGGCAATACACCGCGAGCGGCGGAAAGCTCGACCTTACTTCTTCTCTCGGAACGACCGAAAAATATCTCGGAGACGCACAATATGTCAACGGTCAGATCGAAACAACAACAGCGGCGGCAAACGACTTTTTCGGACAGTCGCGCACAGAACGCGAGCAAACGCGTGAAAAAGCGCTTAAAACACTGCGCGAGGTTGCGGAAAATGCAAAATCCGATGAAAAGTCAAAGCAGGAAGCCGCCGCTGAAATATCCGCTATCACCGCAAACGATAAGCTTCAAAGCGATATTGAAACGATAATCAAATCCAAGGGCTTTGCCGATTGTGTGGCGGTCATCAACGACAACGGGATAAGTATCATTGTTAAAGCGCCGAACGGTCTTAATTCCGAACAAATGCTTCAAATTCAGGACATTGTTTTGCAAAACTCTAAAATTTCTCTTGAAAATATAAAGATTATTGAAGTAAAGTAGTTGTTATCTTTAAAAAAATTTGTTATAATATATTCAAAAGAAATTGCGGAGGTTTAATTATGGATAGAAAAACCAACGGATCCAACAGTATTATTATATCCGAGGAAGTTATCGGAAAGGTTGCAAGCATGGCTGCAAAAGATGTTGCCGGTGTTGCAGATGTAGTTGCAAAGCCTGTCAATATCAAAGGGCTTTTCAAAGATAAGCTTGCTAAGGCTGTTGTTGTTGAAATGTTCGGCAAAGCGGCTGTTATTGATATATATGTTAAGCTGATCGAAGGTTTCCGCCTGCAGAATGTTGCCGAAAGTATCCAAAAAGCAGTTAAGGAGCAGGTTCAGAATATGACCGGCATTGTTGTTACGAAGGTTAATGTTCATGTTTGCGAGATCGAACTCAAAAACGAAAATGATACTGTTGAGGAAGCATAAATTTAATGACCAAGAGCGAAAAAAGAGAGATCGCGTTTTCTCTTATCTATGAGATCGGCTTTTCGGACAAAACGATGGCCGAGATCGTTGAGAATGCACGCGATATCAGAGACGAAAATATCGGAAAATACGCCGAAGAAACCGCTTTCGGCGTGTATGACAATATAGAAAAAATAGACGAAACTATTTCAAAATTCAGCGAAAAACGCAGTCTGAAAAGACTTCCGTCTGTTTCGCTTGCTGTTCTCAGACTTGCTGTTTATGAAATCCTGTTCAGCGATAATGTTCCGGATTCTGTTGCTGTCAGCGAAGCCGTAAGATTAGCCGAAAAATTCGGAGACGAAAGAGATTACGCTTATATCAACGGCGTGCTCGGCTCCGTTGCGAGGTCAAAATGAGTGTCGTTTTAGGAATAGACACCAGCAATTACACAACATCTGCCGCATTGTATGATACACAAAGCGGCGAGATGATAATGTCCGGCCGGCTGCTTGAAGTGCCGTCCGGAGAAAAAGGGCTCAGGCAAAGCAACGCCCTATTTTTGCACACAAGGCAGCTTCCGTTGGTTTTGGAGGATGCCTTTTCTCGCTTTTCTAAAGCCAAACCTGACGCAATCTGCGTTTCATCGGCACCTCGAAGTGTTGACGGCTCTTATATGCCTGTGTTCTCCGCAGGCATCAGCGCGGCAACATCTGCCGCATTGGCACTCGGTGTTCCGCTGTTCAAAACATCGCACCAGAACGGACATATTGCAGCGGCGCTGTTTTCCGCACAAAAGACAGAGCTTATAGGAAAGCCTTTTATAAGCTTTCATATATCCGGCGGAACGACCGAAGCGCTTTATGTAACACCTTCGGACGATGTGTTCAAATGCGATATCGTCGCAAAAACACTTGATCTGAATGCAGGTCAGGTGATAGATCGGCTGGGAGTTAAAATGGGGCTGAAATTTCCTTGCGGCAGCGAGCTGGACAAGCTGGCGGCTTCATGCGATGATTATATAAAAATCCCGAAAATCACACTGAAAGGTGCCGACTGCTGCCTTTCCGGCCTTGAAAATCTATGCGAAAAATTCAGCCGCGACCACACAAACAGTCAAACCGCAAAGTTTTTGTTTTTATGTATCGCCGAAACTATATCCGAAATGTCTTGCAGACTCTCGAAAAAATACGGCGATCTGCCTTTTGTTTATGCAGGCGGCGTTATGCGAAACAGCATTGTGAGAAACCGAATAAGCGGATATTTTGCAAAGCCGGAATATTCATCGGATAATGCAGCAGGAGTTGCCTATATCGGAAGTATTTTATTGAATAAGAGTGGATGTAATGCAAAAAACTAATGTTTTTTCTGTGTCACAACTGAATATTTATGTTCGATCGCTTCTCGAAAGCAGCGATGTTTTGCGCGATATTTACGTTTGCGGCGAGATCTCGAATTTTGTTGATCACTATCGTTCCGGGCATTTATATATGACTCTTAAAGACGAAGGCGGCGCTGTTAAAGCAGTTATGTTTAAGAGCAGTGCGATACATCTCAAATTCAAACCGCAAAACGGAATGAGAGTTATTTGCAGAGGTCGAGCCTCGGTTTACGAACGGGACGGAACTTATCAGTTTTATGTTTCGTCTATGCAGCCGGACGGAGCAGGTTCGCTTGCGGTTGCATTTGAGCAGTTGAAGCAAAAGCTCTCTGCTGAGGGACTTTTTGACGAAGCTCACAAAAAGCAGTTGCCGAAATACCCGTCTAAGATAGCGCTTGTGACTTCTGAAACGGGCGCTGCTATAAAAGACATGATAAATGTTTTATCCCGAAGATATCCGATAGCAGAAGCGACACTGTTCCCTGTTCAGGTCCAGGGAGAGTCTGCCGCAACACAGATAGCCTCAGCACTTGAAGTCGCCGACAAAATGGGCTTTGATATTATTATAACAGGCCGCGGAGGCGGCTCTGCCGAGGATCTTTGGGCGTTCAACGATGAACGGCTTGCCCACGTCATTTTCAATATGTCCACTCCCGTTATTTCCGCTGTCGGTCATGAAATAGACTATACAATAAGTGATTTTGTTGCAGACCTCAGAGCGCCGACACCGTCGGCAGCAGCAGAACTTGCTGTTCCCGATATATCCCAGCTTGGTTCGGCACTTTCATCTATGCGGTCTAATCTTTATGCAATGGCATTGAACACAGTAAGTAAAAAGCGTAGCGAACTTGAAATATTAAAAAACAAGCCTTGTATGCGCAGTGCTGAGTTTTATGTTGATAAACGAAGAATGGAGTGTGACTCTGCACTTAGATCACTTTGCAAAGTATATTCACATTATTTGCTTGAGAGAAAATCGGAGTATAATTCGCTCAAAGCAAGTCTGCGCGCACTCAGCCCGATGAATACGCTTATGAGAGGCTACGCAGCAGTCAGGAAAGACGGCAATTATATAAACAGCGTAAAACCGCTTAAAAGCGGGGACAATGTTGAGATAAGATTCAGCGACGGAACAGTCAGAGCTACAATAACCGAAAAGGAATGATACAAATGGAAAACATAACATTTGAACAAGCTATAAAAAGACTCAGCGAAATAACCGAAAAAATCGAAAACGGAGAGCTTACGCTCGATGAGTCGGTCAAACTCTATGAGGAAGGTATCAAGCTCACAGGCGCCTGCGAAAAAATGCTCGAGCAGGCTGAATTGAAGCTAAAAAAACACACCGGGGAAAATGAAGATGCGAATTGATTTTTTGAAAAAGTTCGGCGACAAAGTCAGCCGTAGATTATATGAAATAATTTCAAATCAATCTGCTCCGCAGATTTTGAAAGATGCAATGCTATATAGCATTGACGCAGGCGGAAAGCGGCTCAGACCGGCACTTATGCTTGAGTTTTACGATATTCTCGGCGGCAATACCGACGAAATAATCGATATTGCCTGTGCTGTTGAAATGATCCACACCTACTCGCTTATACACGATGATCTGCCCTGCATGGATAATGATGATATGCGAAGAGGTAAACCGTCGTGTCACATAGCATTCGGAGAAGATATAGCACTGCTTGCCGGCGATGCACTTTTAACGCTTGCTTTTGAATCGGCATCGAATATAAAATCGAAAAATGCACTTTTGGCTGTCAACTGTTTAGCGAAAGCAGCGGGAATGTGCGGAATGTGCGCCGGTCAAGCTCTGGATCTTCAGAGTGAGAATAAAATCGTGTCTGCCGAGACACTTAAAAGCATTCACGAGAAAAAGACCACCGCAATGATAAAAGTCAATGCTCAGATCGCTTGCATTTTAGCCGATGCCGACAGTGAAACGGTCGCCTGTTGCGAAAGATACTGCGATGATATCGGGCTCGCTTTTCAGATCAGAGACGATGTTCTTGATGTTATCGGCGATGAAAAAAAGCTCGGAAAACATCTTAAATCGGACAACAGCAACAACAAGAACACTTATGTATCGTTTTACGGGCTTGGTAAATGCAAAGACTACATAAAGGAACTCACAGATGACGCGGTCGTGTCAATAGCAAAGATCGACAAAAACGAAAATCTGCAAAATCTCGCACGATTTCTTGCAGAAAGAGATTTTTAAGGAGGCCCAAATTGGAAGAAGTAACAATAAGAGCATTTCTTTCAAACTACATTCTGATCTGTGCTGTTTCTGCATGGGCATCAGCTCAGATAATAAAATTTCTTTTGACCCTTGCGCTTACCGGCAAGCTGCGTCTTGAAAGGCTCACCGGATCGGGCGGTATGCCGAGTTCGCACACAGCTATGGTCTGTGCTGCGACGATAGCGGCTGCAAGAGCCGAAGGCATGGGTTCGTCTGTTTTTGCCATCGCTCTTGTTATGGCTTGTATTGTCATGTATGATGCGACGGGCGTGCGCAGACAAGCAGGCGAACAGGCTAAGATGATAAATAGAATCACACATGAAAACGATGACGATTCGGACAGCGATGATCTGCTTAAAGAAAAGCTAGGCCACACTCCGCTCGAAGTGCTCGGAGGAGCTTTACTCGGAATACTTGTTGCGGTGAGCGTCGGGTACATTTATTATTAAGAGGTGCAAAATGAGAAGTAAAAATATCGGATCGCTTATTTTTTCAACATTTTTTAAGCTGTTTGCCATGACATTTGTTTGCTTTCTCGCAAGCTCGTTTATCTTCTCTGTTTTCGGTTCTCAACCGGTAAGAGTGTTTATTCAGGCAGCTTGTATTCTTGTGACAATGGGCATTATATATTCGCCTTTGCACCTGCTCGGCGGAACAGACCGCAATCTTGTTGACGCCGGTCAAATGAAGCCGAATATGCTTAAAGGACTTTATATCGGTCTTGCAGCGGATTCGCCGTTTATAATTTCGGGGCTGCTGCTTATACTGTCTAAGGCAGGGCTGATGACACAGCGGTATTACGGCGTTTATAAATTGATAAATTCGATATACTATCCCCTTAATTTTTCTATTCTGCCGAGTGATGAAACTATTTTAACCGTCGGCTGGGGCGCTGTCACAGTATCTATTCTGGCGCTTTTCATCTTTCCTATAGTGACTGAATTCGCATATCTGCTCGGATATCACAGATTTTTATTTAAAGAGGCTGTGTTCTACAAGAAAAAAACATAATTTTTATGATCCCCGATACAAGCTTGTATCGGGGATTGCATATTAGCGCTGCATACGCAAAAACTATTACCGCAAAAAAGGAGGCGGTAATATGGGACTTGAGTTTGCAAACGATATGGCGAAAAAGTATTTTGATTCAATGCCGAGCGCTGTACAGGAAATGATAATGCAAGACGGAATTAAAATCGAATCGGTCGATCAACTGAAAGCGATTGAAGAAAATTTCTCGAAAAAATGCTGTGACTGATTTTGCCCGATCACGGGCGTACATACCTCTTGAATTGAAAATAAATATGTGTTAGAATGATATCGCAAAAACAGGAGCGTGAAATTGTGATAGAATTTAAAAAACCTGAATTATCCGACGCATCGGAAATCAGAAAAATTATAGATAAAACAACTTCTTTCAACTGTGATCTGAATTTTGCAAATATGTTTGTTTGGCGCGATACCTACGGAGTTCGGATCTGTGTTCACGACGATACGCTTATGAAAGGATATTTTGATGATGATAAAAACGAAGTCCGTTTCAGTATGCCTATCGGATACGATGATTTGAAAGCATCTATTCAAACAATGCTTGACTATGCCGAAAAAATCGGATACCATGCTTATTTCAGCGATATTGATGAAAGCAATGCTGAAAAATATAAATCGATATTTCATGAAACCCACACGCTGATCCCCGACAGGGATTACAGCGATTATGTATATTTGCAAAGCGATCTTGCCACACTTTCGGGCAGGAAATATCAAAAGAAGCGAAACCATATTTCTAAATTCGATCGCGAGTATGACGGTGTTTATAAGCCGATAACGCCTGAGAATACAGCGGATGCCCGAGCCGTCTATTCCAAGTGGTGCGAGGAAAATTCGGATAAGATCGACAGTGATGAAACAAATGCAATAAATACCGCATTAGATAATTTTAATCTGTTATCAATGAGCGGCGGAATACTGTATGCCAATGGCATAGCTTGCGCTGTAACAATGGGTTCGAGAATAAACAATAATGTTTTCGATGTCCAATTTGAAAAAGCGCTTCTCGAGTTTGACGGTGCATACACAAAGATAAATCAGTGCTTTGCAGAAACACTGTCCGGCTATAAATATATCAATCGAGAAGAGGATCTTGGTATAGAAGGGCTCAGAAAAGCAAAGCTTTCTTATCATCCGGCACTGATAAATTTAAGATATTCAGCAAGAATTATTTGAATAAACTGTAAAGCCGCTTGTGAACCAAGCGGCTTTTAAAATTATAACATCATCAAAGAGATGCTTTGAAAATATCGAGAATATCTTTTTCCGAAAGCGGAGCCCAAGCAATATCAAGTCCCTCGTTTTCGGCAACATGATGAGCCATTTCTCCGAGTCTTGCCTCATCGATACCGACATCTTTAAGATGCATCGGCATACCGAACGATTCAAACAACTCATATGTTGCTTTGATCGTTTTATCGGCAATCTCCTTTTCGGGCAAGGTCGGATCGATTCCGAAAATATGAGTGCCGAAACTTACAAATCTTTCAATGGTCTTTTCATTGAGAATATGCTGCATCCATCTTGGTGTCAGAATAGCAAGCCCTTCGCCGTGTGTGATGTCATAATATGCGCTCAAAGCATGCTCCATACCGTGGCACGGCCAGCCCGACGGACTGTTTCCGATTGAAAGAATATTGTTGCAGGCAAGCGAACAATCAACCATAAACTCGCCTCTTGCATCATAATTCTCAGGGTCATTAAGTGCAATTTCGGCATTTTCGATAAGACTTTTGATAGCGGATTCACACATACCGTCTGTCAAAGTTGAGTGATGCTCACAAAAATACTGCTCAATTATGTGATTGATAGCATCCGCCGCACCGGCAGCCGTCTGCTTTTTGGATACAGAGAATGTGTATCTCGGATCAAGAATAGATGCTGTCGGGAACAAAAGCTCATCAAGATAGGCGACTTTATCATTTGTTTCGGTGCGTGAGATAACACAGCCGCAATCATACTCAGAGCCTGTTGCAGCAAGTGTAAGAATATCAACAAGCGGAAGAGCTGCCTTTGCTTTCGCCTTATAGGTGATGAGATCCCAGGGCTCACCGTCATACAATGCGCCCGCACAAATAGCTTTTGAGCAGTCGAGCACGCTTCCGCCGCCGACCGCGAGCACAACATCAATTCCCTGCTCCTTGCAGATCTTAACGCCGCCGAGCACGCTTGTGGTGTATTTCGGGTTGGGTTCAATACCTGCAAGCTCATAGACATCAAAGTCGGCGAGCAGACGTTTTACCTCGTCATATAATCCGATTTTTTTAATACTTCCGCCGCCGTAAGTCAAAAGAACTTTTTTTCCGAGCGGTCTTAAAATATCCGGCAGCTTCTCAATAGAGTTTTTACCAAAAATAAGTTTGGTCGGTGTGCAATAAGTGAAATTCTGCATAACAAGGATCCTTTCATTTTTTCTTATTATATCACATAAAGTTCACTTTAAATCAAGTGAGCTTTATTTAACTGAATCAACAAACGGAATAAGTTTTTCTCTGAGCAGCTTTAATGCCATATCTCTTTTTTCCTTGGGCCAGCGCTCGCCTTTCAGCATACTTGTGCAGCAGCGGAACCACGCCAGCGGATAAAGCCAGCGAGCGTCCTCATTTGTCTTTTCGGCTTCTTCAATGCTGTCGCACCCAAAATAGCCTTTGAAAAACTTATTGTACGCCTTTATGACATCTGCTGTGGGCATTTTATAGAAAGAATAGAATTCATCGTTTTCGGGAGCGGCGCAGATCATCGAAAAATATATTCTCGATATATCAAACATAGGTGTACCTGTGCTCAATTCGCCCATATCTATAAGACAGCATTCGCCGTTTTGCACCATGATATTATTTATATTAAGGTCGCCGTGGACACATGTGTCCCTTTCGGGAACAAGATCAAGAAAACGATAAAGATAGTCTCTTTCCTCTTCGGTTATACCGGTTACATTTGCAATGTCTAAGCGGTTTATATCCTTAAACGACGGAATATCCGGATCGTCTGTATGGATCGAATGGACGCTCTTGCATATATCTACATACATATCAACATATTCATCAAGCTTATCGCCGTTTTCTCTGATGAGCTCGCCGAGTGTTTTTGATTTAATGAGCTCATAAACAACACCCATTCTGCCGTCTGCCTCGACGATATCATAAGAAATAGCAGTCGGAATGCCCATGACAAATGCCTTTTTTGAAAGAGCCTTTTCGCTTTCGATAAGCTCCTTGTCCGTATCCTGATAATAAAGCTTAATAATGGTTTCATCATCAATACGATAGCATTCTCCGCAGCTTCCTCTGCCGATAACCTCGCAGTCCTTAATGCTGATTTGTCGTGCAGCGGGTTCAATATCCATGATCTCGGAAAATCCTGTAACATCAAATATACTCATAACTTCTGCATTTACACCCACGATACGAAAAGAAATGTCTTTGCATCGTTTTTTCAGGCTCAAAAGCACTCTGAGTCCTGCACTCGAGATATACTCAAGTGCGCTCGCATCGATAACGACACCTTCGGCATTGCCCGGTGCTTCCGAAAGTGACTTTTCAAATTCGCCGGCGTTAGCCGAGCTGATATTACCGCTGACTGCGGCATAACAGATATTGTTCTTAACTTCTGTTTTGACCTGCATTTTTGTTATTCCCCTTTTCTTAAAGACCGTTTCCACGGTGCTTTTTAATTCATTGTACATTTTCAAGTCGGAAAGTCTCTCAAAGACTGTGACATATTCGCGATACAGCCATTCCTGCTTTTCCCTGCCCCTTTTGAAGCTGCTCCATACATTTTCGCCGGATTGCCGATAATTTTCGGCGACATCTTTTATATTCGCAAGCTTATCCGAACAAATAAGCATAGCACACTTTCTGTCGCAGTTTTCGAGTGCTTTAAGCGTTGCGGTTTTTCGCTGTTCCCATGAAAGAGATTTGTCCTCAGTGTCAAACAATATAAGTCTGAGAACTTCGCTGCCAAACTGATCCTTGATCTCATCAGGCGTTGTGTCGGTGTCCTCGATCGTATCGTGCAAAAGACCTGCGGCGATCAATTCGTCATCCGCGCCGTTTTTGGCAAGCTCATATGCCACTGCAAACGGATGAACTATATAAGGCTTGCCGTCCTTTCGTTTTTGACCGTCGTGTGCTTTGAGCGCAAACAGAAAAGCTCTGTTTACCAAACCGTTCATTTGATTCCCCCTGCTGTTATATAAAGGTTTAATCATCAGTTTAATTTTATCATTAAATCGCAAGCAAATCAACAAAAATTTATCGAAGATATAATATAACAAGCAAAAAGAGCTGTCCGAAAGACAACTCTTTTTTGCTGGCTCCCCCAACTGGATTTGAAGATGAGGAAAATATAATGATAATATCAAGATTAAAAATTTTTCTCAAGAAATATGCATATTTACCATAATAAATCAACGCTTTTTTCTCTTAACGTTCATAATTCAATGCCATTATTCCTTAGTAACTCTCGTGCAGTATCAATAGAATCAGCACCGTGCCTGTTTTTAATAGGAGCAAATTCGGTTTTTCTTTCAATCTCAAATGGTAAAAAACTATCCATACATCTTATCATATCTATTAATAAAGTTTCAAATTTATAAGCATTTGGGAAATTAGGAATTACTAAATTATTATTAACATCATAATATTTTATCTTTTTTTGAGCACAATGTAGCGGTAATTTTTTAGAGATGAATTGTCCCAAAGCATTCACTTGAAATAAATAGTTTAATGTTACGCCGTAATTATATATAGGTATTCCTTCATCATCAACTTTTAGCTTCAATTCATCTGGCATTTCAAAGTATTCAATTATATCCGGTTTTCCATTAATTTTGCAAATAGTGCCTACTGCTTCTTCAATAGATGTCTTCATTACAACTTTGCCCGAAGAAACACATTCTTTACTAATAGTGGCTCCAATAAAAACGGGATCAACAATATTTTGCAAAACATTATCAATAGAAAATACATTAATCCATTTAATATTAGAATTGATAATTTCCTCCCAAATGCCTTCAGAGTATAGTGATGCAACCCAACCACCGTTACCATTCGGCGCTTTTACCAAACCTTTATTTCCAACTATTAAATTATTATTCAGATCTAACACCGGCAACATGTTTTGTTTAAAAAGTTTAACTAAATGTTGATCATATCCAAAATAATTATTCTCACTTAAAAAATTTAAAAGTGGAATATGATTATCTTCACTGGTCATAATATATAAATTCACATTGCCATTAGCCAATTGTGCATTGTGCTTTAGTCTATTAAAAATACACTCTAATATATAAACTTGCTTAGTGATGCCTATGTCAACCATGCCTTTTGAAATTGCATTTCCCAGTCTGGAACCCTGACCACCTGCTAACAAAACAGCTGCAACTTCATTATTTTTTATACTTTTTACTCCTAAATTAAAATAATAATCTTTATTTTCATTTATTTCAGGTATTGTCATGGGCGGCATCGGAGAACAGTTGTCCGAATTAATATTTAAAGCTTCTCTTGGTTTCAACGAATTAAATATTTCTTCTATTTCAACTATATTTATATTGTTTAGAAAAGCTTCTTGATCCTTTTCATCAAGTTTTTCTATATAATTAATGACAGATTCTTGAGATATATTTTTTAAATATTCAATAACTTTGTTATTAGTATTCATATATAAACATCACCTTAATAAATTATTCTATTTTTCAATAATATCAACAAATCCATTAAATGCCTCTTTATTATCAGTTTAATTTTATCATTAAATCGAGAGCAAATCAACAAAAATTTATCGAAGATATAGTATAACAAAGCAAAAAGAGCTGTCCGAAAGACAACTCTTTTTTGCTGGCTCCCCCAAC
>CAKSQZ010000008.1 GCA_934486895.1 uncultured Eubacteriales bacterium | reverse complement strand
GCGGCTCTGCCATAGCCTATTTTAAGTCTGCGCTGTAACAGCGAAGTTGCAATAGTACCGGCATCGATGGCAAGTGCGATCGCCTCGTTGGTCAGCGGATCGCTTTCGCCGAAGTCGCTGTCCGATGAGCCGTGCTCACCTGCCTTTGCATTCTGAGCCTCACTTGCCTGACGGTTTATCTCTTCTATAACAGCATCATCATAAGCAACTTCGTCATTTGTTTGCTTGATGAAATTGACAACATTCGAGACATCGCTTTCGCTGACAAAACAGCCCTGTACACGAAGCGGTTTTGCAACGCCCATAGGAGAATACAGCATATCGCCGTTGCCAAGCAGTTTCTCGGCACCACCGATATCGATCATCGTTCTCGAGTCGGTCGATGATTTAACAGTGAGTGCGATTCGGCTAGGAATATTCGCTTTGATAAGACCTGTGATAACATCGACCGACGGCCGCTGTGTTGCGACAACCATGTGCATACCTGCCGCTCTGGCTTTCTGCGCCAAACGGCAGATAGATGTTTCGACTTCGTTTTTAGCGGTCATCATAAGATCCGCCAACTCGTCGATTATTATCACTATACGCGGCATAGGTTGGAGATCTTCGCGGGTTTTGCAAAGGTTGTTATAGGATTTCAGATCCCTGACACCGCAATTTGCAAACATATTATATCGTTTTTCCATTTCGACGACAGCCCAACCGAGCGCACCTGCCGCCTTCTGAGGATCGGTGACAACAGGGACCAAAAGCTGCGGTATACCGTTATACATTCCGAACTCAACAACCTTAGGATCAATAAGCAACAGCTTCACTTCATCGGGCGTTGAGTTGCAAAGTAAGCTGATAATCATTGAGTTTGTGCAGACCGATTTACCTGAACCCGTAGTACCTGCAATGAGAATATGCGGCATTTTATCGAGATTGCACACAACGACTTTACCTGTGATATCCTTGCCGAGTGCAACGGAAAGCTTAGATTTTGAATTGGCAAATTCAGCGGATTCAAGCGCTTCTCGTATAGTAACCGTGGACTTTGTTTTATTTGGGATCTCAATGCCGACAGCGGCTGTGTTCGGGATCGGCGCTTCGATACGGACCTGTGCCGCGACGCTCATCGATATATCGTCTTCAAGATTTTTTATCTTATTTATTCTGACGCCTGCCGCAGGTTCAAGCTCATATCGTGTTACAGACGGACCTCGGCTGATATTTATAACTTTCGCTTCTATTCCGAAGCTTGCAAGTGTACTGATAAGTTTTGTGGCATTTTGCTTCATCTCACTGCCGACTTTACTTGAATTAACCGCTTTCGGCCTTTCAAACAGCGACATAGGCGGATATTTATATTCGCCGGATATTTTATCGTCGTCGAGCGGCAAGCGGCGAACCTCAGGTTTTTCCGCTTTTTTATCGGATTTTTTTTCTTTTATACCCGTTTCGGCAACTGATGACGGCTTTACAGGCTTATCGTCCTGCAGGATTTTATCGGGTTCTTTATTTGTCGGCTCTGTTCCGTCAAGCTCGGGATAATCAGATTTGTTCGGCTTGTTTGAAAAAGCATCCAAAAGCCGTCTGCGCTTGTCATTAGAGATAGCCTCACGGTCTGCCGCAGGACGGACCGGATCATCAAGATCGAACGGAATATCCGAATGGACGGGATGAGGCGGAAACAGATCTTCATTTGCAACCTTCTCATCGTGCTCACGTTTTTTCTCTCGCATTACCTTAACCGGTTTCGATGCCTTTTTAAACAGTGCTTTGAGAGTTGTATTGCTGATTATCATTATAACAACAAACAATGAAAGAATAAGCAGTATTCTTGCCCCGACATCACCGAGAAAGCGCATAAGCGGATACGAAAGAATTGCGCCGAGCGAACCGCCGCCCGACAATGCAATGCCGTTTGTGTAGGCTTCACCGACATAGCCGAAAAACTCTTTATCCGCAGTGCTGTGGACAAACGACTGAATAAGTGCACCGAGCAAAATAATGATGATACACGCTTCAAGCACCGTTACTCTGATCTTCTGAAATGCCTTGTCCATCGTCATCATAACGGCAACGCCGCCGAGCACAACAGGCACTATAAACGCACACACTCCGAAAAGCCCGAACATCATGCCATGGAAAAAGCTCCAGACCTTTTCTCCTTTTATAAGTACTATAAACAGTGTCAAAACGGCAAACGCAAACAAAATAACAGCTGCCGTCTGCCGACGAAACGACGACGGCTGACTCGGCTCTTTCATTTGCGCTGTTGCGGTTTTTGATCCCTTTGCGGCGGTTTTCTTTCCGGATTTTTTGGGTGATTTTTTCTTTTCTGACATCTAAATATGTATCCTTTCAATATGTATCGCCCCCTTTAGTCGGAGCTTTGTTCTATCGAATTGTATAAATAAGATATTGCATTTGAAAGCGAGCCTATTTCATCAATAAGTCCGCATTTCACGGCTTCTTCGCCGTTTAAAACCGTACCGATATCCGTTGCAAGCTCGGTCGTGTTGTGAAGCATACGGCGAAAACAGTCCTCGCTGACATTTGAATTATCGCAGACAAATTTAATTATTCTGTCCTGCATACGCTCAAAATAAGAATATGTCTGCGGCACGCCGACAACAAGACCGCTCATTCTCACCGGATGGATAGTCATAGTGGCACTCGGTACTATAAATGAACGGGACGCACAGACCGCAAGCGGAACCCCTATTGAATGACCTCCGCCGAGCACAAGCGACACGACAGGCTTCTTCATTCCCGCAACAAGCTCGGCTATAGCAAGCCCTGCTTCGACATCACCGCCGACCGTGTTCAATATCATCAAGAGCCCTTTTATGCGCGGATCTTCCTCAGCAGCAACAAGCTGCGGGATCACATGCTCGTATTTGGTGGATTTATTCTGTGAAGGAAGGATATAATGTCCCTCGATCTGCCCGATAATAGTCAGGCAATGGATCGGATATCGGCTGCCGGTTGTGATACTGCCGAAATCCTTTATTTCTTCCCTTGCTTCTTTGCTGTCGTCCGAATTTTCGTCTTCATTCGGCTGCTGCGACGGAATAATTCCAAATAAATCTTCCATTATCATACTCAAACCTTTCACATAGATGATAATTTTAGATTTTCCGAATAAAGCCGAAATAAACAAAAATATATTTGATTTTATTGTAGCACAATTTCGCTTGTTTCTCAACAAAAATAATATTATTAACACTTTCTTTTTTAAAATATTATTTTTTACTTGATTTTCAAACAAAATAATGATACTATTTAAGGGCAGGTGTTTTTTTTACAAGAAGTTAATATTCACGGTTAATTAAGAGGTATACTATGGATTTCGGATTTACAAGTTTTATTAACCAGATAGCGTCTAATCCGATGCTGCTGATAACTGTTGTTCTGACGCTCGGCGTTATTTTCGTCAACGGCTGGACAGACGCACCGAATGCGATTGCTACCTGCATCGCAACGCGAGCCATTTCACCGCGGCCTGCCATAATGATGTCGGCGGTGTTTAATTTCTTCGGTGTTTTCATTATGACGCTTATAAACTCAAGCGTTGCTTTTACCATCAAAGACATGGTTAATTTCGGCAATGACCCGAAACAAGCAATAACAGCTTTGTGTGCGGCATTGTTTGCGATCATAGTTTGGGCTACCGCAGCATGGTATTTCGGTATTCCGACAAGTGAAAGCCATGCGCTTATTGCAGGTCTTTCCGGTGCTGCTATCGCTATGCACAACAGTTTCGACGGTATCAACTGGAGCGAATGGGTCTGGGTGCTTGTAGGTCTTGCACTTTCAACTGCGCTCGGTTTCGGAAGCGGCTGGGTCAGTGCTAAAGTTGTGGGATCTATTTTCCGAAACGCCGACCGCAGAAAGACGACGGGTTTTTTCCGAGGGGCACAAATATTCGGAGGCGCGGCGATGTCATTTATGCACGGTGCGCAGGACGGTCAGAAATTTATGGCTGTTATTCTGTTAAGTGCATTCATGGCAAACGGTCAAATGGAAATGCCGGACACAAATATCCCGATATGGATGATGATCCTCTGCTCTGTTGTTATGGCACTCGGAACATCTGTCGGCGGCTATAAGATCATTAAAGCTGTCGGCATGGATATGGTCAAGCTTGACACATTCCAAGGTTTCTCCGCAGATATTGCAGCAGCGCTCTGCCTGCTGTTTTCATCGCTGACCGGTATTCCTGTCAGCACAACTCATACAAAAACAACCGCGATCATGGGTGTCGGCGCAACAAAGCGTTTATCTGCCATAAATCTCGGTGTTGTTAAAGAAATGGTACTCACCTGGATACTTACATTCCCGGGTTGCGGTATTATAAGTTATTTGATGGTCAAGCTGTTTATACTTATATTTTGATCGGAGGAATTTTAAATGGCTAACAAACGCGATAATTATTATTTTGACTCTTTTGCAGACTGCACAGCAATCGCAAAAGAAACCGCAGTTATGCTGAAGGATATTCTTAATTCTTATGAAACGGATACCCTGCGCGAAAAGATGAATGCTCTGCACGAACTTGAACACAAAGGAGATGTCCGCAAGCATGAGATGATGGAGGTTCTTGTTAAAGAGTTTATCACTCCGATCGAGCGCGACGATATCGTTAATCTGATCCACTGCATCGACAATGTTACAGATGCTATTGACGACACACTGATCAACATCTACACAAACAATATCACAAGCATCCGTGCCGACGCTCTTTCGTTTGCCGACCTGCTTGTTACCTGCTGCGATAATCTGCACACATTGATCAGTGAATTTAAGAACTTCAAAAAGTCGAAAACACTTCACGAATATGTTATTAAGATAAATTCGCTCGAAGAAGAGGGCGACAATCTTTATATCACAGCGCTCAGAGAGCTTCACACAACAAGCACAGATCCGCTTGAGGTCATTGCATGGCGTGAAGTTTACAAGGGATTTGAGAAGGTTTGCGATGCCTGCGAGCATGTTGCAGATGTGGTTGAGATAATCGTTATTGAAAATCTTTAATAAAAAACAAAGCAGGGACTGCCGATTAGCCAGTCCCTGCTTTTGGGTTATTTAAATCTATTGCAAAATCACATTACATCGAGCTTTTGCTCAACATTTTTGATAAGCTTTGCGGTGTCTTTAGGCAATTCAAAATTCCCCGGAAGATCCGCTGTATCGACACCCGACAGCCTTGCAACAGCATTTTGGATAAATGCCGACGAGGTTATTAGCGAGCGGCTGAGATCCATATCAAACACGCCTGTTCTGTTGGCTTTATCGAGCATTCTTAATGTGTTATATACCTGAACCGCAAGAATATCGTTGACTCTGTTGCAAAGCGTTTCTCCGCCAATCTTTGTTGATATTTCATTTATTGAAAAAACGCCGTTGACAACTCTGCTTCCGCGTTTATTAAGCTTTGCTTCGCCGGATGAAGTTTGCTCGTTCGAGTCCTTTTCAACACCGAGCAAATAACCGCAGGATACAGAATAAAACTCCGCCGCTTTAATGACGAAGTCAAGTCCGCATTCACGAATGCCTTTTTCATAGTGAGATAAAAGGCCTTGAGATATTCCCAGCTCCTGAGCCGCTGCTTTTTGAGAGATCCCTCGCTTGTTTCTCAAACTTGTGATCCTTTGTGCGAATTTGTTTTCTGTTTCCATTTCAATTCCCATTTCACATTTATACTTACAGTATTAACAATTATAATAGTTTGTTCTCTAAAAGTAAAGAGACAACTTGCACATAGATTAAGTTTTTTTTTATAAAAAATGCTCATATCGTATAACACAGACGAAAGGGGTAAATTCCGCTTGAAATCATATTATATTCATCTCATTCGCAACGGTGAAACAGTCGGTGAAGAAAAAAAACAATATATAGGGTCAACCGATGTTGAACTTTCTACTAATGGTATAGAAAAGCTTAAGAGTCTTAAAGAAAAATTTGATTATCTTGATCCCTGCCTTGTTTTTTCAAGTCCGCTGAAAAGATGTGTTCAGACAGTGCAGTCAGTTCTGCCGGATAAAAAAATCGTAACCATTCCGGAGCTTCGCGAATACGAATTCGGTGAATTTGAGGGTAAGACACCAGAAGAACTTATAAACGACCCGAGATACAGTGACTTTATTAAACACGGTACTGCCGCTCCGGGAGGCGAAAGCCAGGAGGATTTCTCCCACAGAGTTTGCGCCGCATTCGGAAGAATTGTGAGAGATATAATGAAAAGCGGTGCAACACAAACCGCTATATGTACGCACGGCGGTGTTATAATGCTCCTGCTCGCCGTTTATGGTCTGCCTAGACTGAATATGCTTGAATGGCAATGTGCACCCGGAGAAGGCTACACAATACGAATCACACCGGCTGTCTGGATGAGATCGGGCATGGTTGAAGTGACAAATCTTTATCCTGTTGAACTTCCCGGAAGCACAGAAGAAGAATATGACGATGAGAACTTTCCGAGCAATATCTGGGCTGACATCGAGGAGACAGACGAACAGACAGACCAAGATAAAGACGAATAAAACAAAAACGCTTAACCGTTTCGGTTAAGCGTTCTTCAGTGAAATAAAATTATTTCTTTTTCTCGGTTGTTTTAGCAGCGGTTTTAACAACAGGAGTCTTAGTTGTCTTCATCTGTGTTTTTTCCGCAGGCTTTGCAGCCGGAGCTGCTGTCTTAGCGGCAGGAGCGGCAGCCTTAACAACAGCAGGCTTTTTAACCTCTGCAACCTTTTTCTCAGCAACAGCCTTCTTTACCGGCTCAGCTTTCGGAGCTACTTCTGCTTTCTTAGCGGGAGCCTCTTTTTTGGCAGGCTCAGCTTTTTTAGCAACAGGCTTTTTAGCCGGAGTTTTTTTAGCAGCAGGCTTTTTGAAAGATGCAGCATAAATTTCAACCTGACCAACATTGCCTTCTACCGATACAGCAACCGTGCCCTTGGCAAGCTTAGCAATATCAGCAGCAGCACCTGTAAGCAGTGCTGTGCGATCATTATAGTCGTACGGTTCAACGGAATACTCTCCGTTTACAAATGCAATGTAAAATGCCCCTGCGCAATCCTCATCAGTGATATTCACCTGAAAAGCAAAGCTTTCTGTGAATTTCTTGGTATCTGCTTTGATCAAGGATTTCTTTAAAGTTTCGAACTTTTTCTCGAAAGTCATTATAATCACCCTTTCATCAGATTTGCCTAAATTGTAGCACACAAAATATGCAATGTCAACAAAAACAAGTTATTTTCTATGTTTTGAACAATTTAATAAGCTAAAGCGATAAATATTATGCCAAAATGACGGGCGTTATTTGCTCCTGAGCGCTTCAACGACGTCTTTTTTCGACAATTTTTGCATAGATATGTCCGCACGCTATTGTGAGCAGTGTGCTTATCGAAACAGCACCAACGCATGAACGAGGTTGAATTTTATTCATACCATTCAGACTACCTTTTTCCCCTATATTTTAAATAATTTATCATTTTATCGGGATTTTTTTATTTTATGTTGACAACCGCATATTTCGGTGTTAAAATGTAATTAATGTGTTGATGGGAAGCGATGTTTCATCAGTTCGTTTCAGAAAGCGGTTGGCTGTGCAAAACCGCACGAATCGAAACAGCGTACCGCCCCGGAGCGCGGCTGATATAAGGTCGCCGCAGTGATACTGCGTTATCAAACAAGCGAGAGGCACTTTTGTGCAATTCGGGTGGAACCGTGGAGCTATGCTTCATCCCGTTTTACGGGATGAAGCTTTTTTATTTTGTATTTCATTTGAAAGGATGATCTTTTTATGATCAAAGTAACACTGAAAAACGGAGAGGTCATGGAATTTGAGAAAGGGATCAGCGCTGCCGATGTCTGCAAGTCGCTGAGCATGGGACTTTACAGAGCTGCCTGTGCCTGCGAGATAAACGGTGAAGTCCGCGATCTTCGCACATCGCTTGAGAACGACTGTTCGCTCAACATCCTCACATTCGATGATGATAACGGCAAAAAGGCTTATTGGCACACAACTTCGCATATTATGGCGCAGGCTGTTAAGCGTTTGTATCCAGATGTCAAGCTGGCTATCGGTCCTTCGATCGACAACGGTTTTTACTACGATTTCGATTTTTCATCGCAGTTTACAGCCGATGATCTTGAAAAGGTTGAGGCAGAGATCAAAAAGATCATCAAGGAGAATATCCCGCTTGAGAAGTTTGAACTTCCGGCAGACGAAGCTCTTAAACTGATGGGCGATAAAGGCGAGGTCTACAAGACCGAGCTTATCTCGGAACATGCAAACAAAGGCGAGGCTATCAGCTTCTATAAGCAGGGCGATTTCTGCGATCTTTGTGCAGGTCCGCATCTGTTCTCGACAGGCTCTGTTAAAGCAGTCAAATTGCTTTCGGTTACAGGAGCATACTGGAGAGGCGACGAAAAGAACAAAATGCTCACACGTATCTACGGTATTTCATTCCCGAAAAAGTCTGAGCTTGACGAATATATCGAGCGTCTTGAAGAGGCAAAGAAACGCGATCACCGCAAACTCGGCAGAGAGCTCGGTTTATTTATGATGAGAAACGAAGGCCCGGGATTCCCGTTCTTCCTGCCCAACGGCATGATCCTCAAAAATCTGCTGCTTGACTATTGGCGCGACATACACAATAAAGCAGGCTATGTTGAGATCTCAACACCGATCATGCTCAGCCGCCATCTTTGGGAGACTTCGGGACATTGGGATCACTATAAAGAGAATATGTACACAACGGTTATCGACGATCAGGATTTTGCGATCAAACCGATGAACTGCCCGGGCGGAATCCTTGTTTATCAGTCTGAGCCGCGTTCATACCGCGATCTTCCTATCAGAATGGGCGAACTCGGTCTTGTTCACCGTCATGAAAAGTCCGGTCAGCTTCACGGTCTTATGCGTGTTCGCTGCTTTACTCAGGACGACGCTCACATCTTTATGATGCCTGAGCAGATCCGTGACGAGATCAAGGGAGTTGCTTCGCTTATCGATGAGGTTTACAAGCTGTTTGGCTTTAAATATCATGTTGAGCTTTCGACCCGTCCCGATAACTCGATGGGCAGTGACGAAGATTGGGAGATGGCAACAGAAGCACTAAGAGGCGCTCTGGACGACCTCGGTCTTGACTATGTTGTCAACGAGGGTGACGGCGCATTCTACGGCCCGAAGATCGACTTTCATCTTGAAGATTCTATCGGCAGAACATGGCAGTGCGGCACTATTCAGCTTGACTTCCAGCTCCCGCTCAGATTCGAGCTTGAATATATCGGTGCAGATGGCGAGAAACACCGCCCGATAATGATCCACCGTGTTGCATTCGGTTCGATTGAAAGATTTATCGGTATTCTTATCGAGCATTTTGCTGGCGCGTTTCCGCTTTGGCTTGCGCCCGAGCAGGTCAGAGTACTGGCTATTTCGGATAAACATCTTGACTATGCTCACAAGGTGCTTGACGCACTTAAAGCGGCAGGCATGCGTGCTACGATCGATGAGCGTTCCGAGAAGATAGGCTATAAGATCCGCGAGGCTCAGCTCAAAAAGATTCCTTATATGCTGGTGCTTGGCGATAAAGAGCAGGAAAGCGGCACAGTTTCTGTTCGTTCGAGAAAAGACGGAGATCTCGGCGCTTGCAGTCTTGACGAGCTTATCAAAAAGCTTTGCGAAGAAAACGACACTAAGGCTAGATAACAGGTGATATTATGAGTGATTATAAATCTGATATTGAAATAGCGCAGGAATGTGAAATGCTTCCGATAAAGAAGATCTCCGAAAAAATCGGACTTACGGAAGACGACATTGAATACTACGGAAAATATAAGGCAAAAGTCGATCTTAATACTATCCGTTCAAAAAAGGACGAAAAAGACGGTAAGCTCATACTTGTTACAGCTATCAACCCGACACCGGCAGGCGAGGGCAAAACGACTGTTACCGTTGGCTTGGGCGATGCTTTGAGCAAAATCGGTAAAAAGACTGTTATTGCGCTTCGCGAGCCGTCACTCGGCCCTGTTTTCGGAATCAAGGGCGGTGCCGCCGGCGGCGGTTATGCACAGGTAGTGCCGATGGAGGATATAAACCTTCATTTCACAGGTGATATGCACGCAATAGGCGCTGCGAACAACCTTTTAGCCGCAATGCTCGACAACCATATTCATCAAGGCAATGCGCTCAGAATAGACACACGCAGTATCACATGGAAGCGCTGTGTTGACATGAACGACCGCCAGCTCAGATATGTTACCGACGGACTCGGCGGCAGAATTAACGGCTTCCCGAGGGAGGATGGATTTGATATTACCGTTGCCTCCGAGATCATGGCTATTCTTTGTCTTGCAACAGATATAACCGATCTTAAAGCCCGTATAAAATCAATTATTGTGGGATACAATACGGACGGCGAGCCTGTTACAGCAGGCGATCTTAAAGCACAAGGTGCTATGACTGCCCTTTTAAAGGACGCATTGAAGCCCAACCTTGTTCAGACGCTTGAGCATACACCTGCGTTTATTCACGGCGGTCCGTTTGCAAATATTGCTCACGGCTGCAACTCTGTTACCGCAACAAAGGCGGCTTTGAAGTTCGGCGATTATGTTGTGACAGAGGCGGGATTCGGCGCCGATCTCGGTGCTGAAAAGTTCCTTGATATTAAATGCCGCGCGGCAGGATTAAAACCGGATGCCGTTGTTATCGTTGCGACTGTCAGGGCACTGAAATCCCACGGTGGTAAGCCGAAAGCCGAGCTTTCAAATGAAGATCTCGGCGCGCTTGAAAAGGGTCTGCCCAATCTTTATAAGCATATTGAGAATATGACCGGGAATTTCAAGCTTCCGTGTGTTGTTGCGATAAATCGTTTCCCGACCGACACCGAAGCTGAGCTCAGGCTTGTTGAAGATAAGTGCCGCGAGCTCGGAGTCAATGTTGCGCTTTGCGAAGTTTGGGGCAAAGGATCTGACGGCGGAATCAAGCTTGCAAACGAGGTTGTCCGTCTTTGCGATGAGCCGAATGACTTTACATTCACTTATCCCGATGAGATGAATCTTTTCGATAAGATAAATGCCGTTGCAACAAAGATATACGGTGCGGACGGTGTTGATTACACGCCTAAGGCGAAAAAAGAGATCGAAAATCTCCGCAGGCTCGGATTTGATAAATTCCCTGTCTGCATGGCGAAAACGCAGTATTCGCTGTCGGACGATCAGACAAAGCTCGGCAGACCGAGCGGATTTAAGATCACAGTCCGCAGTGCAAAGGTTTCTGCCGGAGCGGGATTTGTCGTTTGTCTAACAGGCGATATTATGACAATGCCGGGACTGCCGAAAGTGCCGTCTGCCGAAAAGATCGATATTGATGAAAACGGAGTTATTTCCGGCCTGTTTTAAAAATTGTGCCCGACACATCTGTGTCGGGCTGCTTTTTCGGAGGTTTAGCTTTATGAACAAAGTTGTTATAGTCACAGGCGCTTCTGCCGGAATAGGTTATGCAACCGCAAAACTGCTGTCGGAAAACGGCTGCATAGTCTACGCGCTGGCAAGACGAATTGAGAAAATGGAGCCACTTAAAGCATACTCGGTGACGCCGATAAAATGTGATGTGACGGATATTGAGAGTGTTAAATCCGCTGTCGCTGAAGTTATGCGTGAGCAAGGCAAGATCGATGTTTTATTCAACAACGCAGGCTATGGCTCCTACGGCGCTGTTGAAGATGTTCCTCTTGATGAAGCGAGGAGCCAATTTGAAGTCAACCTTTTCGGTCTTGCCGCTATCACCAAAGAGGTGCTTCCTATAATGCGAAAGCAAGAAAGCGGACTGATCATAAACAATTCATCTATGGGCGGAAAGATGTATTCTCCGCTCGGCGCTTGGTATCATGCAACAAAATATGCGATAGAGGGTTTCTCAGATTGCTTGCGATTTGAAACTCAGCCGTTTGGTATAAAAGTTGCGATAATCGAGCCCGGCGATATTGACACGGCATGGAACGACATCATGCTTGATAATGTTAAAAAGCGATCAGCAAACGGTGCATATGCCGAGCAAGCGCAGGGACTTGAGAGAATGATGCACAATATCGGAAAATTTTCAAAGCCCGATATTATTGCAAAAGCGGTTTTAAAAGCTGTAAGCTCGAAAAAACCCAAGACAAGGTATTTAGTAGGCAAGAACTCAAAAACTTTTGTTTTTCTGCGAAGTATCCTTTCCGATAGAATGTACGACAAAGCATTACGGTTTATGATAAACCGAAAATAATAAAAGGAGCAGATTTATAATCTGCTCCTTTTTTAGCTCTATGCTTTTCTTTTTCTTCTGATCGCGGTCAGCACTGCGGCTGTGCCGATCAGTGATACAGACAATGCGATCGGAAGCGCTGTTCCGCTGTCGGGATTTACATCAAATCCGAAATCATCGTCGTAATCGAGATCGATCGCTGTCGGCCCGTCAGACTCGCCGTACACATCATCCCAAATCAGTGCAAGATGCATATACTCTTTTTCAGTATACCCATAGGTAAGCTCAAGCTCTTTTTTGGTTTTTTTATTCATTGTTCCCCAGAGTGCTAAATACTCCGAGAGTATTTCTTTAAGCTTGCCGTCGGGATCGTTGTAATACGCCGCCGCATCCTTCGGAAGCTTTTTATAAAGCTCGACATACTTTGCAACTGCGTCACTGTCTACCGTATTGACACCTGGATTAGGATCGACATATGCGGCAGGTGCCGGCATATTCGATGTGAGATCGCCGTATTTATCATACTTGCAGCCATAAAGATCGCCTACCGAAAAATCAACGACTATATCCTTGCCTGTGAATGCGTAAAGTCCTTTTTCGATATTGAAGCAATATGCATACTTCTTATACTCATTGAAGCTGATCGTGCCGTTCTCAATGGCATCGTCATAGTACTCGCCTATATCGGCGCCTATTCTGTCGGCAGTTGCCATAAGCTCAGAAAGCGGAGCGGTCTTGAAATCCTTAAAATCAAAAGTGAATTTCATGACCGTGCCTGCATGAGCCGCCGGTCTGTTCTGCTCAGGAATCATAAATGTCCACGGGAAGAAATAGGCCTTGTCGATACCGCTTACCTTTTTTCCGTTTTTATCGAGGTAATTGCCCTTTGCATCTCGATTCGGAAGCATGACCTTAAAATCGATCGTGAAACCGACAGTCCACATATCCGTCTTTCGCGAAAGAACATAACACTCAACACCGTCATACTCTGACAGCTTACCCATATCAAAGCCTGCACTTACGCCGACATCTTCCCAGCCGTGATGGAACTGATCCGGACCTACGAATCCCTTGCCGTAAAACGACATGGCGGAATTCGGATAAAGCTCGGAACTTTCATCAACCGTCATATCGACCATAGCGGAAAAGTCAATTCTCGAAAGCCCGAGCTGAGAATAGATATACGCGTCGGTATAGTCAACGAGGCAGCCTTCTTTAGGCTCCTGAATGGGATTTGTCGGAGTTGCGAGCTTTGTAACTTTAAGGTTTGAAACCTCGCAGTCGAGGCTCTTAATCGCTGTTATCCAACCCGAGCTTTGCGCAAATCTGACTGTGAGAGTGTCGATCGATGCCATATTTTTCGGCAGATTTGTGACAAGTGTTTTTTTCGGGCGTTCGACCGACGATACCTGGATTTCGCTGCGGTATGTAACGGTTTTGCCGTTTTCGTCCTTACCGGCGAAAATTAAAATCACTTCGGAAGCAAAGCCGAGATCTTTTACTGTGGCAAGATCGAGATACTTATCCTTTTCCTTGTCATATTTTCTGTACCAATCATGATAAGTATAGTCATTGCCCTGCTTACCGATATTTCTCATTGTTTTGACTCCGACGACCTTGTGAAGATAAATATCGGCGGAAACGCGATAAGATCTTTTATCAGTCTGCAAGGTTTGAAGAGCTGATTGTGTTCCCTGCTCGCTGACATCGTAAACCGCCTGAATATATCGACGATCCGATTCCGGCATATAGCCGTTGCAGTTTTGGATGTTATTATCGTCGCTCACGACTCGAATGCCGTTTGACGAATAGGTTATGCTCTTTGTGCCGTTTGACGACAGTTGCTTATTCTGCGCGAATTTGAAGAAGACATCATTTTCGGCAGATGAAGCAAACGACATAAAGGACATTGCGGTTACAGACACCACCACTGCTGTAACCGCGGCTACGACCTTTTTTAATAGTTTCATATTTGTGCCTCCTCGCGGTATTTGCTGATGTCATTATATCATTATTAAAATTTCAGCGCAAGATATTAAACGGTTGTGAAATAATGTTTGGATATAATTATAAAAACATCTGTGAAATTTGTCGGTATTGACGAAGAAGCTATTTCAAATATTTCAAAAACAAGCACCGATTACAATTAAAGTGCAATTAAAACATTTTACATAAGCGGGCTGAACAACTTAAATATATGCTGCAGAAGTGTTTTGAACGGGCCTGCTTTGCAATCCTTATCTCTGATCGGCTTGCATTTTTCAAGAGTTTTTAAAAAATCATCTTTCACCGACATAACGCCCTGCGTGCCATAGAGCAGCAGACCGCACTCAAATTGCAGATAAAGACTTCGAAAATCGAGATTTGCCGTTCCGACAGAAGCGATGCTGTCATCGGACACAAACAGCTTTGAATGAACAAAACTGCGTCTGTATTCATAAATCTTAACACCGTCTTCAAGCAGTTCTTTATAATAAGAACGTGTGACGAAATGGATAAACTTGTTGTCGCCGATCTCCGGTGTGATGATTCTGACATCAACTCCGCTTTTAGCGGCGTGACCGAGAGCATAGATAAAGTTTTCATCGAAAATCAAATAAGGTGTCACGATATAAACATATTTTCTTGCGGACTTTATTATATCGAGATAGACTGCTTCGCAGACATCCTCATTATCAGACGGACAATCTGCATAAGGCTGCATATATCCGACCCTAAGATCATCTCTGAGCGGCGGCAAAAGCGACATATCAAGGCCGCGATCATCCTGCAGCTCCCAAAGCTGAAGAAAGATAAGAGTGAAAGCACGGGCGCTGTTGCCGTCGAAAATAATAGCGCTGTCTTTCCAATAGTAGCCGCGGTTTTTGTCCTCATTGATGTATTCATCAGCAAAGTTAAAGCCGCCCGTTATTGCGATCTCTCCGTCAATAACACATATCTTGCGGTGATCGCGGTTGTTTTGAGTGGAGGTCAGCACCGGACGAAACGGATTGAAGATCCTGCACTTGATCCCCTTGCTTTCAAGATAATTCGGATAATCATAAGGCAACAGAGTAAAGCAACCCATATCGTCATACATCAGCCTAACATCGACACCTTCTGCCGCCTTGCGCTCGAGTATGTCGAGAACACTGCTCCACATAATACCGTTTTCAACAATGAAATACTCAAGAAAAATAAACTTTTCTGCTTTTTCGAGAGCGGCGAGAAGCGTCGGCATCATGTCCTCAATAGGCGAGAAATATCTGTGGTCGCTCGCTTTATAGATCGGGTAGCCTGCGGATTTTTGCAGATAGCTCATTAAAGGAGCGTGGGCAATATCATGCTGCATTGCCGTTTGCAGTGTTTCTTCAGACGATTCAAAATGCGATGCGAGTCTCTCGGTGTTTTCTCCTATCTTGTCAAGAACCCGCTTTGAGCTTTTCTGAAAGTTGAAGAAAAGATACAGCAGTCCTCCGAGCACTGGAAACAGCAATATAATGAACACCCATATGAGCTTGTAGGCTCCGCCGCTTTTCTTTGTTGCCACAAACAGCGCAACAATCAGGCTTACTGCGGTGCATCCGAGGCTTATATAAACTGAAGCACGAGTGCCTCCGATGATGATATAAAGCATTAAAAGCACTTGCAAAAGCAACGCCATTATAACGAAAAAACGCCTTCTGAATACTTTTTTAAGCCACTTCTTTTTTATTTGAAACGCCCCCGATCAATAATTATCAAACACTTTGAAGCTGAGTTTCTTCCAGCTTATAAAACTCGCCCTTTTTCTCCATGAGTTCCTCGAAAGTGCCGTATTCCACGCATCTTCCCTCTTTTAAAACCGCGATCTTATCAGCGTCGCGTATTGTTGAAAGTCTGTGAGCGACAATAAATGTAGTGCGATTTGATGTGAGATTTGAGATAGCGCTTTGGATCTCTTTTTCGGAAACAGTGTCGAGCGCCGATGTCGCCTCATCGAGTATTATAACTTGCGGATCTCTGATTATCGCTCTTGCAATGGAAACCCTCTGGCGCTGACCGCCCGAAAGGTTGCTGCCGTGCTCGCCGACATTGGTATCAAGTCCGTCCGGTGCGTGAGATATGTAATCTTCAAGATTAGCGGCTTTTACAGCAGCATCAATCTGTTCTTTTGTTACATTTTTAAGACCGTATGTTATATTGTCTTTGATCGAGCCTGTGAACAGGATCGAAGTCTGCGGAACGACCGCGATCTGTTTCCTGTAGGAATGAAGGTCGATATCGTTGAGATTTTCTCCGTCAACAGTGATAATGCCTTTTGTCGGCTTGAAAAATCCGATTATCATATTCATAAGCGTGGATTTTCCCGATCCGGAACTGCCGACAAGTGCTATTGTTTCGCCCTGCTTAACATCGAGATTGACATCTTTTATAACCGGTGTTCTGCCCTCATACTCAAAGAAAACATGGTCGAGCTTATAGTTGCCCTTTAATGTTCCGAGCTTTTTCTTGCCCGAATAATCCTCAACATCATGGGCATTGAGTATTTCACCGATAGAACGGAATGATTCCGCACCTTTGGAAAGCGTCGGCAAAAGTCCGATAATAGCCGAAACCTGGCTTACTATCCTTGAAAAATATGTTTGATAAAGGGTTATCGAGCCGATCGAAATGCTTCCCATTGCCGCCATAAAGCATGATGTGAACAGACAAAGCACCTGGAAGAACTGGAATATTACCCAGCTTGTCGACCCGAAAAGACTTTGTATTATATCAACGCGGTAGCCCTTTTCGGCAACGGTTTTAAGCTGAGAGGACAGTCTTTTGATCTCATTGTTCTCAAGAGCATGAGCACGGGTCACAGGGATAAGCTCAACCATTTCGGCAACATCTGCCGACGCATGCTCGACCTCGCGACGAAGTTCATGGTTGCTTTCTTTCATCGGCTTTTTGAAAGCGAACATTGTAAGCGCGGCGATAGGCACGCACACAACAAAAAAGCAGAAAACAATAAGGTTCGATTGCAGCACCACTATCAGCGACATTATCATATTAAATGCAACGCCGACAAGTGTTGTGAAAAGCTGAGCCGAAAGCATCTCGACGCTTTCAACATCGCGAATGACTTTCGATTGTATTCTGCCGGAATGCATGGAATGGTGAAAAGAGATCGAGAGCTGCTGGAGCTTTGTTATCATCGCTCCGCGAAGTCCCGCTTCGACATTTCTTCTCGCAAGACTAAGCAGCTTTACATGAAGATAATGAAGCGGAATATTTATAAGCAAGAGAACCGCGCATAGAATAATGTAGCCGTATGTATCGGCAAAGAAATTATCGGTTCCCTTGGCTACAACATCGATCATCTTTCCGATAACGATAGGAATGACCCATGTCGGAGAGTCCTTGACGATATAGCAGATCATAGAGAGCAATAGCTTTAGGTAATGCCCTTTATAAACTTTCATCAGCATTTTCATAAAGCCGATCTTCTGCGGCGCTTCGCCATAGCATTCAATCAGCAGTTGTTCCTGCTTGATTATACTGTCATCATCGAAATGAAACTTACTTTTGTCGGTATTCAGCATAAATATCACCGTGCAACATCAGTTTTTTCAAATAGGAACTTGTCCGATTTCAAGGTTATTATATCATTGTGGTCATGATTGTCAAGCATTTATTTCAAAAAATTTAAATAGTTTTCGGCAATCAAATTTACCCTTTGAAAATTCAATTATAGCGTTGCATCGATTTAAAAACATCCAAATAAAAAGCAAAAAAATACTTGCATATTCGCAAAGCTTGTGTTATAATTTTTATCACTCGGGGGTGTAGCTCACTTGGGAGAGCGCTTGAATGGCATTCAAGAGGTAGTCGGTTCGATCCCGATCATCTCCACCAGCAGAAAAGCACTAAGTTTATGGCTTAGTGCTTTTGTTTTTTGATTAGCAGTGTTACGGGATCGAACCGACTGCGAATATTCGTCGGTTGCCGCGAGGCACGAGTCGGCGAGACGAATCAGCAATAATGCCGACAGCGTAGGCTGTCACGAGGTGCGAAGCACGCACCTCGATCCCGATCATCTCCACCAGCAGAAAAGCACTAAGTTTATGGCTTAGTGCTTTTGCTTTTTGATTAGCAGTGTTACGGGATCGAACCGACTGCGAATATTCGTCGGTTGCCGCGAGGCACGAGTCGGCGAGACGAATCAGCAATAATGCCGACAGCGTAGGCTGTCACGAGGTGCGAAGCACGCACCTCGATCCCGATCATCTCCACCAGCAGAAAAGCACTAAGTTTATGGCTTAGTGCTTTTGTTTTTTGATTAGCGCAGTATGACGGGATCGAACCGACTGCGAGTATTCGTCGATTGCCGCGAGGCACGAGTCGGCGAGACGAATCAGCAATAATGCCGACAGCGTAAGCTGTCACGAGGTGCGAAGCACGCACCTCGATCCCGATCATCTCTAACGGTAGAAAACACCGTGCTTATGACGGTGTTTTCCAAGCTTTTTATTTTATTGAAATGCGGTCGATCTCTTCAAGTTCAGATTGTGTAAACAACAGATTTTGAGCAGCGGAAATGTTATCGAGAATCTGAGACGGCTTGGAAGCACCGATGAGCACAGAGGTCACGGCATCGTCACGCAAAAGCCATGCAAGTGCCATTTGTGCGAGCGATTGTCCGCGCGACTGAGCTATCTCATTCAGCTTTTTGATTTGGTCCAGCCGTTCGGGAGTAATACTTGAACTGTTTAAAAATCTTCCGTCGGTGCTGACGCGGCTGTCGCTCGGTATACCGTGGAGATACCTATCAGTCAACAGACCTTGTGCGAGCGGACTGAAAACGATAATTCCCTTCTTGAGTTCTTTTGCTTTCTGCTTTAACCCGTTTTGTTCGACTGATCTGTCGAAAATCGAATAGCGGTTCTGATTTATGACAAACGGACAATGCAGCTCATCAAGAATACGGCTCGCTTTCAGGAGCGTTTCGCCGTCATAATTTGAAAGGCCTGCATAAAGCGCCTTACCGCTTCTGACTATTCTTGCAAGAGCACCCATTGTTTCTTCGAGCGGAGTTGATGGGTCAGGGCGATGATGATAAAAAATATCAACATAATCAAGTCCGAGTCTTTTAAGACTTTGATCAATACTGGCAATAAGATATTTTCGGCTTCCCCAGTCTCCGTAAGGACCGTCCCACATGGTGTAGCCCGCTTTGGTACTGACGATAAGTTCATCGCGGTAAGGTCCGAAGCTGTCTTTCAGGATCTTTCCGAAATTTCGCTCGGCACTGCCGGGCTCCGGACCGTAGTTATTGGCAAGATCAAAATGCGTGATACCGTTGTCAAAAGCGGTATGGCACATTGTCTTCATATTTTCATACAGCGCTGTATCGCCGAAATTATGCCACAATCCGAGCGAAATCTGCGGCAACTTGAGCCCGCTGTTTCCGCAACGGTTATATTGCATTTTCGAATACCTTTCACTGTTTGCCTGATACATTTTTGGCTCCTCCTTTAAGAAAATCTGAACAATATTTTTTGAACATCCTCATCGAACAAATTGGTTTTATCAACGGTGGTTACATCGGTATATATGATCTTTTCCGGCATTGGGCTTCCGCTGATCAGAGCCTCGGCGTTTTTGACTCCGAGATAGCCCATTGAAAACGGATTTTGAACTATAAGCGCTGTCATTTCGCCTGTTTCTATCATCGAAACAGATGTCATGTTTGTATCAAATCCTATCCCGTAGATCTTGCCGGTGCTGCCCATTGATTTGATCGCTTCTCCGACACCCAGCGTCATCCACTCGTTAAATCCGACAAGAACATTTATCTCCGGGTGTTCCGACAAAAGCCTGAGCGCTCCTTCCTTTGCGCTTTTAACATTGCTGTCCGCCGTTACACTGCCGACGATCTGTGCGCCTGATGACTGCTCTATCGCCGCTCTGAAGCCCTGCTCTCGCTGCTTGCCGTTGTCGGTAGCTTCGGTGTAGTTGACAAGCCCGATTTTAGCGGATGACTCGCCTGCGGCGTTAATCGCGGCTTTTGCCGCGGCTTTACCTGCCGCAACATTGTCTGTTCCGATAAAGCCGCTTGTCATGTCAGAAGAAATATCGCTGTCGATGGTTATTACCTTAACACCCTTTTTAACTGCATTGTTCACAGCATCGTTAGAGCGCTCGTAATCAATAGCGGAAAACAAAATCGCATCTGCACCGTTTTCAACCGCCTGCTCTATCATTTGATTCTGAGAAAGATAATCTTCTTCGTTTTCAGGGCCCTCGAATGTGACCGTGACATTATACTCGGTCGCTGCGGAGTCTACCCCGTTTTTTAAATTTATGAAAAAATCCGAATTGGAAGATTTCATTATAACCGCGACATACTTTTTATCTGCGGGCGTGCCGAGTGTGCAGGACGATAAGGTTATACACATGATAAGGCACCAAAGAATAAAAACTGATCTTTTCATTTTTATACTTAAGCCTCCTTATCTATTTTAGGGATCCTTACTGTGACGATCGTTCCTACATCCTGTTCACTTTCGATCGTGAGACCGTATTTACTGCCAAAATATATTTTTAATCGGTCATTGACATTTTTAACGCCTATACCGCTCGAATCGCTTCTCTGCTTTTGAAGGATCTTCTCGCACTGTTCCTTTGTCATTCCGACGCCATTATCCTCGACTTTTATAAGTATATCGTTTTGATCGTCAGGTGCAGAGCAAAGAGTTACGACTATTTCGCCTTCGTCCACCATTCTGTCAAGCCCGTGATATATAGCATTTTCAATAAGAGGCTGAATGGTTATTTTATTGCAAAGATAGTTTTCAAGTGAACGATCAATATCAAATCTGTATGAAAACTGATTGCGATAACGATAGCTTTGAATGAGCAAATAGTTTTTTGCGTGCTGTAATTCGTCCTTTATCGGTATAAGCTCATGACCTTTACTGATACTGATACGGAAAAGTCTTGCAAGCGCACCGACCATTTGTGATGCGTCCTCATTTTTGCCCTGCTCACACATCCACTGAATAGAATCGAGCGTGTTATACAGAAAATGCGGATTTATCTGTGCCTGCAGCGCTTTCAGCTCGGTCTTGCGAAGCTCTGTTTCCTCTCGGCGAACTCTCTCGACAAGCCGTATTATACGGCGCGACATATGTGCAAACGAATCGGAAAGCACCTGAAGCTCCTTGACTGTTTCGGGTTTCGGCGAATATACAAACGCGTCTGCCTGAGTTTCAAATGTTTTCATCGCTCTTATCAGAGCACTAACAGGTTCATTGACGATCTTCTGATAAATAATAAGGACAATTATTGCAACAGCCGCACAGCAGAACAGTGATGCCGCTATACTTGTTATTATTTGCGTAGCCTTTTCTTTTGCCATTTCCCCTGTGAAGCTGATACCGATTATTCTCCACAGCCCGTCGGATGTTGTGCTGACTGATATAATTCTGTCATCTTTAGCATGAACACCGTCCCTTAAGGTTACGATTTCTGTAGTATCCTCGGTTTTTGAGCCTGAGAACAGCACCTGTTGCTGAGGGTGATAGATTATATTCCCGCCCATGTCGGTTATATAGCAATAACCGTGTCTGCCGACACCGACTTTATCAACATAGTCTGCAAGCTGAGTGAAACTGAAATCGACGGCAATATATTCGCCCGAACCAAATACCTTATCCGACGTTTTCAAAGCAGCAGTTACCACCCAGGGATAAGCTCCCTCGAATATTGTTTGAACATGAGGACGGGAAACCGAAAAATCAGGGGCATGATCAAACCGCTGTTTATCAAAAGAAAGATCCTTGTAAATATTCTTTTTCAAAGGATACCGGCTGCCTGCGCACAAAATTATTTTGCCCGATCCGTCATAGACTGTGACCGAATATATCTCGTTTTTTATTCCGACGAGAGCGTTGACATTCTCCGGAAATTCATTCTCGCTTTTACTTTGCCTTATCATTTTTTCAATATTATAAAGCTGGGAACGCATTGAATCGAGATTGTTGTTTATAGCTATCGATGCCTGACTGACCACCTGCTCAGCGCCTGATTTAGCGCTCTGAGTGAGGGCGGAACTATAAACGGACGCAAATATGACAATGCAAAAAGACACCGCCATGACTGTTGCCGCTGTGACGGCGGACACTGTGAGAGCAGAAAGGCTGACTGTTAAACGACGCTTTGTTTTCATCATCACGCTCTCCTGTTTTGATTACGGAGCTTATTCGGAGATTCTCCGTAGTATTTTTTAAAGCAATAGCTGAAATAATGCTGATCGCTGTAGCCGCATTTTTCGGATATTTCAAGAATTTTCATATCGGTGCAGACGATCATATCATAAGCCGCTTTCATACGCCGCTGAGTGAGAAGCGTTATAAAATTCTGCTTCTTGATCTTTTTGATAAGTGTGCTCAGATAATTCGGGCTGACTGCAAGCATATTACTGACACCTGTAAGCGACAATCCTTCGTCGCCGTACTGACTGTCGATTATCTGAACGACTTTATCGCAAAGCACTTCCGTATCGCGCTTTTGCGTGTTTTCTATTATAGATTTTGCACTGCCGCAAAAATCAATGAGCTCATCACGCATAGCTCCTTCACTGCTATATGATGTGACGCGTGAAAAAAGCGGATTATCCGAGAAAAGTTTTGTAAGTCCCTCTTTATCCGAAACCGCACTGACGACTCTGTAGACTGTGGCTATTATCTGCATCATCAAAAGATTGGCGTTTTCGGGAGTATTGGATTCGTACAGTCCGCCGACAAAATCTTTGAGTTCTTCCGGCGAGCCGACTTTGAGCAGCTTTTCGAGATCTATGACCGTTTTTTCGGCACGATCGAATTCAAACTGAGCATCGCGCTCCTGGTCGTTGATAAAGCGAACTTCGCCTGCGCCGTCGGAAGTATAGCGGCGGGCAGTGATAGCTTGAAAATATGCATTACCGCAATCGGACAGCGAATAAAACTCTCGGCTTACGCCTATGGTGCAGTCCTGCCCGAGCATACGCTTCGCTGTCTGAACAGTTTCGCGAAGCGGCAATTCAAGCACATTTGAAAGCTCGTCATTTCCATCGGTCACCGCAAGCGTGACCGCTCTGCCATAAACGACAAAGCTTTCACACCGAAGATATTTTGACATTACCCTTCCGATAAAATCGATATGTTCGCCTTTTGTGCAGTTATTACCGTCTTTATCTCTGAATTTTGAAACAATAACGCAAAATCTGAGATCCTTATCCTCATCAGTGATAATCCCGAGTGTTTTAGCGTTGCTGAGCAATGTTTGCTCATCCGATCCTGTTTTGTTGCCGCCAAGCATTATCGGCATTAAAAATTCCTCTATCTGAGATTTTCTGAGCAGCCGCTCATAGTTCGGGTCGGAAGTTTTTACAACAGAGCCTATCTTTTCGTCCATTCGGCGTCGGATCTCTAACAGTTCTTTTGACATCTCTGCAGATGAGATAGGCTTTAAAAGATAGCTGATGATATTATAGTCTATGGCCGTTCGGGCATATTCAAAGCTGTCGTACCCGCTTAAAATAACTATCTGAGTGGCAGGCCGCAGTTCTCTGACCTTTGCTGCAAGCTCAAGTCCGGAGATCATCGGCATTTTTATATCGGTGAGTATGAGATCCGGTTCAAGCGTTTCGATAAGATCGAGCGCTTCAACACCGTTTTCGGCTTCTCCGATAACCTCAAAACCTGCGGCGTTCCAATTAACTCGCTCAATTATTGCACGCCGAAGTTCATATTCATCGTCTACAACGAGAACTGTATAATTCATAACGGTCTCCCTTTTTTCTTTGATAGCGATCAGTGCATTCGAATGTTTGCACTATAATTATATTTTATCATGTAAGCAGATGAAAATCAATCAAAATTAATATTGCCATAAGCGCCGAAGCAGCCTTACGGCTGCTTCGGCATAAAACTTCATTCACTCTTTTCCCAGCCTGCATAAAGCGTCATACTGCCCGAAACAGGAGTATCATCGCTCCATTTTTGCGTGCAGGCCGCATCGGTGTACCACCCTGTGAAGCGGTACCCTTCTTTTACGGGGGGATCTGACAGCGGAACCGTTTCCGAATGCATTACTTTAACGCTTTCGATCCGCGATCCGCCGTCGGTATCAAAGCTGACGGTAAAGCCTGCATGGCTTACTATAAACACTGTCGCAACAACAAGAGCTGCCGCAAGCACTGCTACTATGATATTGGCCGTGCGGACCGACATTTTTATTTTGCTGTAAAGTCCGCCTTTTCTCGGCTGAGGCTTTTCTGTCGTTTCAACCGGTGTTTTAACATTTTCCATAGTAGGCTTAGTCCTTTCTTTGATCATTTATTTGCGTGCTAAGTATTTACGCATATCGATAGCGCACGCTACCAGAATGATAAGGCCCTTGATAACATAGAGCATATTTGCGTCGACTGAGAGGAAGTTAAGGCCGACAAAGATAATCTGGAGCAGGAACACGCCGATAACTATGCCGCTGATCTTACCTGTACCGCCGACAAACGATACACCGCCGATTACGCATGCTGCGATAGCATCGGATTCATAGTTAAGACCTGTGTTGGCCGAGCATGAAGCGATACGTGCACCCTCGATGAAGCCGGTGATACCGTACATAACGCCTGCGAGAATGAACACTAAAACTATTGTCCAGAACACATTAACGCCGGATACATTAGCCGCCTCTTCGTTTGAGCCGACCGCAAACATATTTTTACCGAACTTTGTTTTATTCCAGACGATCCACATGATAACCGTGAGCACAACCGCATACAGAACATATTTCGGAACTGCAACTCCGCTGATTGTAAAAAGTGTGCCGCGAACAAAATCGGTGTATGACGGATCAAGTCCGGAAAGAGTCTGACCGTTGTTGCTTCCGATCATGAGATACATAAGCACAAGTCCGAACACGATGAGCTGAGTCGAAAGAGTTACGATAAACGGATGAAGCTTGAATTTAGCTACAAAGAAACCGTTTACAAATCCGATGACTGCGCCGACCGCAATAACTATGAGAAGAACTGCCCAGAGCGGCATTACATCAAGATTCGGGAAAATCTTTTTGGAATAGCTGGTCATCTGAAGGAGTGACGCAGCTATACAAGCGGTTAGTCCAACGCATCGGCCTGCCGAAATATCTGTTCCGGTAAGGACGATCGCGCCGCCTATACCGAGTGCTATCGGAAGTTTCGCGGCTGTGAGCGAGATTATGTTGATGATCGATGACGTTGAGAGAAACGCAGGTACACGAATAGCGATATAGACTATTGCAATCGCGATTATAATATACATTGCGTTATTGAAGATGAGATCGCTTATCATTCGGCGTTTATCCGCACCTGTGCCTGAGCGATACTTATCCATCCAAGCCGCAAAGCGGCTTCTTCTTTTTAATTTAGCAGACATTTTCTTACCCCCGTTTTATGCAAATTTGGCGGCGAGCGCCATAATTTCTTCCTGAGTGGTCGTTGCGGCGTTTACTTCGCCTGCCAGCTTACCGCCGGACATAACAAGTATTCGGTCGCAGACTCCGAGCAGCTCCGGCATTTCGGAGGATACCATCAGAACTGTTTTGCCTTTTTCGGCAAGGTCAATTATAAGCTGATATATCTCATATTTTGCGCCGACATCAATACCCCTTGTAGGCTCGTCGAGCAGCAGCACGGTCGGTTCGGTCAGCAGCCAGCGTCCGAGTATAACTTTCTGCTGATTACCGCCGGACAGCGAGCGAATCTTTGTTTCCTGATTAGGTGTCTTGACGTGCATTGAATCAATACACCATTCGGTGTTTTTCTTCTGCTTTCCCTTACTTATAAACGGCCCTTTTCTGCACTTTCCAAGGCTTGAGATAGTCGCATTTTCGCGAATATTAAGTATATTGAAAATACCGGTTGCACGACGTTCCTCGGTCAAAAGTGCAAATCCGTTTTTGATAGACTCTCTTGCACTGCGGTTTTTGGCGATCTTACCGTTCAGCTTGATATCGCCGCTTTTCTTTGTTGCAACTCCGAACAATGTTTCAAGCAATTCGCTTCGTCCGGAGCCGTCGAGTCCCGCAATACCGATTATCTCGCCTTTGTGCGCATTGAACGACACATTGCTCAGCTTGGAGTAAAGTCCCGAAAGATCGTTTACTTCCATGAGCACATCGCCGATCTCATTACTTTTCGGCGGATAAATATTTGTAAGCTCTCTGCCGACCATAAGACGGATAATCTCGTCGGTAGTGAGGTCTTTTGCGTCTTTAGTGGCGATCCATTTGCCATCGCGCATTATTGTTACTTCATCGGAAATACGCAGTATTTCCTTCATTTTATGGGAAATATAGATTATGCCACAGCCTTGATCGCGCAGCATATTTATTATGCGAAACAGATGTTCCACTTCGTTTTCCGTCAGCGACGAAGTCGGCTCATCGAAAACGATTATCTTTGAATTATAAGATACCGCTTTTGCAATCTCAACCATCTGACGCTGAGAAACAGGCATTTTGCTCATTACCATTTTGGGATTAGCGTCTATTTCGAGCTTATCGAATATTTCCTTTGTCGCCTTATACATCTTCTTTTCGCTGGTTATCGGCACTCCCTTGGCAACTGTGGGAAATCTGCCGAGCCACATATTATCCATGACATTGCGTTTGAGCGCCTGATTTAGTTCCTGATGAACCATGGCGACTCCATGTTCGAGGGCTTCCTTGGAATTTTTGAAATTCACTTCGTTACCCTCTAAAAAGATTTTGCCGCTGTCTTTACTGTAAACACCGAAAAGACATTTCATAAGTGTTGATTTGCCGGCTCCGTTTTCCCCCATGAGAGCGTGGACTGTGCCGGCCTTGACAGTCAGGCTGACCTTATCGAGCGCTTTAACGCCCGGAAAGGATTTTTCTATGTCATTCATCTGCAAAAGTACAGGTTTGCCATCCTGCATCTCCAGCTTCATGGCCGATACATTCTTTTCTGTCATAGTATTCTTCTCCGTTCTGCTAAGATCGGTTTGCTTTAATTAGGGACAGCGGATTGCTCCGCCGTCCCTATGTTGGTTTTAATATCTGCCGATCATTCGCCTGTGTAGGTAGCATAGGGGATGTTAACTCTCCATTTGCCTACTACATCATTTGCGTTTACACCGTCGAATGTGGACTTGGAATTGATAAAGTTCTGAGTGATAGTTACAAGAACCTTTGCCATGCCGTCTGCATCCTGCTTGATACTTCCGATCATGCTGCCGTTCTTGATTGCTTCTTTTGCAGCATCGGTTGCGTCTACACCGAATACCGGAATGATTTTACCGCCGGATTTGTTGTAGCCTGCTGCCTGAAGAGCGGAGATAGCACCGAGAGCCATTTCATCGTTATTTGCAATAACAAGCTCTACCATGTTTTTGTTTGCTTCGCTGTACTGAGCGAGGATAGTCGACATATAGTCGGTTGCTGCTGCAGAAGACCACAGACCGTTCTGGTCAACAAGATATTTGTTGGAGTTGGAAGAATCATAGAAATCGATTTTCGGCTTGCCGGCTTCTGTGAGAATTTTGTCAGCATCTTCAACACCGTACTTTGTACGAGCGATAGCTTCCATGTTGCCTTCCTGGCCCTTGAACATTACATAGCTGATCTTGCCGTCGCCGTTTAAGTCAAGCTTGTCAAAGTTCTCAACAAGATACTTACCGACCATTTCGCCCTGCATATGACCTGCCATTTCATAGTCTGTGCCGACAAAAGCGCACTTTTCATAACTGCTTACGACTGACTCTTCTACCGAGCGGTTGAAGAAGATGACCGGAATGCTTGCCGCCTTTGCCAGATCTACAATGTTCTGAGCGGCATCGTTTGAACCGGTATCAACTACATTGACGATAAGTGCCTTTGAGCCCTTTGCGATAGCCGTTGTGACCTGCTCTGTCTGAGTAGTCTGGTTGCCGTTTGCATCATAGTTCTGGAAGTTGAGGCCTGCGTCCTTGAGCAGTTTGTCCATCGCTGTGCGAACACTTGAGATGTATGTGTCGCTGTAGGTGTAGTAGAACACCGATACTTCGCCGCCGGCAGCGGCTGATGAAGAGCCGTCCGACCCGTTGCCGCAGGCTGTGAGCCCGATAGCAAGAGCAAGCGTTAAGAGAAGTGCTGTGAGTTTTTTCATTTGAGATTACCTCCGTTCTTTTTCGACTGTTTTGTTGTCGTTGTCCTTATTATATCCGAATGGATTAAAATGTTGAATATAATTTTTTATCAAGAATGTATAAAAAATTATTCATTTGTTTATTTAATTTGTGATTTTTTCTTCTAAAATATCTCCTTAAATATGACATTATAATATGAATTTCTTGACAATGATCTTTCATGCCTATATAATTTAACATTATAATATATCGTGCGGGGATCGGGGGAAGATTATAAAATGAGAGTTATGGCAGTGTGCGGATTTTCGTTTACGCTTGCATGCATTATCTGCTTGAATATTGGTTTAACTTTTTCAATGATACTTGCCGCAGTGTGCCTTCTTATTTGCGCGATCCTCGCAGTTTTACACAAGAGATTTTCCGACCGCAGTATAATCGCTGCTTTATTTTGTATTATGCTTGCAGGTATCATGTGCTTGATTTGCCTTAAATATTCTGTTGAGCCCGCAAAAAAACTTGACAATAAAACGGTTTATATTGAAGCGGTATCGGTTGAGCTTCCCGAAATACACGACGGATATGCCGAATATGTTTTCGAGACCGAAAATATTGACAAAAAAGAGCAAAATGTTAAATTCAAGGCTTATTTCTCCGAAGATATCGGCGCTGAGCCCTATGACAAAATAAGCGGTAATTTTAAATTCAGACTTAATGAAAACGGCAGGACGTTCGACTGGGCGGAAGGCGTTATGCTGACAGCTTATTCCGGTGAGTACAAGATCGAAAAGGTCGATGACAAGCCGCTCAGATACAGCCTGCTTATGTTTCGTAAGTCGCTGAAGGACGGGGTTTACGACAATGCCGACAGCGACACCGCATCTTTGATAACTGCGCTGACGCTCGGCGATAAATCCGGATTGAGATCGGACACTTTATCCGATTTTCGTGCGCTCGGGATAAGCCATATCGCTTCTGTTTCAGGTATGCATGTTGCGGTGATTAGTCTTGCACTGACATATCTTTTAATGCTCTTCGGTGTTTCATATAAAAAGAGGATCATTATTTCCGCCGTTGCCGTGATAATGTATTTGTTCACTGTGGGTTTTGTGTTTTCCGCCGTCAGATCGGGAATTATGATGATAATTGTGCTGCTTTCTAAATTTATTCGTCGGGACGCCGACCCGATAAATTCATTGGGACTTGCCTGCTTTGCGCTGACTGTGTTCAATCCGTATACCGCGCTGAACATCGGTTTTCTGCTTTCTGCGACAGCGACTCTCGGAATGATACTGACTTTCCCTGTATCTCAAAAGATAATAAGAAAATTTCTGCCCTTTGAAAATCGGTTTTGCTCGACAGTAAGATCGTTTCTGATACCTCTATTTCAGTCGATCGCCGCTATGATCTTTACACTGCCTGTTATCTATATATCATTCGGGACGCTGTCGCTTGTCTCGCCGATAGCAAATCTTATCTGCGATCCGATAGCGACTGTATTGATCTGCATGGGTATGCTGCTTGTTGCGACACTGTTTCTGCCTTTTGTCCCCAGTGTTATCGGATATTTATGTTCATTCCCTGCAAAAGCGCTTTATTCTGTTTCCGGCAAAATGGCGGATCTGTTCGGTTCTGCGATTGGGATAGCTTCCGAATCGTTCGGAATATGGATAGCCGTTTGCCTTGCTGTGTTTGCTGTTTGCTCATTTGTTATCGCATATCACAGTGAAAGTCGTGCAAAAATCTTAAAGATCGGTGCTTTTCTTTGCGCTGTATCACTGGCGATAACATCGGTCGGTTCCTATGTTCTGAACAAAGATGTAACCGAAATGCGGTTGTTATGCTCGGACAAAGGTGTTTGTGCCGCTTTTAAGGAAAACAATGAAATGGTGGTCTGCGGTATTCCGAAAGACACCGCTTACGATCTGCAAAGCTACATTTCAAAAAGCGGTGCACGCAGTGTCAGGGCGGCGGTGTTTCCTTCGTTATCAAATGATTATTATAAGTATGCATCGTATATTCGAACAATCAATGCAGAAGTAAGCATTGCACCGAAAAACAGCGATAAATTCTATGAACTGCCGAACGCGAAAGCTGCGATCGGAAAGTTCTCAGACTTAATGAATAACACTTGCTTTGAATTCAAAGCGGAGAGCCTAAAGGTAACCGTCGGCAATACAAGCGTGTTATTTTTATCAAAAAACAGCGTTATTTCTGCGCTTGATAAAGATTTTCTTACCTGCGATATTGTGATAATGCCGCCGGCCCCTCCGAGCGGAACAAACAGGATCAAAGCCAAAGCGGCGTTTATTTGCTTCGATGAAAAAAATTCCGAGCCCGTGAGAAGAACTGCGGCGATATGCTCCGAGAAGGTTTATTCCGCTGAAAACGGCAAGGATCTCACCGTCAGAATAAACAAAGACGGCAAATACACTGTTGTAATAGATAAATAACAGATCGGCAAAATTACCCGATCTGTTATTTTTATTGTCATTTTGCACATATATGATCGGCTTTTGTTGTTTATGACGCCGAAAATGAATGTTTCTGAATGTTTTTGACGATTTTATATTGACAAACCGTCAAAATCCGTTATAATAGACATAGAAAAAGACAAGGGGAACAAAAAGATGCTTACATCTGACAGACAAAACGAAATACTCAAATCCGTCAATGAAAACGGAAGCGTGAGTGTTGCCGAGCTTATGAAACAGCTCGGTGCGTCGGAATCGACTATCAGACGCGATTTGTTATTTTTAGATAAAGCGGGCAAGCTTAAAAAGGTACATGGCGGTGCAAAACAGCTTTCCGACAGCTTTTTATCCATTGAATACAATATGGATACCAAAGCTACTTTGAATGTTGATCAGAAAGAGGCTGTGGGCAAGTATGCCGCAACGCTGATACATGACGATGATTTTGTTTTTATCGATGCGGGATCGAGCACAATGCATTTGGTCGAACATATCGGCAAATCAAAAGCAGTGTTTGTTACAAACGGCATAGCGCACGCAAAGAAGCTTATAAAAAAAGGGCTTCGGGTCATAGTCATCGGCGGCGAGCTGAAGCTCAGCACCGAGGCTATTATCGGAATAGAAGCTGTATCAAATGTTGAGAAATATAACTTCACAAAATCGTTTATGGGAACTAACGGCATATCTTTGACTCGGGGATTCACCACTCCCGATATTTCTGAGGCATTGCTCAAAAAGAGAGTTTGCGAGCTTTCCTATGTTAATTTCATTCTTGCGGATAACACAAAATTCGGCGTCATATCGTCGGTTACATTTGCAGATATAAGATCCGCCTGCATTATAACCGACGCGCAGCCTGACGAGGATTTTTCAAAGGCAACTGTGATCAAAGTGGTGCCCGAAGAACAAAAAATACTCTCAAAGGAGGACTGAACACCGTGATCTACACACTGACCGTTAATCCGGCTATCGATTATGTTATTCATATTGATGATTTAAAGCCGGGCGAAGTGAACCGCTCAAGCTCGGAGCAGATTTTTTTCGGCGGCAAAGGTATCAATGTATCCTTTGTTTTAAACACGCTCGGAATAGAATCGACTGCTCTCGGCTTTATTGCCGGATTCACGGGTGACGAGATCGAACGCAGACTTAAGGAGCTTGATATCAAAACGGATTTTGTGAAGCTGGAACAAGGCAACACCCGTATAAATGTTAAGCTGAAGGCCGACAAGGAGACCGATATAAACGGTCAGGGGCCGTCGATTTCCGAAGATAAGCTTGAAGAGTTTTTCAAAAAGATAGATAAGCTCCAAAAAGGCGATATGCTTGTGATCGCAGGCTCTGTTCCGAACACACTGCCGAAAGACATTTATCAGCAGATAATGAGCCGGCTTTATGAAAACGATATCAGATTTGTTGTCGATGCGACAGGCGATCTTCTTAAAAAAGCTCTTCATTACAAGCCGTTTCTCATTAAACCGAACAGCTTTGAGCTCGGCGAGATCGTCGGCCGCGAGCTGAAAGACACGGATGATATAGTTGCCGCGGCGAAACAAATGCAGTCGCTCGGTGCTAAAAATGTTTTAGTTTCTATGGCGGCGGACGGCGCTGTCCTGATAACCGAAAACGGCGATATCCATAAGATAGGAACGGTACGCGGCAAGGTTAAAAACTCTGTCGGAGCAGGCGATTCGATGGTTGCCGGATTTCTTGCCGGATATATGCAAAACGGCGATTATGAATATGCTCTGAAGCTCGGTACCGCCGCAGGAGGAGCAACCGCTTTCTCGGACGGACTTGCCGAAAAAGAACTTATTTACGACCTTATTAAACAAATTATATAACGGAGGTAACACTATGAAAATTGTTGATCTGCTGAAACCGATTGGCATCGAACTGGACGCCCGGGTTACATCCAAAGACGAGGCGATCGACCGCCTTGTTGCACTGCACGAAAAGTCGGGAGACCTTATTGATCCCTCGGAGTACCGCAAAGGTATTGTCGCAAGAGAACAGCAAGGCTGCACTGCTATCGGTGAAGGAATTGCCATACCGCACTGTAAATCATCGGCTGTTAAAAAAACAGGGCTTTCGGCAATAACCGTTCCGAACGGCGTTGACTACGGCGCGCTTGACGGCAAACCGAGTACACTGCTGTTTATGATAGCTTCGACAAATGACGGTGATGCTCACCTTGAAGTTTTATCAAGACTCACAGTGCTTCTGATGGATGAGAATTTCAGAAACGATCTGCTTAAAGCAGCTGATGTTGACGAGTTCCTTTCAACTATCGATAAATACGAAACAGCAAAGTACGGCGAGCAGCAGCTCAACATCGCACAAGCACCCGAAAGCTTCCGCGTGCTCGCCGTTACAGCCTGCCCGACAGGCATCGCGCACACATATATGGCAGCCGAGGCTCTTGAAAAACAGGCGGCTAAAATGGGAGTTTCGATCAAAGTTGAGACAAACGGCTCCGGCGGCGTTAAAAACGCGCTGACAGCCAAAGAGATCGAAGAATGCGAAGGCATTATCGTTGCAGCTGATAAGAATGTTGAGACAGCAAGATTCAACGGCAAAAAAGTTTTGTTCACCAAAGTCGCAGACGGTATTAAAAAACCTGATGAGCTTATCAACAAAGTGCTGTTTGAAGATGTGCCTGTTTACGAACATGAAGGCGGAGTTGTTGAAAAGGACTCCGATGAAAATGAAAGCGTCGGCAGAAAGATCTATAAGCATCTGATGAACGGCGTATCGCACATGCTTCCGTTTGTTATCGGCGGCGGTATAATGATCGCACTGGCATTTCTTATCGACTCTATTGCAGGAGCGCCCGCAGATTCAACATTCGGCACCTACACTGTTGCAGCTAAGTTCTTCAAGAATATCGGCGGAGTTGCATTCAACTTCATGCTTCCCGTTTTTGCAGGATTTATCGCAATGAGTATTGCTGACCGTCCGGGTCTTGCAGTCGGTTTTGTAGGCGGCGCAATCGCAACTTTGGGCTCGACATTCGCGGCTCCGGCAGGCGACTCTGCGGCTGTTTCCGGCTTCCTCGGAGCACTTATCGCAGGTTTTGTCGGCGGATATATCGTTATACTGCTTAAAAAAGTGTTTAATTTTCTGCCCCAAAGCATGGAAGGAATCAAACCCGTATTCATCTATCCGCTGCTCGGCATAACACTTATGGGTGCGTTTATGTGCCTTATCAATCCGGCTGTCGGCTGGCTCAACACCGCTATCATAAACCTGCTCACATCTATGGGTACAAGCAGTATGGTTCTGCTCGGTGCTGTTCTTGCGGGCATGATGGCTATCGATATGGGCGGCCCGTTCAACAAGGCAGCTTATGTTTTCGGCACGGGAATGCTCGCAACTGCAACAACGGCAAGCTATGAAGTTATGGCAGCTGTTATGATCGGCGGTATGGTTCCCCCGATTGCGATCGCTCTCTGTGCGACATTCTTCAAGCACAAATTCACAAAGGAAGACAGAAAATCCGCTCTTCTCAACTATGTAATGGGTATCTGCTTTATCACTGAAGGTGCGATCCCGTTTGCTGCAGCCGATCCGCTGAGAGTTATTCCCTCATGCGTTGTAGGTTCGGCAGTTGCAGGTGCTCTTTCCGCACTGTTCGGATGCACGCTTCAGGCACCTCACGGCGGTATATTCGTGTTCCCTGTTGTGGGCAATGTGCTCGGATATATCGCGGCGCTTCTTATCGGATCGGTGGTATCTATGATCATGCTTGCGCTTTTGAAGAAAAATGTTGATCAGCCCGAAAAGCTGAAGAAATAATCACAATTCCCTGCGCGGCAAACTGCCAGCGCAGGGAACTAAAAAAAGGAGAAAACCGATCATGGTATCGAAAAAAATCACAGTTAAAAACGCTCAGGGTCTTCACATGCGACCCGCAACTCAGCTCGCTTCTGCTATGGCCAAGTATTCATCAGACATATTCATTCTTTACAACGGAAATCAGATCAATGCAAAAAGCGTTATGAATCTTATTGCCGGTTGTATTAAATGCGGTTCGGATATTGAGATCCGGTGTACCGGCGACGATGAACAGGCAATGCTTGATGAGGCAGTTACGCTAATAGAAAGCGGTTTCGGAGAATAATAATAAAACACAAGAAAGGCTGTTTTGCCTCGAAAGGAATGAAAGCTTTATGATCAAGGGTGTAGCGGCATCGGAAGGTATCGGAATCGGTTGCGTTAAAATAATCACCGAGCCTGACCTTACTGTGGCAGATCACGTTATCAACGACCCGGCTGCTGAAAAACACAGACTCGCGGACGCTGTTGCAAGCTTTTGCGAAAAGACAAACGCACTTGCCGACGAGACTGAAAAAAAGATCGGACGAACAGAGGCAGACATTATCCGCGGCCATGTTTTTATGATCTCCGATCCATACATGATATCCGAGATCGAAAAGCTGATCGATGAAGGCAAATGCGCGGAGCGTGCGCTTCAGAGTGTTTGCGATATGTTTTCACAGATGTTTTCAGCAGCTGATGACGAAGTGACCCGTCAGCGGGCAACAGATGTTGGCGACATTAAAATGTCGGTTCTGAAAATTCTGATGAACATTGAGGAAACCGATGTTTCAATGCTGCCGGAGGGCTCTGTTCTGGTTGCCGATGATCTTACTCCTTCTATGACGGTAGGCATCGACAAAGAAAAAGTTGTGGGTATTATCACACAGACAGGCGGCCAGACCTCGCATTCCGCGATACTTGCGAGAGCGCTCGGTATTCCCGCGGTGCTTGGTGCCGTCGGCGCTATTGCTGCACTTAAAAACGATGAAACAGTTATCGTTAACGGCAGTGACGGCGTAGTGCTGACCGAGCCCGACAGCGAGACTGTAAAGGAATATACCGCTATTCGCGAACAGGCGATAAAGGAACGCGAAAGTCTGAAAAGCTATATCGGTGTACCGAGCAAAACTAAAGACGGAAGAGGCGTCGAACTGTTTTGCAATATCGGCTCTCCCGCTGAGGCGAAGTCGGTTGTTGATAATGACGGCGAGGGCGTAGGACTTTTCAGAACAGAGTTTTTGTTTATGGACAAAAACAGTGCACCGAGCGAAGAAGAACAGTTTGATGCTTACAAAAAGGCGGTGCTGACCGTTAAAGGCCGTCCTATGATCGTGCGTACTCTTGATGTCGGAGGCGATAAGGATATTCCTTATCTCGGACTGAAAAAAGAAGAAAATCCGTTTCTCGGTTTTCGCGCCATAAGATACTGCCTTAAAAATGAGGAGTTATATAAGACCCAGCTCAGAGCACTGATAAGAGCTTCCGCCTTCGGAGATATTCGCATAATGGTGCCGATGATAACTAGAGTAGATGAGCTTTTGGCTGTCAGAAATCTTGTGAGCGACATTATGGCTAAGCTTGATAAAGAGTGTGTGGAGTATGATAAAAATATCAAGATCGGCATTATGATCGAGACCCCTGCAGCGGTCATGATTGCCGACAAGCTTGCCAAACACGCCGACTTTTTCAGTATCGGTACAAACGACCTCACACAGTATACAATGGTCGCCGACAGAGGAAACAACGATGTTGCGTATCTCTATTCCCCGCTTGATCCTGCTGTGCTCTGTGCGATAAACAGAGTTATAAAGGCAGGACACGAGAACAATATCAGTGTAGGTATGTGCGGTGAAGCGGCGGGAGACCGTCGTATGATTCCTCTGCTTCTTGCAATGGGACTTGATGAATTCAGCATTTCCCCGTCGGCTGTTTTAAAAACACGCAGTATTATCTGCAATGAATCAGTCAAAGACAGAAAAGATCTGCTTGAAGCTGTGCTCAATGCAGACACTGTAGATCAAGTGAAAAGCCTCATTTAACAGCATAAGAAAAAAGCTCTTTCCGTTTTGGAAAGAGCTTTTTGATTTTGGCAATTACTATTATGATTATTTCACATTATTTTCTTTGCTGCGTTTATTAACAAGCACAAGCACGGCAACAAGAACGCCGACTACGATAACGCCGATAACGATAACAACAATCATAAGTCCGCTGATACCGCCGGACGAAGAGCTTGAGTTGCTATCGGTGCCGTTTGAAGAGGTTATATCGCCGACAGGATTATCGGAATTATTAAACTGACCGTTTGCTGCCTTCTGAGAAACAACATCTCTCGGAGAACCTGTTGCAGGCGGCTCATTGACAATGGTTGTTTTGGCCTGACCGTTCGCCTCGGTAACAGCCTGATTTATCTGTGTGCCGTTGACATTGACGACCTCTGTTACAGCAATAGCTCTTGATGACGGAAGTGTGACCGTTGCAGGCTGGGGATTATCTTTGAATTCGCCTTTTACAGCAATATCATAGTCCTGAAATTCGGGTGTAAACTCCTTACCGTCTTTATCGACAAATGTGCCTTTATATGTGCCCGAGCCGAGTCCGAGGCTGATCTTATAGCTTCCCTCAGCAGCGCTCTCGTCGATCTTGAAAAGCATAGTGAACAATGTGCCGTCGCCCTCGAGGTTTTTCTCAATACTGTCGCCGTATCCGACAAAATTGTATCTACCTCTGGAATTGACTTTATCAATATCGTCCACAGTTGAAGCATTTGTCCAGCCTGAGCCTTCTGTAAAATAGTCGCCGTTGAGGATTGTGTAGACCTGAAGCGCAGAAGCGTCGAACTTGACTTCGACCTGTGCTCCCCAAATACCGGGGTTGCCTGTCATATTAATCGGGATAGAAACAGTGTCGCCGGGCTTATATGTGTTTTTACTGCCGTTTGCCGATACGGTGAGCGAAGCGGCATGAACGGAAAATGACGAACACATAATGCTGAACGCCATTACAGACATGATTAACAGTGATACGATTTTTTTCATTTTTTTCACCTTTCCTGCGGCTTTTGTGAGCGCGCAAAGCATACGCACTTTATTTTTTTTAATTATAGCATTGTTTAATTGAAAAATCAAACGTTTTTTATTGACGGCTTTTAAAAAACGCGGTATAATCTAATTGCAGTATTTTGAGAGTTGTGCTCTAAAGAGTAAAGTGCAAGCCAGACCTAAATTAAAATATTTCCGAACTGAGTGATTTAATGAAAAGAAAACTAATTATGTTGTTTAATATATATAAAAACGACATAAAAAAATCAGGGAGAATACTGATAAGATTTTTGTTTTTAACCGTTTCTTCGATAATAATAGGTATTGTAACGGGTTTTGCGGGAACGGCTTTTAAGCTCAGTATTCACTTTGTTACAGGCATCAGATCGGAAAATCCTCTTTTAGTCCTCTGTCTGCCGCTCGCAGGCGTTATAACTTATCTGTTATACCGCGTTTGCAGACAGGAAAGATCAACAGGCACAAATCTTGTGCTTGAATCTGTGAGAACAGAAGAAAAAATAAGCGTTTTCACTGCTCCGCTGATGTTTGTTTGCACAGTCATTTCGCATTTGTGCGGAGCTTCCGTAGGCTGTGAGGGAGCCGCATTACAGATAGGCGGCGGTATCAGCCAGTGTGCGGCAAATGCGCTGAAAATGGATCAAAAGGACATCCATGTTATGACAATGTGCGGAATGAGCGGGTGCTTTGCGGCACTGTTCGGAACTCCTATTGCCGCTGCTGTTTTTGCGATCGAAGTCATAAGCGTCGGCGTTATGTACTATTCGTCGCTTGTGCCATGCGTTGTTTCATCGCTGACTGCTCATTATATCGCCCATTCATTCGGGGTGAACGCCGAAATAATCAAAGCGCCTATCTGTGATAACTATGATGTGTTGCTGCTCCTGAAAGTTGCACTGCTTGCGATCGGATGCGCTGTTGTGAGCATTTTGTTTTGCAGAGCACTGAGGCTTTTCTCACATATCGCGTCTGTTATGAAAAATCCGATAGTTCGCTCGCTTGTTATGAGCGCCGTCGCCTGCGGATTGATTTTTCTTTTCGGTGCGGACGATTATGCAGGCGCGGGAACGACTGTTATAAACCGTGCGCTCGGCGGATCTGCTCAGCCGTTTGCGTTTTTGATAAAAATGTTACTTACGGCGATCTGCGTCAATGCCGGTCTTAAAGGCGGCGAGATCATTCCGAGCTTTTTCATAGGCGCGGCATTCGGTGCTGTTATCGGCCCGCTTATCGGAATGGATGCCGGCTTTGCCGCGGCAATAGGGCTGCTGGGCGTTTTCTGCGGAGTGACAAACTGCCCTGTTGCTACGCTCGTGATTGCTGTTGAGCTTTTCGGAGCAAGCAACACGGTTTATTATATGACAGCTATTGCGATAAGCTATTTTTGCTCCGGATACTACGGACTTTACAGCACGCAAAAAATTGTTTATTCAAAATATCTGCCTGAGTTTATCAACATTAAAGCTAAATAATCCAAACCACAAAAGGAGATGCCGATGAACGTTTCACTTGACAGCATAAACAAAAAAGCAAAAGACCCTATTGGTTTCATCCGCTCGTGCGATGATGAGTTTGCAAAATGCATTGCTTCGCATGCGAAATATATCGAAGAACATTGCATGGAGCGTCCTGTGGTTTTGCTTTCGGGGCCTTATTCCTCAGGTAAGACAGCAGTCGCAGACCTGCTTGACAAACAGCTTAAAGCTGACGGTTTTGAAGTTGTGAGGCTGAAAAGCGACGATTTTCTGAGAAGCTGTAACGCTCAGGAAAGACTGCTTCACGAAAAGAGAAGGTTTGATGCCTTTGCTCCCGAGATGATAGATACAAATCTTTTCTCGATGACGATAAACGATCTGCTTGTGGGGCGAGAGGCTTCATGCGGAAAATACGATTTTTCATCCATGCAGCAGGTCGGATCACCGGACCATTGTATACACACCGACGGCGGAGTTATTCTGATCGAGGGTGTCCACACGCTGAACCCCATCATCACGAGATGCATCCCGAATGACCGTTCGATAAAGATATATGCAGATGTTGAAACAGAGATCGAGCACAACGGAAGGACGCTCAGTTCGCAAAAAATAAGGCTACTGCGCCGTATGCTGAAAGGCAAATATATGCTCGGCAGAAACTTGAAAAAAACATATAATGATTTTAATTCGGTTTGCGATATAGAAAAGAAAAATCCGCTGCCTTACAAAGACCGCGCCGAGATCGTTATTGATACTTTCCATGAATACGAGATCTGCGTTTGGCGAAATATGATACTCAATGAGCTTGCATTTTCATGCGGTAAAATGAAGCTTGATGAAATAACTGACTTTATGCGAAATACCGATGCGATTGAATTCACCCCTGAAAACAGTGAGTTTATCAGCGGTATTATAGGGCTGAAAACCAGATGAAAGCGATTTACAAAACCGCCGATACCGATATGCTGTCCGAACTGAAAAGGCTTTGGAAAATTGCATTTTCGGATGATGACAAATATATTGATCTGTTCTTAAAATATAATTTCGAGCCGGAACATACGCACATTATGACCTATGGCAAAGAGCTTGCAGGTGCGATCTATGCCATTCCCTTTTCTGCGCAGGGTGTGAGTGGAAGATATTTATATGCCGGTGCGGTATTCCCTCAGCTGAGAGGCAACGGAATATACAGCGAGCTTATTCAAAATGTTTGTGAGAAATATCGTAAAAACGGAATTATAACAGCTCTTCTGCCTGCGCCCGGGCTTGAGAAATACTATCTCGACCGCGGATTTGATAATATCATATACAGCGAAAAACAAAGCTTTTTGTGCTCAGGCGGAAAGCCGATGTTTAATGAACGCATCGCCGCAGAGGAATACTATAATCTGAGAAACAATGCGTTTTCAGACTGTGAGCCGTTTATCAAATGGAACAAAAACAGCATCGAATACTCGATAAAAGAAGCGGGTATCTTGGGCGGTTTTGCCGATAAGATCGGCGATGCAGGATTGATCGGATATAAAAACGGCGATGTTCTTGAAATTGACGAGATAACAATGAGCAAAGATCGGTTTTTAAAGCGAAAAGACGATATTGCAGCGACATACGGTGTTACAAAGATCGATATTTGTTTCCCCGCAAAAAAAGCCGCTGAGATCAAAAAAGCCGCCCTTTATATAAACGGTGACATTGATATTGGCAGCGGCTGGGCGGCGCTCACACATGAATAACTAAACGCAGTGTACTTAAAAGTACACTGCGTTTTTATTTGATGATCACTTTTTTACAGATTCTGTTTTATAAATAAATCTTACAGAACCGTCCATTCCGTCTGCAATACCGGAAAAGTTCTTATAGTTCTTCGATACATCAACAGTTGCTTTGACTCTTGTCGAGAGCGTGCTGAGTCCGTTTATGTCGAGCGCCGAGAGTTTATCCTTAACCTTTGTGCGGAATTCTGTCATGCCGTCGGAGAGCTGTTTTGCGCCGTCGTTAAGCCGGCTTACGCCGTCTTTAAGCGCTGCACTGCCGGAATTTAATTTATCTGTTCCGTCTTTTAAAGCGGCTGTGCCGTCGGAAAGCTGTTTTGCGCCGTCTTTAAGATCCGACGAACCGGCTTTAAGCTTTGCTGTGCCTGCCTTTGCAGATGCAACGCCGTCGGTGTACTCTTTAAGCCCTGTATAGAACTCGTTATAGCTGTCGAGCTGAGCTTTGAGAGTTGAGAGCGAGGACTGACCGGCAGCGGCTTTTGCTACCGCCGCATTGATCTGAGAAGTGACTTTGTCGCTCTTCATATTTTCATCAATAAGCTTCTGGACCTGTTCTTCATAAGCTTTGTCCATTGCCGCAACTGTTGCGGGATCGGCAAGCTGTTTTTCAACATTGTCGTTGACAGCTTTCTGAACCGCCTCGGGTATCTGACCTGCTTTGACGGCCGCTTCGTACTGACCGGCTGTCATATCATAGCCTGCCTGCTTCAAAACCGCAACAACGATCCTGTCTCTTGTTGCCTTTTTAACGCCTGCGCGGATCTGAGCCTCATTTGTCTTGACCTGCTTTGTGACAGTGTCGAGAGCGGTGTTGTATGCCATTTTGTAAACAGCGTCTTTATCAAGTCCGCTTATAAGCTTTGAAAGAACGGTTGCGTAATTGTCTATTGTGAGTGAATCTGCTTTAAGACCTGCCGCTGCAATCTGAGAATCAGCGGTTTTCAAAAGTGTTTCAAATACTTGCTTAGCGCCGCCGTTCAGTTTTGCACTGTTTGAATCGAGAGTTGTGAGCCCGCCGAGCAGCTCGCTGAGTCCGGAATCAAGCTGAGTTGAACCGCCGTAGAGCTTTGAAGCGCCTTCGTTTGCCTGCGTTGCGCCCTGTGCGAGCGAATCGATACCTGCGATGAGTGTATCGGATTTGGAAAGCAGTGTGTTAAGACCGTCATAAAGCTTATCCGCGCCGTCGGAAAGCTTATCGAGGGCATCGTTTACTTCGTCGATAGCATCGGTGACTTTATCGAGATCATCAAGCTTATCTGTTTCAACTTCGTTGAACAGCTCGTTGGTTGCGAGCGTCATTGTGGTGTTCATCTCAAAGTCGGTCACATCGGCTGTGATCTCGATATACTCCGGTATTTCAAGATCGTCAGCGAAGCTGCCGAGGTTTGTTTTGAGTCCCGGCAAAACAAGACCTGCCGCAATAGTGCGGTCGCCGTCGTTGATTGTTCTGCCGTTTTCGATTTCGATATTTCTGAACTTATCGTTATCGAACATTGTGCCTGTGAGAACCGCAAACGGAACATATACTTTTTCGGTCTTGCCGTCGATCTCGACATTCTCATACTGATTATTCTTATAATCAAAGCGGATCGTTGCTTTGCCGCTCTTGCCCTTCATATCCTCAGCAGACATCGCGGCGCCGTCGAGCTTATAACTGATCGAGATGTTTACAGGCAGTTCCTTTTCGATATTGCCGCGATAATAAATGTCGTTGCCCTGAGCGTCCCAAACTTTCATGTTATCGCCGTTCATCGAATAGCTTTCATCGCCCTTGACATTGATGATGTCGCTGAGCGAGGAAGAATCGCTGACGCTTGATGCATAGAGCGAATTTTTGATCCAATCGCTGACGATAACTTTTTTAGTTGCGCCGTCTGCTCCTGCGATTACATAAACGCATTCATCCTTTGTGACAGCGGCGCTGTCATTCTTGTCGGTCTGCTCTGTTTTAGTGTCGGCAGTTGTTTTGGTATCGTCCGCACCGTTCTCTGCGCCGACAAAATATGCTGTGCCGAGTGCGAGAGATCCGCAGAGAACCAGCGACACGATTTTCAAAATCTTCTTACTTTTCATTTGAAACACTCTCCTTTATAGCCTTAGGCTTCATACCGATCGTGGTCTTGATTATCAGTTTATCGAACAACATAAGCATTGCAGGCAGGATAAACACAACACAAAGTGTGCTTATGACAGCGCCGCGCGCCATGAGCATACACAGCGAGCTGATGATATCGACATCGGAATAAACCGCTACTCCGAATGTTGCGGCAAACAGACCTGCCGCACTGATGATGATAGACGGAATTGATGTGCAAAGCGCTGTCTTGACCGCCTCTCGCTTCTCATTGCCGGCTTTTCGTTCTACACGGTATCTGTTGGTCATAAGTATCGCATAGTCAACCGTTGCGCCGAGCTGGATCGTACTGATGCATATCGGGGCGATAAACGGAAGCTGCTGACCTAAGAAGTGCGGAATTCCGAGATTGATAAATATTGCCGTTTCAATGACTGCAACAAGTATTATCGGAAGTGTGATCGAACGCTCAACAAGTGCTATGATCACGAATATCGCAACAATGGATATTGCATTTACGACCTTAAAGTCGGTATCGGTTATATCGATAAGGTCTTTTGTGCAGGGCGCTTCACCGATGAGCATTCCCTTTTCATCGTATTTTTTAAGTATTGCATTGAGCTTTGTTATCTGCTCATTTACTTCATCTGTTGCTGTTTTATATTTCGAGTTGATAAGCAGCAGTTCCCAATTATCGCTTTTAAGCTGAGATATCAGATCTTCGGGGAGCATATCCTCCGGAATAGACGAGCCGACTACCGACTCCATGCCGAGAACATATTCGATACCGTCCACCTTCTCCATCTCGGAGATCATTGAGCGGACATTTTTCTCCGGAGTATCTGCGCTTACAAGCACCATGTGCGTTGCCGAGATACCGAAAGTCTCGGTCAGCTTATCGTTTGCAACTACATAAGGCATATCTGCCGGCATTGTTGCGCCGAGGTCGTAATAAACTTCGTTATTTGTTTTGCTGTATCCGTAGTATGCCGGGCCGAGCACGATAAGAAAGATTATAAGCATTGCGGGAAAACGCTTTGTAATGAAATCAGAGAGCTTATCGGCTTTCGGGATAAGCGCTTTATGCATTGTTTTATGAAGCGGCTTATCGAGTACAAGGATCAGCGACGGCAGGATCGTGACACAACCGAAAACACCGAACGCAACACCTTTTGCCATTACAATACCGAGGTCGCGGCCGAGTGTGAATGTCATGAAGCACAGCGCGATAAATCCTGCGATAGTTGTTGTCGAACCTCCGACAACCGATGAGAAGGTGTTTTTAATGGCGACTGCCATCGCTTCCTTACGGTCGGTGTACTGCTGCTGAAGCTCGCAATAGCTATGCCACAGGAAGATCGAATAGTCCATCGTTACAGCGAGCTGCAGCACAGCTGACAGTGCTTTGGTTACATAAGAAACTTCACCGAGGAAGTAGTTTGAACCGAGATTAAACAATATTGCTGTTCCGATGCTTGCAAGGAAAACAAAAGGAATGATCCAGTTGTTTAAGAATATCATCATTACAAGACACGAAAGCGCAACCGCAATCGCAACATATATCGGCTCTTCCTGCTCGCACAGATCTTTAAGGTCGGTAACAAGCGCCGACATACCTGCGACAAAGCATTTTTCAGAAGCGATAGATCTGATTTTTGAGATCGCTTCCATTGTATCATCCGACGATGTTGAACTGTCGAAAAATACAGCGATCATTGTGCAGTCGCCTTTGTTGAACGCGTCATAGATCTCGTCGGGAAGCATTTCCTTCGGAACGGAAAGATCCATAACACTGTCATACCACAAAGCGGTCTCGACATGGTCAACTTTTGAGATCTCTTCACGCAGCTTTGAAACTTCGCGATCGTTCATTCCCTCGACCACGACAAATGAAAAAGCTCCTTTGCCGAAGTCCTCCATGAGAATATCCTGACCTTTGATAGTGTCGATATTATCGGGGAGATAATCTAGCATATCATAGTTTACCCTTGTTGCGACCATACCCCATACCGACGGTATGAGAAGCGCGACCGCAATGATCAGGATCAGCACTCGGCATTTAACAACGCCTCTTGCCACCTTCATTTCTCTTCATCCTCTCTGAATTCTGTTTCGATGTATTTTTTGCGGGCTGCTCCGGTTCTGACCGAATAAAGCACAACGATCAGATCAAGAATGCCCGAAATAACTATTGCAACGCCTGTCAGCACTGTCACGACGCCGACGCCCTTAAACGGGTCGATCATCAAAAGCAGTCCGAACACACAGGAGATTGCGGCGATCAGTGTTATTACATACCAGCGCTCAAGTCCGAACTTCTTAGCATCAAATGAAATCTGAAATCTGAACAGACCGTTTGCAAGTATCATCATTCCGATGATAAAGTAGAGCACGGATATGAACGACTCAGGCTTGATGAGCATTATAACTCCGAGTGCTCCCATCAATATTCCGAAAGCCAGATCATACTGAAACGCCAGCGAATACAGGTCATTTGAGAAAAAACCTATCATTTTGATAATTCCGTAGAGACAAAGTGTTGCTCCGATCACACGGCACATTATTATTGCCGAGACATCCGGAAAGATCATCATGATAACTCCGAGCACACACAGCGCAGCGGACACCACTATGTAACCGATCTTTGCGGTAAGCACAGTTTTTCTTCTTTGCATAACTGTCCCTCCTTTTCTCTTAATTCCACAATATATATTACATATATAAAAGGCGTTTTTGAACGGTCATAAGTGAAAATATGCCGAAAATATTGACAAACACTTTATTGTAACCAAAAAACAGACATTCATAAAAGAATGTCTGTTTTTATCGACTGATATTTAATTTTCACTGCTGCGGCGAAATGCCGTTTCGATCATACCTTCAAACAAGCAGCAAGTACGCTTTACCATATCCACCGCGTCGGATTTCATGCCTTTGCCTATCCAATCAAGCACAAAGCCGACGACTTCAAATGTGAAAACGTCGATTATAAGCTCGAGATCGGACTGCTTTACATTATAATCGGCGCTTGCGCGCTGCATATAATCTTCTATAACTGAACGGCAGACGATATTAAGATACTGCACATAAATATCTCTGCTCGCCGAATTGCAAAGATGAAGCATCGCTTTTTTATTGTTCATTGCGAACTTCAAAACAGTCAGCATACATTCTTCGAGCGAGTCGATACTGCCTTTGTCTTTTAGTAATTCATCGGCGATCATTTTGAGCAATGTCTCGATCAGCGAAGGCAGATCTTCAAAATGATAATAAAAAGTGTTGCGGTTGACACCGCAGTCTTCAACAATATCTTTAACCGTGATTTTATTAACGGGTTTTTCTTCAAGCAACTTCAGGAATGACTCCATAATGGCGCGTTTCGTGAAATTCGGCATTTTTTCGCCTCCGAAAATATGATATTCCGCTGATTAGTATAACATATTTTTAAATTATTTTCAACAAAAAATTTAATATACACGCAGGCAAATAAAAGATAAAACCTATTGTTTTATGTACTCTTTCGCCAAAGAATAAAAGAATTTTTCGACTGTTTCTCCGGCAGCGGTCATGGCGGCTGTCTCTGAATTGTCGGAGAAAACAATAGCAGTGTAATATGTTGTTTCGTCCATTGCATGAAACTTCAAAACAGGCTCTCTGTAAGTCCGGATCATTTTGATAATCCCCTGTTCGTTTATTATATTGAGCAGCTTGCCTGCTGTTTCGGCTGATGTATCTTTATTTTCAAATTCAATACGGTCTTCAAAACCGTCTATATGACACGACGCTGAAAAAAACCATTTGCTTTCGCGTTTTTTGAGCGAAAAAGAATAGCAGCTGTCATAGTTCATATGTCCGCATGAGATCGAAAATGAAATTATATTCTCGGCAGTTTCGGTCTCGGTGCTGCCTTTGCCGAACAAACTGCTTATCTTTGATTTGAAAGACACAGCGGTCACCACCTTTTATTTCAGTATACCACACTGCCGCAGTTTATTCAACCGAAATAAAACAGCCGCATGATTATCATGCGGCCGGATAGGTTTATTTGATCAATCTTCCCTCTTATCGCCGAAGAAGAACAGAGCAACTGTGCCGGGACCTGTGTGGCTTCCGATAGTTGTTCCGACATTGTTGATCTCGACCTTGCCGCTAAGCTTTTTGAACCGCTTTTCGACCAGCTTTGCAACCGCTTTAGCATCCTCAATGCAGCCTGAATTTGAGATGTAGCATTTGCCGCTGTATTTCAGTCCGTCCTCAGCGTGTTCCTCCATTTTATCAACAATAGTTTTTATAACATTCTGCTTGCCGCGGATCTTATATCTCGGAATAAGCTTTCCGTTGTTATCCATATTGAGCAACGGGCAAATTCTGAGGATAGTTCCGAACCAGCCCGAAGCTTTGGAAATTCTGCCGCCTTTTACATAGAATGTGAGGTCGGTTGAGAAGAACCAATGATGAAGATGAAGCTTTGCGCTTTCTGCATATTCTCTGACCTGATCGATAGTCCAGCCGAGATCGCGTTTATCCGCTAAGGTATCCATCAGAAGGCCGTAGCCCGATGACGCCCCGAGAGAATCGACAATGTAGATCTTGCGGTCTGGATACTTAGAACGCAGCTCCTCAGCGGCGGCTGAAGCCGAATTGTAGACACCCGAAATTCCCGATGAAAGGCAGACATGAAGAATATCCTTTCCCTGTTCCAAAAACGGCGTGAAATACTCGATGAACTCTTCGTAATTCACCTGAGAAGTGCGGGTTTCGGCACCGTTTGCCATTGCTTTATAAAACTCATCGAACGATACCGATTGTCCGAGATCGTCCTCATACTGCTTGCCGTTGAGATAGTAATGAAACATCACGAAATTGATGTTGCGTTCTTTGAAATGCTCGAGTGAAAGGTCTGCTGTTGAGCAGCAGCTAAGTATAAATTTCTCCATTATGCTCGTCTCCTGTTGCTGAAATTCGCCTTATCAGACGCGGTTTACTATATCATTATCGGTTATATTGTACATTTTCATTCCTAAATTGTAAACCTACCGAGAAAAAATGCGACTATACTGCGGCAAAACACGATCGTAGAATCAAAAAAGCCGACTCTACTGATCGTAGAATCGGCTGAAAACGGCTTATTTATGCCGTTTTATTCTGAAGCAAAGGAAAATGATTATCTCCGCCGGAATACCGAGCACAAAGATCAGCCACCAATTAAGATCGATCAGCGACAGATAAATTGCGAGCAAAATGCTCCAAACCAAAGCGGAAATGTAGATTATGTTTATCTTTTTGATACTCCAGACAGTGTTTAAAACAAGGAGGGTAATAAGCGATATCGGGAGCGTGTATGCAAAGATGAGCCAGAAGGTCTTGCCGAGCAGAGCTAATATTATAAAAACAAGCAGGCTGAGCGTCCACACGCCGAGAAAAGCCACTCCCGCAATAAGCGAATGTTTGCGCTTATTATCATGCTTTGCAGGCTTAATGTCGACTTCATCGTGAGGCTCAAGCAGATAATCCACCGAGACATTAAAAATATCGCTCATCTTCTTGAGTACATATACATCGGGTATAGCGTCTCCACGCTCCCATTTGGAAACAGCCTTATCGGAATAACTGAGCATTTCTCCGAGCTGTGCCTGTGTGAGCGAGTTTAAAGTGCGAAGTCTGCTGATATTTTCGGCGACGATCGCTTTTAATTCATCCATTTAGTTCCCTCCTTAAACTACAAATTGAGTGAGCAGCATATAAAAGACAGTGCCTGAAAAGATGCTTATGAGCGAGTTTTTGAAAAGCGCATGAAGCACTGCTGTTACAACGATTGCGGCGATCGCAGGCAGTCCAAACGGGTAAGACGCAAACGAGATGTCTTTAAGGCAATAGACAACGAGCATACCCATAAGAGCATACGGCAGGACCTTACCGAGGTAAAGCACCACCTTCGGACGTTTGTTTTCATCCTTAAAGCAGATAAAAGGCAGAAAGCGCGTCAGCGCCGTAACGAGTGCCATAACAGCGATCTGCAATATATTATGTACGGTAGGGCTCATTGCTTATCCGCCTCGCTTTCTAGCTTTCCTCTGAGAAGAACGAGGGAGAATGCAATAAGTATCATTGCGGGGATTACAAAGCTGTCCGATCCGAAAACAATAAGGCAGGCAAGCGTTATAACAACACCGAGAACAGCAGGAATATGGCTCTTTGCTGTTCGCCACTGATCGACAAAGATCGAGACGAAAAGTGCCGTCATTGCAAATTCAACACCCGCTGAATTGAATTTTATAACTGTCGAAATTATAACACCGAGCATACTTCCGATTATCCAATAGCACTGATCGAAAAGCGACAAAAGAAAATAATATTTATTTTTGTTTATATCGTCGCCGAGATCGGCTGTGCAGGCTATCGAATAAGTTTCATCGGTCATAGCAAAGATAAGATACGGCTTTATCCTGCCGACTTTCTGGTATTTACCGAGCATTGAAAGCCCATAGAAAATATGCCGTGCATTGATGATAAGCGTCATTATTCCGGTGGTTATCAGTCCTGCGCCCGAGCTTAAAAGGTCTACTGCGGCATACTGTATAGAGCCGCCGTAGATAGTGCAGCTCATTGCAAATGCCCAAATCACGGAATAGCCCTTACTGTGCAGCAGGACGCCGAAACCGATACCGAGGGCGAGATATCCCGCCATTACAGGCAGACTATCGGAAAATGCGCGTTTTAAAGTCTTTGAACCCATTGGTTTTTATCGTCCTTTCGATAGGGCTTTTAAAATGCCCAGTTGCCTTTTCTGAAAACGGGAACTTCCCTTTTATCGGCTGTTATTGCGGTTATATCAAGGTCGGCAGTCCCTATCATGAAGTCTTCATGTATGATAGATGTGTTGCAGCCCATTTCGCGGCACTGCTCGAGAGTGTATTTATCGAAATCCTCAATACATTCCGCAAAACCCTCACCGAGGGCGAGATGACAAGCGGCGTTTTCATCAAACAGTGTGTTATAAAATATAAGTCCGCTTTCGCTTATCGGTGAGTGATAAGGCACAAGCGCACATTCGCCGAGAAAAGCCGCTCCTTCGTCCATTTTGATAAGCTCGCAAAGGAGCTGTTCATTTTTCTCGGCATGAACTTCAACAGCCTTGCCGTTTTCAAAGCGAACAGAAAAATTCTCGATTAGCTCGCCTCGGAACGAAAGCGGCTTGCTCGAATAGACGATTCCCTCGGCTTCACCGCGCTTAGGAGTTATAAACACCTCTTCGGACGGGATGTTGGGGTTGTATTCAACTCCACCGAGAGTTTTCTCTCTGCCGCCTAAGAACTTTGCATTATCCATCATACCGACTGTGAGATCGGTTCCGTTGGATGCGGAATATTTAAGCTTTTTGATTTTAAGGCTGTTAAGATAATCACATCTGCCTTGAAGATCGCGATTATGCTCCTCCCAGGAATACACAGGATCGTCGGTTATACGGGATGTGAACAAGATCGCCTCCCACAGCTTTTCGACAGCGGCGGAAACACGAAGCTCGGGAAACATTTTCTTAGCCCATTTCTTGCCTGCGACTGCGGCAATACACCACTGATATTTATTATCCATTTTATCGCGGAACGGCTTGATTATCTTATATCTTGCACGCGACGCTTCGGAATACTTCTGCTGATCGATCCCTCTCATACCGTCGGGATCTTCAGACAAAAGATAGATAGAAGCCGGCAATGTTTCAAGGCGGTGCTTCAGTCTTTCAACCTCCCAATTTTCAACCTTGGACATTGTTTCGAGGCTACGATAATTGACATTTATCTTATCAAGCGGCTGATAGCTCCACTCGACCGTTACCCTGGATGCACCGAGCTTATAGCACTCCTCACAGACCATCCTGACAAACTCAGGCTGATCGAGCTCGGCATAAACAAGCACTTCCTGACCTTTTTGAACATTGGCACCTGTTTTAGCAATAAGCTTTGCATACTTTCTCAATACGGTTTTCTTCAAAATAATCCTTCCTTACCTCTAAGCTGACAGCGCTTTTTTCGTGCAAAAGACTCCGCCCCCGCAAAACGGGACGAAGCCTTTTAAATTATTACGGGTTTCAATCGCTCTTTTCGGTAGTTTCTTCGGCTTTTGTTTCAATAGGCTTTGTTTGTGTGTCCTTTGTTTGCGATTGAACTTGCTCGGTTGTTGTCTCTGACGCTTTTGTTGTAGTCGGCGCTTCAGTGGCGGCAGCTGTCTGCTTATGAGTCGTTGTCGGCTGAGTGTTCGAATCGCTGTTTCGATGTCGTGTACTTCGCTTGACCGTTCTCTCTTCGGTCTTACCCTGCGTTGCATAAGTTGCAGGGGCAGCTGTTTTAGCCTCGGTCGGTTTAGTTGTTTCGCCGACTGTTTCGGGATGCTCATTAGGATGCGGATTCTTTATGCCGAGATAGTCATACCAAGCCTGCGGATAGATCGGATCAGGATTGTTGACCGCTTCGGAAACATTGACTGTTTCGCTTTCACCGCTGCGAACTCTTCTTGCTATGACTATAAAACGAGCGTCATTGAATTCATAAGTACAGGTTTGGAGTGTCAGTATCTCATCCGATTTATCCACCTGAACGCCTGTGTTGATGACAGAGCGCTTTTTGCATTCATTCACCCAATATAAGAACTGCTCATCGGATGTGAAATCTGTCTTACGATAGTCGAAAACATAGCCGTTATCCTCATTCGGGTCTGCGTTGGTTATCATAACGGAGAAAATCTTCCACTTTCCGTCACGATAGAGCGTGTCAAATGTGAATGTCGGGTGTTGTTTATAGTAATCAAGATCACGGTAATGAAGGAGCTGGCTGAACATCGTGCTGTCGTCCTTCATATTGTGACCGTAGAGCGTGATGTTTTTGCTTTCGGTCATATAACCGAGATTGTTCTTGCGGTCGGCGTAAATCGTGCCGTAGCGGCTGTAGTTGTGTTTGAAATCGGTGCGAAGATAATAGTCGTCGCTGCCTTTCATTTTATCGGTTCTGACAACAGGATAGTTGATGTTAGTGCCGTCAACCGTGATCCAACCGACAAGATCGTTATTTTCGGCATAAAGTTCCGCAAATTTCGGATTCATCACTGATGAAGAATACGAGCTGTTGTCCGACTTGAGTTTGCCCCTGAGATCATCGGTGAGACTTGCATTAAAAAACGGCTCGATATAATACGGAACAACAATACAAAGCATTGAGACAAAAACGATGAGCGCAATAAGAAAGATGATCTTTCTTATGACCTCCGGTGCTTTATCGCCTTTCCACGGGATAAGATAACGCATCAGGCGGACAAACCAGTTACCGCGCCTTTTTCCGACAACAGTTTTACTTTGCTGTTCAATTTCGGATATATCGGGCAGATCATTGATGTTTTTCATAATATCATCATACAATCCGCTGTAATCCTTTTCGCTCATCATTATCACCTCGCTTTGCATTTTACTCTATTTTAGCATAAAAGATTATTCAATTCAATTAACTTTTCACAAACTTATGATATTTAATAAAAAATTCATAATCATCGAGATACATTCTTATAAGGTTGAACGCTTCCAAAGCCGCACACCTGCGTATATACTGCCGATCACGATACCCGCCGAAATGACATTCGGCGACACTGTCTCCTTTTTCGGTGCTTATTGCGACATAAACAAGACCGATAGGTTTGTTTGTTCCGTCGCTCTCAGGACCTGCGATACCCGAAACACCGATACCGATGTCCGCTCCGGATCTAAGTCGCACACCATGCGCCATCTGGCAGGCCGTTTCGGCAGACACTGCGCCGAGCGTATTGAGCGTTGTTTCGCTGACTCCGAGCAAAGATACTTTAGCTTCGTTTGAATATGTTACAACCCCCATATTATAGACCTTCGACGCACCCGGAACCTCGGTTATCATTTCACCGATCATGCCGCCTGTGCAGGATTCCGCTGTCGCGACAGTCTTACCGTGTTGCCCCAGCAGCTCGACCGCACGAAAGTTTAAATCACCGCAATCAACGCCGTAGATATAGCCTCCGAGCAGTTTTTTAACCCGCTCGACCATCTCAAAGCACTTTTCATCGGCTATTTCGGCGGTTTCGGCTTTGGAGGAAACGCGCAGATACATCTCACCGTCGCCCGCATAAGGAGAAAGTGTCGGGTCTTCGCTCATCAAAAGATCGCCCATCAATTCGTCTACCTTTGACTCGCCGAGTCCGTAGACTCTGATAAAATGCGAACGAAGAATACCGCTCGAATACTTTGACAGGAACGGCAATGCATAGGTGACGAACATATGCTTCATTTCTTTAGGCGGACCGGGAAGCAGCAAAACTGCACCTTTTTCGGTATCGATAGCACAGCCCGGCGCTGTGCCTAAATCGTTCGGAAAAACAGTCGCGTTCGACGGCAGCATTGCCTGACGAAAATTATTCTCGGTGGGCTTAATGCCGATACGATCATGATACTCTTTTATACTTTTGACATATTCGTCATACAGCACCCTTTCCCTGCCTGTGACAAAGCAGGCAGTCTGCATTGTTATATCGTCTTTAGTCGGGCCGAGTCCGCCTGTTATGACGACAATATTGCTTCGCTCCACTGCGGTTTTTATGCAATCGGTCAGTCTTTTCGGGTTGTCGCCCACAGTGTCATGATAGAATACATCTATACCCAGCTTCGATAAGTTTTCGGCTATATAGCTTGAATTGGTGTTGATCACATCGCCGAGCAAAAGCTCAGTTCCGACACAGATTATTTCAGCGTTCAATACTTATACGACCTTTCTTTTTATTCTCGGTATATCTTTTCAAAAACGGTGTTTTCTATCGCTTTTTCGACCATTTCATCACAATTATCGAATTTTTCGGCTCTCACGACCGCTTCGAGCTGAGGCTTTGTTCTCGGATGCTTCGGCGTGAACACCGTGCAGCAATCTTCGTAAGGCAAAATAGATGTTTCAAATGTGCCGATCTTGCGGGATATTGCAACGATCTCTTCTTTATCCATGCCAATTAGCGGACGGAATACAGGCAAGGGCGATGCATCCTCTGTTACATAGATCGCTTTCATTGTCTGGCTTGCGACCTGACCTATGCTTTCGCCTGTTATAAGCGCATCGCATTTATTGTGTATTGCAAGTCTGCCTGCGATTTTCATCATATAGCGGCGCATAATGATTGTTGTGAGATCTTCCGGGCAATGACGCGCTATATTTTCCTGAATCTCGGTGAACGGGACATAAGCGAAGTTAATCGGGCCAGAATAACGGCTGACAAGGCGAAGGAGCTCTTTGACCTTCATCTCGGCGCGTTTACCTGTGTAGGGCGGGCTTGCGAAGTGTATCGCTGTGAGCTTGATTCCGCGCTTTGCCATCATATAAGCCGCGACAGGCGAATCGATGCCGCCCGAGATCAGAACAGCGGCGTCCCCTCCTGTACCGACAGGCATTCCGCCCGCGCCCGGGAGCTGATTTGCATGGATATATGCGCCGAAATCACGGATCTCGACGGTGACCGTTACATCGGGGTTATGAACATCGACTTTAAGGTTTTTGAAGTTTCTCAAAAGGCAGGCACCGGTTTCACGGCAAATCTCCGGAGATTTGAGCGGAAAAGCTTTATCCGAACGCTTCGCTTCAACCTTGAAAGTCTTAACATTCTCTAAAGTTTCTTTAAGGTATTCGGGAGCGGCTTTGAGCACGGCGTCCATTGTTTTTTCAACGCAAGCCGCAACCGAAAATGCGGCAATGCCGAACACACGGCTGACCCTCTCGGCTGCTTCATCCATATCATAATCATCGTCCTGCGGTTCGACATATATTGTCGACTGAGCGCGCCTTACCTCGACACTGCCGAGACCGTAAAGCGCGTGTCTGATATTTTTTACAAGAACGCTCTCAAAGCTTGATTTATTAAGACCTTTTAAAGCGATCTCGCCGTTTTTTATTAATATAACTTTTTTCATTTTCCCATTCCTTTCATCCCGGCTCTGATAAGCACTTTTTGCGCCGCACTGACAGCGTTTACAAGCTCGTCCGCCTCACTCGGCTTTGAGTTTTTTGAAAAGCTCAGCCTTATAACGCTGTCCGCCCTGCGCTTATCATAGCCGAGTGCCGTCATAACATGAGACAGCTTGCCTTTAGAGCAGGCACTGCCTGACGAAACATATATCTGCCTATCTTCAAGAAAGTGCAATAATGTTTCGCTTTTTATGCCGCAGACCGACACGCTAAGCACATAATCGCTTGAATTTTCGGGAGAGTTGATGATGACATCGGGAAGCTGCGACAGCTTATCGCAAAGCCTGTCTTTGACTTCTTTTACACGCTTTGCATTTTCGGCAGGATCACCGAAATCGGATATTGCTTCATCAAACCCTGCTATAAGCAATGTCGGCTCGGTGCCGGGGCGAAAACCTTTTTGCTGAAGTCCTCCGAAAAGGTGCTGACGAATATTCACGCCTTTTCTGCAATACAGAAAACCGATACCCTTAGGTCCGTGGATCTTATGCGCGCTCGCTGTGAGAAGGTCGATCCCCCATTTTTCGGGTTCGATATTATACTTGCAGAAGCTCTGAGTTGCATCGCAATGCAAAAGAGCATCGGAGCCTTTTGCCTTAATAACGCTTTTCACTCGGTCGATCGGCAATATCACGCCTGTTTCGTTGTTGATATGCATGGCGCTTACAAGGATCGTATCCTTATCGATCGCGTCTTCAAACTTTGAGATCGGAATATTTCCGCTTTCATCGGGTGTTATATATGTAACCGAGAAGCCCTCTTTTTCGAGAACACGCATCGGCTCTAAAACAGCAGAATGTTCAAAGGCGGTAGTCACGATCTTGTTGCCCCTTCTGCTCATTGCGTGCGCCGCACCGAATATTGCGGTGTTGTCGGACTCTGTGCCGCCAGATGTGAAGATAATCTCATCGGGCGTGCATTTCAGTTTTTTTGCAATGTTCGCACATGCCGATGTTACTATTTTCTCAGCACTTATTCCAAGATCATAAAGCGCGGACGGGTTGCCGAAATTGTCCATCTCTTTGATCATTCGGTTTTTAACATTTTCGGATAGCTGTGTTGTTGCAGCATTGTCAAAATAAATCAATTATAATTGCTCCTTTTTAAAACATCTTTCATTATACTATATCAAAGAGATCTAATCAAGCACTAATTCTCGGATACAAGAGGTATGAGCGAGCCGCAGTCGGTGAGCTTGCCACCGCCTATGCATACAGCATTGACCATGTGCGATGACAAAAAATTGCTTATTTTAAGGTAATCCCGATGAGTCTTTATATCTCCGAAGAAAAGAGCTGTTGATGTATCGATCATTCCGCCGCAGCCGCCTATAAGACCGTTTTTATATCCGCTGAGCGCGATATCTTCGGCACAGATCAAAAGCGTGTCGATATCAGATTTTTTGCAGCTTTCGGCTATTGCGCGGTCGGTTGTTATAACAGCATTCTTTGCGATCGGAAAAACCGAGCATTTTGAATAACCCTGCTTGGTTTTTATTATTTGAAACGAATGGTCCCGAAGGTAAGCCAACAGTTCAGCAGATACAGTTTTCGGGTTTAGTATTGCGGTTTTCCCGAACACCGCGGCATTTAAAAGAGAGTCGTCCGGATAGCTGCCCGACATCTGCTCTTTTAAGACAATGACATTGAAGCCGAGAGCAGACAGTTTATGCGCGAGCGACTGCTGTTCTGCCGCGACAAAGACAGTGCCGCCGCCGACACAGCAGATGTTCACATCTGCATGAGAAGATACAGGCGAGCCGATATTAAAATTATCGTTTATTCTTATTAAATCCGTATTTTCTATGTACGGCACGGCGGAACTTACCGCGGCGACCGTTACACGGCTTTTCGGAAGCAGTGCATTTTCTAAAAGCATATTTTTCTCCTTAATCTCTTGAGAGCGCATCGACAGGCTTGAGCCTTGCCGCGATACCTGCAGGATATGCGCCGAAGATCGCGCCTGCCGCCGCAGAACAAACCGTGCACAAAACGACAGCGCCGAGATCGACAGATGCCGACCCGAGCAAAAACCTGCCCGCCGCAAGGCTGATAACAGCGCCGAATACACTTCCGATTATACCGCCGACAAAAGAAATAGTCAATGCTTCAAAAATAAATTCGAGCAGTATCAAGCCTGTTGAAGCGCCGATGGCCTTTTTTATTCCGATCTCGGCTGTTCGTTCGCTTACAGATGAGAGCATAACGGTCATTATCGAAAGGCCGGACACTACAAGCGACACCGCGGCGATAAGCGTCAGAACCAATGTCACGATCGACATCATTCTGCTGAGTGCTTCACGCTGTGACGACATATTTTCAACTGTCACATCAGTCTGACGGATCTCGAAGGCTGTCTTTATATTTTTACAGACCGTTTCGGTATCGCTGCTGTCCGAACGCACGGCGATCCAATCAAAACCGCTTTCCGCAACGCAGGTGTAGGGCAGATAGACAAAATACGGCGCAATAGTGCCGGATACGCTTTTCAAAACGCCGCTTTCTGCTTCGCATATCCCGACTATCTCGCAGTTTACATAGCCTTTATCAAGCGAAATATTGACATACCGTCCGACCGAATTATCTGTTTTGAACATGGTTTTTGATAATGTTTTATCTATAACACATACATTTTTCCGGCACTGTGTGTCAGCTCTGCCGATCGCTCTGCCGTAAACTGTTTTGGCGGAGATGACAGCGTCGGCATTTTCGTTTATCCCCCAAACATAAGCGCGAACGGGGTCTGTATCGGTGTTTTCAGCCGCAACGGTGCCATAGCCGCCTGATACGGGAGTAACGGCACTGACGCCGAAAACACTTTTTGCAACTTCAAGCTCGTCGTCTCCGAGCAGCTTATCGGAACTTACCGAAATTCCCCTGAGTCCCATACTGTCGAGCTCGCTGTTGACGGCTTGCCCGCCGATACTGCCGAGCGACGATATCATCATAACAGACGCGGCAGACACTGCAATTCCCAGGACTGACAGCGCCGTGCGAAGCTTTTTTGCCCGAAAGGCTTTGAGAGACATTTTAAAGATCGCAAGCATCACTGCACCGCCCCTACCGAAACGCTGAGAGTGTCGGCGTTGTTTTGCACGCTGTTTATATCTTTGATGACCTTTTCGCCGATATTTAGTCCGCTTTTTATATAAATCTCCGAGCCGGTGCATTTTGTTTTGACTGAGCGACGGTCGGCACTGCTGCCGTTTACTACATAGACATACTCGCCCAACGAATCCGAAGCGACTGCCGACTGCGGCACTGTTACGGCGTTGTCGTCACTGCCGACGGAGATCTTTGCTTTGACTGTGAAATTAGGCTTAAGATTGTTATCGGGCTCATCGAGCGATATGCCGACTGCAACGAAAACAGCGGCATTTTGCGCCGACTGCGCTTCTGCACCTATTGTTTCGATTTTGCCTTTGTATTCTCTGCCTTTAAAGCCGCTGCCTGTTATACTGACGGTCTGCCCTTTTTTTATTTTGGAGATGTCCGATTCGGCAACATTTACTGCCACGCTAAGAGTATCGGTGTCGATATACGATATAAGGTTCTGACCCGCTGCGACACCTAAGCTTATATCGAATATTTCGCTGACAGTACCGTCATACTCGGCGGTGATTTTTGAGCCGTCCACCGTTTTCATGATCACATCGCCCGACCTTATATAATCGCCGACACGCACGCAGATATCGGAAACTGCAAGGTCGGTTTTCGATGTTTGAATAAGCGGCTCACCCTTGATTATAACGCCGCTTGCATACACATATTCTCCGACACTGCGGCCTTGCGCTACCGCAACGATTACATTTACAGGCGCTGTTGCCGCCGACACGGCAACAGCACTGCAAAACACCGCAAACATATATAAAAACAGCCATATTTTCCGTTTCTGCGTCATCACTATTCTCTCCGTTTTCATAAAATCTTAATGTGTCATCGGATTTATTTTAAACGGTTTTTTTGCTAATATTACACGCGAAAACATAAAAAGTCCGCGCTTTGAAAAAACAAAACGCGGAGACGATAATTCAGTTTATACACGCTTCATAAGCGCGGCGGATCGTTCGGATGCCGACGACCTCAATCGAATTTTTTAAATTATCGGGCAGGTCTTTGACATTGTGGATCGGGATAACGCATCTTTCAAATCCGAGTCTTGCCGCTTCACTAACGCGCTGAACGGCATTTGTCACCGCTCTGACTTCGCCCGCAAGGCCAAGCTCGCCGAACACGACTGTTTTTTCATTGACAACTTCGTCTTTCAAACTTGAAATTAGTGCAATTGCGGCAGGAAGGTCCGCCGCAGGTTCATCCGGCCGCAAGCCGCCTGCAACATTCAAATACACATCTGAGCCTGAGAAGATATATCCGCCCCGCTTTTCAAGCACCGCAAGAATGAGGCTCATTCGATTATAGTCGAAGCCGTTTGAAGTTCGGCGCGGATTACCGAACGGAGATGATGCCGCAAGTCCCTGCACCTCCGCAAGGATCGGGCGGCTTCCCTCCATAACACAGGCAACGCAGGTGCCCGAAACATTTTTCGGTCTGCCGCTTATAAGAACACCCGACGGATTTTCGATCTGCAACATACCGCGATCGGTCATTTCAAACATACCGATCTCATTTGTTGAACCGAATCTGTTTTTAACAGCTCTCAAAATTCTGCACGAAAGGCTTTTTTCTCCCTCAAAATAAAGCACTGCATCGACAATATGCTCAAGCACCTTAGGGCCTGCAATAGCACCGTCTTTATTTACATGGCCGACTATTATGACCGGTATTTCAAGATCCTTTGCTGTGCGTAAAAACAGGTTTGTACATTCTCTGACCTGAGTTAAACTTCCCGGAACAGAGCTGATCTCAGGCAGGCTCATTGTCTGAATAGAATCGATTATGACAACCCCGGGACGTTCCGATTCGATATACGACGCGACTGCCTCGGCGTTGTTGCCTGTCATAACAAGGAGGTTGTCCGAATGAACACCGAGCCTGTCCGCTCTGAGCTTTATTTGCCGTTTTGATTCCTCGCCCGACACATACAGCACTTCGTGCTCGCGGCAGATATACTCGCAGATCTGGAGCAGTATTGTTGATTTTCCGATGCCCGGATCGCCCGACAGGAGCACAAGCGAGCCCTTGACGATACCGCCCCCGAGAACACGGTCAAGCTCACTGAGTCCTGTTTTATAACGACATTTCTCCGCTGTGCTGATATTGCCGATCGGGTCTGCCGAAATGCCCTGCGCCTGATACGACACCTTGCCCGCCGACTTCACGGCAGGCACTGTGAGCCGTTCTTCAAATGTATTGAACTCGCCGCAATCAGGACATCTGCCCTGCCATTTAACAGATTCTGAGCCGCAGTTTGAGCAAACATAGACGGTTTTCGACTTAGCCATTTTATCTTTCCTTTCATTTCAAGACTGAATTTTCAACGATCACACCGCACATGACCGCAAAACAGATCTTTTTTTGATATTCCCTCTTTTTGAGGTTCGACAGCTCATCGGCGTTAGACAAAAAACCGCATTCGACAAGAATTGCCGGTTTTGTGCAATGATACAGCAGATATATACTCTTTCCGCTCAGCTTTGCTTCTCTGCCGTTTTCGGGCTGCATCAGCTGTTTGACATTCTTTTGAACAGCCTGCGCTATATACTTTGAGCGTTCGTTCAATCTGCCGTAGAAAACCTGTGTTCCGCGGTATTTCGGCTGACTGAACTTATTTTGATGAAAGCTTACAAGCAGCTCGGCGTCGGTATCGTTTATCATGGAAAGGCGGTTTTTTATATCGCTTACCTTTTTCTTTCGGATAGTGTCGGCACCGCTGTCGTGGATCGAGCGGTCGTCCGTTCGGGTGAGCGTTGTGCTTACACCGACAAATCGGAACAGATCAGCCGCTGTCAGAGCGAACTGCAGATTAAGATCCTTCTCGAGTGTGCCGTCCGCCGCTACCGCTCCGCCGTCCGGTCCGCCGTGACCCGCGTCGCAGACGAGTTTCAGTCCGCTTGCCGAAACGCTGCACATGCTCCCGAAAACGATCAAACAAATCAGTAATACCGCTAACCTTTTCATGCCGCACCTCCGATATACGAATATATGCGGCTAACATTAAATTTACGACCGCCCGAACAAACGGACGGTCGATTTTTTACTTTATTACGGTGTTGAGCAGTCCGCCGCCTCGGATAATGTTCTGGATGAACTCCGGGAACGGCTGAGCCTTATACTCTTTGCCTTTTGTGATGTTTCTGATAATGCCGGTATCGAAATCAACTTCGAGCTCATTGCCGCTTTCGATATCGTTTGCAGCCTCTTCACATTCGAGTATCGCAAGACCGATATTGATCGAATTGCGATAGAAAATGCGCGCAAAGCTCTTAGCGATAACGCAGGAAATGCCGCTCGCCTTTATTGCTATCGGAGCGTGCTCTCTCGACGAGCCGCAGCCGAAGTTGCGGTCGGCAACGATAATATCTCCTGCCTTAACATTTTTAACAAAATCGGCGTCGATATCCTCCATGCAATGAGAAGCGAGTTCCTTATGGTCGGAGGTATTGAGATACCTTGCCGGAATAATGACATCGGTATCGACATTGTCGCCGTATTTATGTACAAAGCCGTGTGCTTTCATATTATTTCCTCCTTAAAGACTCGCAGGATCGGTGATATATCCTGTTACGGCGCTTGCAGCGGCAACCGCAGGACCTGTAAGATATATCTCCGATGTGATATGTCCCATTCTGCCGACAAAGTTGCGGTTTGTGGTCGAAACAGCGCGTTCATTTTCCGCAAGTATGCCCATATATCCGCCGAGACACGGGCCGCAGGTTGGCGTGCTGACTACTGCGCCGGCTTCGATAAACTCCTCGAGAATGCCCTCTTTCAGGCACTGAAGATAGATATTCTGTGTTGCCGGAATGATGATGCAGCGAACGCCGTCTGCAACCTTTTTGCCTTTCAGGACACGGGCAGCCATACGCATATCTTCCATTCTGCCGTTTGTGCAGGAGCCGATAACGACCTGATCGATCTTGATATTTGCCGCTTCATCGACTGTCTTTGTGTTTTCCGGCAGGTGCGGGAAAGCAACTGTCGGACGAAGCTTATCAAGCTCGATGACGACTGTGCGGGTATATTCCGCATCGGGGTCTGCCTCGAAAACACGAACCTCGCGCTTAAATCTTCCGTTTACATATTCCATTGTTATATCATCAACAGGGAAAATGCCGTTTTTCGCACCGGCTTCAATAGCCATATTCGCAATGCAAAGACGATCATCCATGCTGAGTTCTTTAATGCCCTCGCCGCAAAATTCAAGCGACTGATACAGAGCGCCGTCAACCCCGATCTCGCCGATTAGATGAAGAATGACATCCTTACCGCCGATATAATCCGGTTTTTTGCCTTTGATCTCTACCTTGATAGCCGACGGGACCTTGAACCAAGCCATGCCCGTTGCCATGCCTGCCGCCATATCGGTTGAGCCGACACCTGTTGAAAATGCGCCGAGTGCACCGTAGGTACAAGTGTGTGAGTCCGCTCCGATGATACAGTCGCCCGGGCCTACAAGTCCCTGCTCGGGAAGCAGAGCGTGTTCAATGCCCATCTTGCCGACATCGAAATAGTTTTCGATCTGATATTTGTTTGCGAAATCGCGCACACGCTTGGTCTGCTGAGCCGCTTTAATGTCCTTATTAGGCACAAAGTGATCCATAACAAGCGAAATAGCTGTCTTGGAAAAAACGCTGTTTGCACCGTGCTTCTCGAACTCGCCGATAGCCACAGGGGAGGTGATATCGTTGCCGAGCACCATGTCGAGCTTTGCATTGATTAGCTGACCGACTTCAACATAGTCGAGTCCCGCATGATATGCGAGAATTTTTTGAGTTGCGGTCATAGCAGGTATTTTTTCTGCCATAGGATCATACCTTTCGTTGAATAGTAACGATTTTATTTTACCCCTTTTTGCGCCGATTGTCAATAATAAGACTTGAACTTCGGTAAATTTGCATTTCTTTTTTATTTTCGGTTCAAAGCGATAAAATAAAATATCCACTTTCTGACAATATATAAAAACGCATAGATATATAATCAAACTAAAAGTAAAAGACGATGAAAGGATAGGGATCTTTATGCTTGAACTGATCATGGGGTTTTACAAGAAAAATGTGTCGGCACGACCGTTTTTCGCTTTGAAATGCCTGTTGTCGGCGTTGTTCGGCTTTTTCTCCTCGCAGGTGTCGTTTTTCGGCGGAGTTTATCCGCTGGGTGCCGCCGTTTGTGCTGCTTTGCCTAAAGGTGCGCAAAGTGTGATAGCGGGAGTAGGTGCCGCTGTGGGAATACTTCTGCCGACACCGCAAGAGGAGGCAATGCGGCGAATTGCGTCGATAATCATAATTTTGTTTTTGAAGCTGTTGACCGAAACAGTCTTCGGGTCGAAAGACCCGACGCGAGGCGCTGCTTGGTACGCTTCGCTCGGAACAGGTGCGGGAGCGTTGTTTTCGGTAATGTCGTCCGGGACGGACACTCAAAAACTGCTTTTCTATTTTGCTGAGATAGTGCTGTCGCTCGGGTTCGCTTATTTTATAAGCGACACGGCCGAGCTTTACTCCAAAAACAAAAATATGCGGTTTCTCGGCACAAAAGATATGATCAGTGTTTTCACCTTTTGCGCCGCTGTTCTGTGCTGTGTTAATGTAGATATAAAGGGTGTCGGGTCTGCCGAAATATTTGCACTTTTGCTGATACTCTACTGCTCCTATTTCGGTGAAGAGGCGGCTGCCGCTATCTGCTCGTTTGTACTTTCTGCGGTACTGTGCGTTCTCGGCGGACAACCCGAACGGGCTGTTTTGCTCTCCGCCTGCGGCGTTGCCGGCGCTGTCTGCGGCGGTCGCTCAAAGCCAGCCTGCATTACAGCTTTGTTCACCTCGTGCATACTTTCGATGAGCGTTGTAAAAGGCAATGCCGCCGCAATTCTGATCGAATCGGTGGTCGCAGCGGTGCTGTTTATCATAACGCCGAAGAAAATCGGCAAGGTGCTTTGTGCGGCGTTGTCTCCCAGACCGACACTTGCAAGGACAGACGCACTGAGGCGGAATATGGTGAGCCGAATGTCGTTTGCTGCAGGTGCGCTGAAAGAGGTTTCAGGCACGGTTCAGACCGCCGCCGACAAGCTCTCTAAGATAAATATGCCTGTTTTGTCAAGTGTTTTCGAAAAGACTCATGATGAGCACTGCAGATACTGTTCGCTTGAAAAACACTGCTTTGTTAAAACTAAGATCTCTACATATAACGCGTTCAAAGACATCTGCTCGGAATACCGTGCCGGGTGTGTTCCGACTTCGGATAAACTGCCGAAAAAATGGGCGGCGCGATGCCCTGAACCTGAAAAAGTTGCAAAATGCGTTTGCGATAACTATGCGGTTTATCTCGGCAGGCTTGACGCAGAGAGACGGCTTGAAGAGATAAGAAACGCTGTTTCGGATCAGATGGATTCGCTTGCTTTGACCTTAAAAGATCTATCCGTTGAATTTGACAGCTACGAACAATACGATGTTATCCGCGCACAAAAAACGGACGCTATGCTCAGACGAATGGGGCTTTCGCCGTCGGATGTGGCGTGCAGACTTGACAGTTTCGGCAGAATGTCGGTAGATATAAGCTTGCGTAAAAGCGAGGTCAGGACGGTCAATAAATCGGAATTGCTTAAAAGGGTCGGAGCCGCATGCTCAAGAGAATTTGATCTGCCCGTTGTCACAGATAACGGCTGTTCGACAATGATCTCTTTCTGCGAAAAGCCGACTTACAAGCTTGATTTCGGTGTGTGCCAGCACACATATAAAAATGAGAAATTGTGCGGCGATACATATTCGCATTTTGCAGATGGGAAAGGAAAATATATTACCCTCTTATCCGACGGCATGGGCTGCGGCGGACGCGCCTGCGTTGACTCGTCGATGGTTTCGGGACTTATGAGCAGGCTGCTGCTCGCAGGATTTGGATTCGACTGCGCGCTGAAGCTTGTTAATTCAGCCATGCTTTTCAAATCGAGCGATGAATCTCTTGCGACGATAGATATAACCTGTATTGATCTTTATTCGGGAAAAGCTGAATTTTACAAGGCAGGCGCCTGCGATACAACGGTCATTCACGGCGCTAAATCCTGCAAAGCGAGCTGCAGAAATCTGCCTGCGGGAATACTGCGCAACGTTGATTTTGAAAAAAGCGAAGTTGATTTGTCAGAGGGCGATATAGTGATCATGATCTCAGACGGCGCAGCGTATGATGATGACGAAAGGATCGAAGTCATAGCACGGAAGATGTGCGACAGGAGCGCACAGCAGATAGCCGAGACTGTTTTGCAGAATGTTGTCGCAGACAGGGACGACGGTCATGAGGATGATGTCTCCATTATAATTATAAAATTAGAAAAAGAAATATGATTTTGTAAGATATGCACAAAAATTTAATTAAAATTTCCCCACTTCGTAATTTAGATTTCATAAAAAGTCTATTGAAATTTGGCAATTATCTTGTTATAATATAGTAAAGGATAGGGAAAAAGGGGGCGTGCGCTATGGTTAAGGATCAAAAGCAAGGCAAAATCAACGAACTTGCTGAATATCTATTCCATCAAGGCACAAATTTCAGCTCATACGACTATATGGGCGCGCACCGCACAGGTTCGGGTAAAGCGGTCTGCTTTCGCACATGGGCGCCTTCGGCGGTGTCTGTCAGCGTTGTGGGTGATTTCAATAACTGGGATGAATCGGCTAATGTTATGACACGCATTACCGATGCCGGCATTTGGGAATGTACTGTTGCAAAAGCCGAGATATATGACGCTTATAAATTTGCGGTGACCGGAAAGAACGGTCAGACGATTTTGAAAGCCGATCCGTATGCGTTTCATTCGGAAACCAGGCCATCTAACGCATCTAAGATATACGACATTGAAGGCTACAACTGGAAAGACTCTGCATATTGCAAAACAAGAGGTCAGAAAAACGCTCTTAATGCACCGATAAATATTTATGAAGTCAATATCGGTTCGTGGCGCAAGAATGACGACGGAACATTTTTAAACTATGTTGCGGTCGCCGAACAGCTTGCGGATTATGTGAGTTCAATGGGTTACACTCATGTTGAGCTTATGCCTGTTGCCGAGTTCCCGTTTGACGGATCTTGGGGATATCAGGTGACGGGTTATTATGCGCCGACCTCAAGATACGGCACTCCGAAAGACTTTATGAAGTTTGTTGATATCCTTCACCGCAAAGGGATAGGAGTTATTCTCGATTGGGTTCCGGCTCACTTCCCGCGCGATGAATACGGACTGAGATATTTTGACGGATCGCCTTGCTATGAATATACGGACGCAAGGAAGGGCGAGATGAAAGAGTGGGGCACGATGGTGTTCGACTTCGGAAAGCCCGAAGTTATCGATTTTCTCATCTCCAATGCCGCATATTGGTTTGAAAAGTATCATATTGACGGACTGAGAGTTGACGCAGTTTCATCGATGCTTTATCTCGATTACAGCCGCAAGAGCGGAGAATGGCTCTCGAATATCTACGGCGGAAACGAAAACCTTGAAGCTATCAGTTTTCTCCGCACACTCAACAAAGAGATCTTCCGCAGATTTCCCTACGCCATGATGATCGCAGAGGAATCCACTTCATGGGCGAATGTATCAAAGCCGGAGGATATAGGCGGTCTCGGATTCAACTTCAAATGGAACATGGGCTGGATGAACGATATGCTCAGATATATGTCGCTCGATCCGCTCTTCAGAAAGTTTAATCACGACAGCCTGACATTCAGCTTCTTCTATGCTTTTTCGGAGAACTTTATTCTTCCGATGTCACACGACGAGGTCGTGCACGGCAAGTGCTCGCTTATAAACAAGATGCCCGGCGAATACGATGATAAGTTTGATTCGCTGAGAGCGTTCTATGCTTATATGACAGCGCACCCAGGAAAAAAGCTGTTGTTTATGGGACAGGAGTTTGCTCAATTTGACGAATGGAACTATGCAAAACAGCTCGACTGGATGCTGCTTGATTATGAAAAGCACAAGAAGATGCAGCTCTTTGTTAAGACGCTCAATAAGTTCTATCTTGCAAATCGCCCGATGTGGGAGATAGACTATGATTGGGAAGGATTTTCATGGATCTCCAATGATGACAGTTCTCAGAGCGTTATAGCCTTCAGAAGGATAGATGCAAAGGGTGCTGAAATAATTGCAGTATGCAACTTTGTTCCCGTTGAGAGGGATAACTACAAAATAGGCGTTCCCAAGCGCGGAAGCTACGAGGTCGTTTTAAACACTGACAACGCCGGTTTCGGCGGAAAAGGCAGAGGTACTAAGGGAAGAGTCAGAAGCAAAAAAGAAAAAATGCACGGGTTTGACAACAGCATTTCGCTGTCGCTGCCGCCACTTTCGGTTTTGTATCTGAAAAACGTTCCCCCGCACAAAACAAGCGCAAAACCGAAAACCACAAAAACGGATAATAAACAAAATTAATTTTTGTTTAAAAGAAAGGTGATCAATTATGAATTATAAAACCGAGTGTGTCGCTATGCTGCTTGCAGGTGGACAGGGAAGCAGACTCGGAGCGCTGACAAAGAATATTGCTAAGCCCGCTGTTCCCTACGGGGGTAAATACCGCATTATCGACTTCCCTCTTTCCAACTGCATAAACTCCGGAATTGATACAGTGGGTGTGCTGACGCAATATCAACCGCTCGAGCTGAACGATTATATCGGTTCGGGCCAGCCGTGGGATCTTGACAGAGCTTACGGCGGCGTACATATTCTTTCGCCGTATCAGCAGATAGAAGGCACGGATTGGTATCGCGGCACCGCTAACGCCATATATCAGAACCTCCACTTCATCGAGCGTTATAATCCCGAATATGTGCTTATTCTTTCGGGCGACCATATTTACAAAATGGACTACTCGAAAATGCTGGATTATCATGCGAAAAACAATGCCGACTGCACTATCGCGGTGCTTGAGGTTTCGATGGAAGAGGCCACTCGCTTCGGCATTATGAACACCGATGATACAAATCGTATTTATGAATTTGAGGAGAAGCCGCCTCGTCCCAAGAGCAACAAAGCATCGATGGGCGTTTATGTCTTCAGTTGGGACGCTTTGAAGCGTTATCTGACAGAAGACGAAGCAAATCCCGAATCTCACAATGACTTCGGCAAGGATATAATTCCCGCCATGCTCAGAGACGAAAAACGATTGTTTGCTTACAATTTCGACGGTTATTGGAAGGATGTCGGCACGATAGACAGTCTTTGGGAAGCCAATATGGACATTCTTAACCCGAAAATGCCGCTTGAGCTTAACGACCCGCACTGGCGTATCTATGCCCGTTCGAGAGCATTGCCGCCGCACTTCATTTCGGATACCGCCGTTGTTAAGAATTCGCTTATCAGCGAGGGCTGCACTGTTGCAGGCGAAGTTACCGATTCGGTGCTCTTCTCCGGTGCGAAAATTGAAGAAGGTGCAATTATTCAGGATAGTGTTATTATGCCGGGTGCGGTTATCAAAGCAGGCGCAGTTGTCAAATACGCGATCGTCGCCGAGAATGCTGTTGTCGGAGAGCGTGCTGTTATCGGTATGAGACCGGAGGACTGCGAGGATAAAAGCAAATGGGGCGTCGCAACGATCGGTCCGGATTATGTTGTTCCTGCGGGGAAGATAGTTGAGCCCTGTGCTATGCTTAGCATATGACTGAAATTCGGGAAAGGCTGTGATCAAAATGAGAAGTAAAAGTATAATGGGACTTGTTTTTGCCAACACAAGCGATGAAAAGCTGACAGAGCTCACCTCGTTCCGTACGATGGGATCGGTTCCGTTTGGTTGTCGATACAGATTGATAGACTTTGCTCTTTCTTCAATGGTCAATGCGGGCATTTTCAAAGTCGGCGTTGTAACCAAGAGAAACTATCAGTCGCTGATGGATCATGTGGGAAGCGGCAGACCGTGGGATCTCGCAAGAAAGAGAGGCGGACTTTGCATACTCTCGCCTTACGGATATGCCGAGAACGGTGTTTACAAAGGAAAGATCGACGCTATGTACGGCAATCTTTCTTACCTTGAAAACGCAACCGAGGAATATGTTCTGATCTCTGATTCGGATTATGTGGCTAATATCGATGTTGACAAGATGATCGAAAAGCATGTTAAATCAAACGCCGACATAACCATAGCCTACAAGAAAGGTATTATCGGCACAACATTCTGCGAGATCGATGATGAATCCCGCATCACAGGTATAACAGTTGAGGCAGACCAGCCGCAGATAGGCAGAAATGTCTTTGTACACATGCTGCTTATGCGCAGAGATCTTCTTATCTCTCTTGTTAAAAACGCTTACCGTCACAACTACACCAACTTTGAGATAGACATTCTCCAACGCGAGGTGTCCAACTACAGAATGTGCGGCTTTGAAGTTACGGGACACGCAATGCTGATCGACAGTATTCAAAGCTATTTTGACGCTAATATGGCACTGCTCGACAAGCAGATCAGACATGAGATCTTCGAGCCGGAGCGTCCGATCTTCACAAAGTTGCGCGATGATATGCCGACAAGATACGGCTACGACGCTAAGGTTACCGATTCTATAATCGCCGACGGATGTGTTATTGAAGGCGAAGTGAAAAACAGCATTATTTTCAGAGGAGTTAATATCGAAAAGGGCTGCAAGGTTGAAAACTGCATTTTGATGCAATCGGCTCAGATCGGCAAAAACAGCACTCTTGCCTATGTTATCAGTGACAAAAATGTCTCTGTTAAGGAAGGCAGAACATTGATCGGCTACAAGACTTTTCCGCTTGTCATCGGAAAAGGTTTGTCGGTTTAATCCTATACCCTTCAAAGGCGACCTCGCAAAAGCGGGGTCGCTTATTTTTTTAACGATACTATTGACATTTCTATTATTATGATATATAATGCTATATGCGGTTAGCTATTGCTAACTGTTTTTACAGGGCTGTGGTTAGCGAAGGCTAACCACAGTACAGCAAATATTTTTCAAGGAGAGATGAAAATGGCAATAGTCGAATTCAAGAATGTGAGCCGTGTTTACAAAAGCGGCGACCACGAGCTTAAGGCGCTCGACGGAGTTGACATGGAACTGGACGACGGCAAATTCGTTGTTATTCTCGGTCCGAGCGGAGCGGGAAAAAGCACGCTTTTGAACCTGCTCGGCGGACTCGACAGCCCGACAGACGGCAAGATACTTGTTGAAGGCAAGGACATTTCTTCCCTTTCAAACGATGAGCTTGCAGAATACCGCGCGAAAAAAGTCGGATTTGTTTTCCAGTTTTACAACCTTGTGCCGACACTCACTGTGCATGAAAATGTCGCGCTTGTGAAGGAAATCGCACCGGACTCGCTTTCTGCTACTAAGATGATAGAAGAAGTCGGGCTTTCGGATCATTTGAAAAACTTTCCCTCCGAGCTTTCGGGCGGCGAACAGCAGAGAGTTTCTATTGCAAGGGCACTTGCGAAAAATCCTAAGATTCTGCTTTGCGACGAACCGACAGGCGCACTCGACTCGCAGACAGGCGTTATGGTGCTGAAACTGCTTCTCAAAATGGCACGCGATTACGGAAAGACCATTGTTATTGTTACCCACAACCAGAACATTGCGAAAATGGCCGATGTTGTGATCCGTGTTAAAAACGGAAAGATCGTGTCGCGCGAGGACCAGGCAGAACCGATGAGCGCAGACGAGATCGATTGGTAAAGAGGTGGGCTTATGCTATTCAAAAAGCTATGGAGAACAATGGGGCTCTACAAGGCACAGTTTATTTCAATGATAATAATGATCGCACTCGGAGTCGGAATGTTTGTCGGGTTCAATATGGAATGGGTGAGCATTGAAGAAAATATGAGCTCATTCTTTGATCGCACGGGTTATGCCGACTACCGCATTATATCCGAAAGCGGTTTTTCCGAAGATGATCTTAAAAAAATCGAGGATATTGACGGTGTTTCGCAAGCGGCAAGATATTTGTCGGTTGCGGCTGATGTTAAGGAATATGACGGCAACAGCGTTGCTCTGACCGTGACTACGAACACAAATGTATCCGGTATGCAGATAATGGACGGCGATGACTACGATGAAAAAAGCACCGACGGCATTTGGCTCTCACAGAAATTTGCGGAAGCAAACAACATTAAGCTCGGTGACAAACTAACGCTTTCTTACCGCAACATTGAAGTCAGCGGAACGGTCAAAGCGCTTGTTAAAGCGGGCGAATATATGATATGCGTGCGAGATGAGACACAGCTTATGCCCGACTTCAAAACATACGGCTTTGCGTTTATTTCCCCTGAGGCTTATGAAAAAGCGGCAAAAACGGCATTTTACCCGCAGATAAATGTTATATCGGATATGAGTCGCAAGGAATTCACCGAAAAGACGGACGACGCTCTCGGCAAGACGATGATGGTGCAGGATAAGGAAGAGACAGTATCTTATGCGCAGGCAAAGGGTGAATCCGATGAGGGCAAAACGATGGGCTCTATCCTCCCGACGCTCTTTTTGTTGATCGCCGTTTTGACTATGGTGACGACAATGCACCGCCTGACAGCTAAGGAAAAAACTCAGATCGGAACGCTTAAAGCACTCGGATTTAAGGACAAAAGGATAACACGGCATTACACTTCTTATGCATTTATGATAGGTATTATAGGCTCGGCTATCGGCGTTGTTTTGGGATATGCCGTTGCGTGGTATATTATGAATCCTAACGGAATGATGGGTACATATCTGGATATGCCGGAATGGAAACTTTATCTGCCGTGGTTCTGCTATGTGATACTCGTGTCTATAATTGCTCTGCTGACGCTTATAGGATACCTATCTGTGCGGCGTATGCTGCTCGGCACTGCTGCTGACTCACTGCGGCCTTATTCGCCGAAAAAGATGAAGCCGATGCTGATAGAAAGGACAAAATGGTTTCACAAATTATCGTTCGGCACACGCTGGAATCTGCGCGATATAACGCGTCACAAATCACGCACGGCGATGAGTCTTATCGGTATTGTCGGGTGTATGATGATAATGGTCTGCGCGCTCGGTATGCGCGACACTATGAACGCTTTTCTGGATCTCTATTATGACGGTGCGACCAACTATTCTTCAAGAATATATCTCTCCGAGGACGCAACCGACAATCAGAGAAAGGCCGTTATTGAAAAATACGGCGGCGACACAAGCGCTTCTGTAAGTATTCAGCTTGATGAAAAAGCGCTTTCGCTTGACATTTACAATATCAAAAACGATATGGTGCGTTTCCCTGACGAAGACGCTGATTTCACAAAGCTCGGCGATGACGGTGCTTATATCTGCCTCAGGATCGCAGATGAATTTGATCTTCAGGAAGGCGATGAATTTACTATCAGCCCTTACGGATCCGACGATGAATACACGCTTAAAGTCGCAGGACTGATCCGCAGTGTTTCGGAAGGAATCGCTGTGACCGAAAACTATGCAAAAGAATGCAAGATACCGTTTAGTGTGAACAGCGTTTACACCAAGACGGATAAAGCAAACATCTCGTCGGACAGTGCGATCAAGAGTGTTCAGTCAAAACAGATGATTATCGATTCATTCGATACATTCACAGATATTATGGATTCGATGATCGTTATTATGGTGGCAGGTGCTTTGCTGCTCGGAGTTGTTGTGCTTTACAACCTCGGCGTTATGAGCTATACCGAGCGTTATCGCGAAATGGCGACCTTGAAAGTTGTCGGATTTAAAAACGGCAAGATAGGCAGATTGCTTATTGGTCAGAATCTGTGGCTAAGTTTTGTCGGTGTTTTGATCGGCTTGCCGTTTGGCGTTTGGGTGCTCGATGTTATGATCAAGGCGCTCGCGAGCGAATATGAAATGCGGCTCTCGATCGGGCCTATGACATATATCCTGAGCATACTGCTCACGGTTGGAATGTCACTTCTTGTGAGCCTTATGGTATCGCGAAAAAACAAAAAGATCGATATGGTTGAAGCACTCAAAGGTGCTGAATGATAAGAGCTCCTGCATTTATAATGCAGGAGCTTTACTATACTTGAAATTCAGCTTGACACTATCGGATAATTCACTATATTTAGGTGTTTTTTATCTGCACGCAAATACAGCTGGCCCGCGCCGTCTCCTGCGTCGCGGCAACCGACGGATATTCGCACGGGGTTCAAGTCCTATCGGTTTTCTGCTCAAATTAAAAAAAGAGCAAAGACTTCATTCTCTGCTTAATGACACAGCCGAAACAGGTTGGTAGCGCAACAAAGCCGTTGCGAGGGCGTTTACAACCGAGCAGGCGGCTTGCGCGTGACCTGTTTCGGAGAGGAGGAGCGACGGCGTGAGTGAGAGATGACTTTTATTAAAAAAGTCGTCGCGAATGATACACAGTCCGCGACGACGAGGCCCGCCCAAGAGGACTTGAAATTGCTCGCTTCGCGCAATTTCTCGGCTTCGCCTCTCGCGTTATTGCTAATCCGTCTCGCCGTCTCCTGCGTCGCGGCAACCGACGGATATTCGCACGGGGTTCAAGTCCTATCGGTTTTCTGCGCAAATTAAAAAAAGAGCAAAGACTTCATTCTCTGCTTAATGACACAGCCGAAACAGGTTGGTAGCGCAACAAAGCCG
>CAKSQZ010000007.1 GCA_934486895.1 uncultured Eubacteriales bacterium | reverse complement strand
CGGGGTGCCCGGTCTCCCACCTATCAAAATAAATCCGGGCTTTTCGATTTATTCAACAGTGACCGATTTCGCAAGGTTCTTCGGCTTGTCAATGTCGCAGTTTCTCGCTTTTGCAACATAGTATCCGAACAGCTGAAGCGGAACGACCTCGAGCGACGGCATAAGCAATTCTTGAGTTGAGGGGATCTCAATAGTGTGGTCAACTTCGTCGCTGTGCACACCGTAGTCGTCGCAGGTCAGCAGTAAGACCTCCGCACCCCGCGCTTTGACTTCCTTGATGTTGCTCATCGTTTTAGCGATAAGCCGTTCATTGCAGGCAAGTGCCGCAACAAATGTTCCTTCATCGATAAGCGAAATAGTACCGTGTTTCAACTCGCCTGCCGCGTACGCCTCCGAATGGATATAGCTTATCTCTTTAAGCTTGAGCGATGCCTCAAGAGCAACAGCGTAATCAAGGTTTCTGCCGATAAAGTAGGCGTGTTCAAGATATGCGTATCTCTGTGCCATCTTCTCAATATCGGGAGCGAGCTTCAAGATCTTTTCAACCTTTTCGGGAAGATCCTCAATAGAAGCTATCATATTCTTAACAAACTTATCGCTGACTCTGCCGAGCTTTTTGCCGAAATCAAGTGCGATAAGATACATCAGCGCAAGCTGAGTGGAATAAGCCTTTGTGGTAGCGACCGAAATCTCAGGGCCTGCCCATGTGTAAAGCACATATTCCGATTCGTTTGCAATAGAGCTGCCGACAACATTGACGATAGAAATAGTCGTTGCGCCGCGCTTTCGGGCTTCCTTGAGGGCTGCAAGAGTATCCGCAGTCTCACCCGACTGGCTGATGATAATAACTATCGAATTTTCGTCAATAATCGGATTTGAATATCTGAATTCCGAAGCGATCTCCGCAAAAACGGGAATACGGCAGACCTCCTCGATAACATACTTGCCGACAACGCCGACATGATAAGCCGAACCGCAGGCAATAATATTGATCCTCTGCGCTTTTTTGAGCTTATCTATGCTGATGTCAACGCCCTCAAGCGAGATCTCGCCGTTTTTGATTCGCGGCGCAATAGTATCTCTGAGCGCACGGGGCTGTTCCATGATCTCCTTGATCATGAAATGCTCGTATCCGCCCTTTTCAGCAGCAGAAACATCCCAATCAACTGTCTTGATCTCTCTTTCAAGGCGGTTGCCGTCCTTATCGAAGATCTCCGCCTTTTCAGGTGTTAAATGAACGATCTCATCATCATTCAGGTACATCACCTTGCGTGTCACCGGCAGGATCGCCGGGATGTCCGATGCGACCATATTCCCTTTATCCGACACGCCGACAATAAGCGGGCTCGCTTTTCTGACAGCGTAAAACTCATTCGGATCGTCTTTGCAGAGAATACCGAGCGCATAAGAACCCTCAAGCATTCCGATAGTCTTTGAAACAGTCTCAAAGAAATTGCCGTTGTAGTTTTCCTCCAAAAGCTGAGCAACAACTTCGGAATCGGTCTCCGATGCGAAATTGTAGCCTTTTTTGATAAGATCTCTGCGCAAAGATGCATAGTTCTCGATAATGCCGTTGTGAACTATTGCGAAAAGACCGCTCTGCGAGCGATGCGGATGAGCGTTTTCATCTGAGGGTTTACCGTGTGTAGCCCAGCGTGTGTGACCGATACCGGTAGTGCTTTTGTAATTCACACCGTTGCTGATAAGATCCCGGAGCATCTGCAGTCTGCCGCAGGCTTTTTTGATCTTTATTCCGCCGTTTTCAAAAACGGCGATACCGGCTGAATCATAACCTCTGTATTCCAGTCTCGCAAGACCTTCAAGCAAAATGGGAGCGGCGGGCTTAACGCCCGAAAAACCGACAATTCCGCACATAGTGTTGTTCCACCTTTCCAAAAATAAAGTACGGTTTATATAATTATTGATTATACATTGTTTTATTGAAAAAAGCAATAAATAAATGTTAAACTGACAAAGCGTCTATCAGAAATTTGATGCCGATAGCGCATAAAACCAAGCCGCCGAACACTTCGGCTTTACCGCCTATAATCTTCTCAAGCTTTTTGCCGAACAAAAATCCGATAAAGCAGAGAATGAATGTTATCGCCATAATGATTCCGCAGGCACAAAGCACAGCCAAAGCACCGTTCAGTCCGCTTTTGCTCGGGACAGTGAATGTAACGCCGACGGCAAGCGCGTCTATGCTTGTTGCAACACCGAGCAGCAGCACCGACTTTATATCGTTGCCGCCTGCGGTTTCTTTATTTGCACCGAATGACTCGATTATCATTTTAATGCCGATAAAGCATAGAATAAAAAACCCGATATATCCGCTGTATCTGTCTATAAAGCATGCAAATCTGCTTCCGATAAACCAGCCGATAAGCGGCATAAGCGCCTGAAAAACGCCGAAAACAGCACCTGTGATAAGCGCATTTTTGGCAACCGATCTTTTGCACGACAGCCCTTTTGAGATCGAGACTGAAAACGCATCCGTTGCGAGTCCCACGCCGAGCAAAGCGACCGATAACCAGTCCATTCGGATTACTCCTTCGGTTCAGCAGGATTTTGAGGATCGTAATTTAAAAGAAGCTTCAGGCAGGTCTGATATAACGCTGCCGGATTTTTATAAAATCTCTTTTGCATAAGGTGTGCCTGATTTTTGTTAAAGCCGCTCATGGTCATGCTGAAAAACACTCTGTCGTTTTCGTGCATCGCAAGTGTTATATCGCAAAGTCCGCGGTCTTTTTCCGTTATGATACAGTCATTATCATCAAGATTTCTTTGCATAATGTTTTCGGCTCTCAGCCCGTCGAGCGAATCATCGATAACGCTTCTCGGCAATGTGGACGAAAGCTCATCGGCGATTCTGCTGCCCGTAGGCGTAAGCTGAAGCGAGCCGTCTTTATCGTGCATAATATTCATCTTTTCGAGCAGCCGCTGAATAGCCGAAGCGGTGTCGAAATAGTTTGCAACTCTGGTTGCGGTGATTATGTTCAGTATGTTATCTTCGTTTATGGGAACGGCAGTCCTGTCGATCAGAAAGCAAACTAAGATCATAGCCTCTTTTTCCGATGTAAGTCCGCCTGGGTACACACCCGGATATCCAGCCAATAAACTCACTCCAATTAAATATATATACAGTATTTTATCATAAAATAATATTTTTTGCAAGATTAAATGTTGATATGCCTCTTGATTTGTGGTATAATTTATTGAAACCTAAAATAGGCGGGTTATGCCCGCCTCGGGAGAAAGGAACGGAACAAAAGTTGCAGATACCGCAGAGTAATATCAGAAATTTTTGCATTATCGCTCATATAGACCATGGTAAATCCACCCTTGCCGATCGTATGCTCGAGCTGACCCAATCGGTCGAAAAGCGCGAGATGACAGAGCAGCTGCTCGACAGTATGGATCTCGAGCGCGAGCGCGGAATAACCATCAAGGCACACGCGGTAACGCTTTATTATACGGCGGACGACAAAGAGACCTATGAGCTCAATCTGATCGACACTCCCGGCCATGTGGACTTCAACTATGAAGTCTCACGTTCACTCGCGGCTTGCGAGGGTGCCGTCCTCGTGGTGGATGCGTCGCAGGGCATAGAAGCGCAGACGCTGGCAAACACCTATCTTGCGCTTGACCATGATCTCGAAATTCTCCCCGTTATAAACAAGATAGATCTTCCGAGCGCCGATCCCGACAGAGTCGCCTCCGAAATAGAAGATGTTATCGGTATAGAGGCTATGAACGCTCCGCGTATTTCCGCTAAAAACGGTATCAATATCAAAGCTGTTATGGAACAGGTCGTGAACTGTGTTCCCGCCCCTAAGGTCAACAATACGGCTCCGCTCAAAGCGCTTATCTTCGATTCGTATTACGATGCGTATAAAGGCGTTATCGTTTATTTCAGAGTGGTTGACGGCTCTGTCAAAACGGGCGACCGTATCCGCATGATGTCAACGGGTGCGGAGTTCGATGTTGTCGAGCTCGGCAGAAAACGCGCTTTGTATATGGAGTCGTGCGATGAACTGCGTTCGGGTGAGGTCGGCTATATTGCAGCCTCGATCAAAAACGTGTCGGATGCGCGCGTCGGCGACACCATAACTTTAGCCACCGAGCCCGCGTCGGAGCCGCTTGAGGGCTACCGCCATGTAAATCCTGTTGTTTTCTGCGGAGTCTACCCGGCTGACGGCGCTCAGTATACCGATCTTCGTGAAGCGCTTGAGAAGCTGCAGCTTAATGATGCCGCCCTGGAATTTGAGCCTGAAACTTCAGGCGCACTCGGCTTCGGTTTTCGCTGCGGTTTCCTCGGACTGCTCCACATGGAGATCATTCAGGAACGCCTTGAGCGAGAGTATAATCTCGATCTGATAACAACATCTCCGAGCGTTGTCTATAAATTCAAGCTTACCACCGGAGAGATGACCGAGATCGACAATCCTACAAATTATCCTGATCCCGCAACGATCGATGAGGCTTATGAACCGTTTTGCGATGTTCATATATTCAGTCCTAATGAGTTTGTCGGCGCTATCATGGATCTTTGCCAGGAACGCAGAGGCGTTTTCAAGGATATGCAGTACACGACCCAGGAGCGTGTCGATATTCATTATGAAATGCCGCTCAACGAAATAGTGTATGACTTTTTCGATGCGCTCAAATCGCGCACGCGCGGCTATGCGTCGTATGACTATGAGATGAAAGAGTATCGTGCGTCCAAGCTCGTTAAGCTCGATGTCCTGCTCAACGGCGATGTTGTCGATGCGCTTTCGTTCATCGTCCATGCGGACAATTCGTATCAGCGAGCAAGAAGAATAGCGGAGAAGCTCAAAGAGCACATTCCGCGTCAGCTTTTCGAAGTGCCGATCCAGATCGCGGTCGGCGGCAAGGTCATTGCAAGAGAAACCGTCAAGGCAGTCCGCAAGGATGTTCTTGCAAAGTGCTACGGCGGCGATATAACCAGAAAGAAGAAACTGCTTGAAAAGCAGAAAGAGGGCAAAAAGCGTATGCGCCAGTTCGGCACGGTGGAAGTGCCGCAGGAGGCGTTTATGGCTATTTTAAAGCTCGACGATTGATAGTAAAATTAAAACGGAGTGAAAAAATTGTCGGAGTGTAACAAACCCGTTTTCGTCCCGAAAGACGAGATGGATCGCCAGCAGGAATTTTCTCTTAAAGTGAAGAGTCTGGCAAAGGAACGCTATGGCGAACCGAAAGCGATCGTGCGCACATTCGGCTGTCAGCAAAATGTTGCGGACGGTCAGCGTATCAAAGGCATGCTTCAAAGCATGGGCTATTCGTTCACCGATAATGAGGACGAAGCCGATCTCATCATATTCAACACCTGTGCTGTCAGAGAGCACGCAGAAGCAAGAGTTTTCGGCAATGTCGGCGCGCTCAAGCATTATAAACGCCGCCGACCGGACGCTGTCGTTGCGCTGTGCGGATGTATGACACAGCAGCCGCATATAGCAAAAAAAATTAAAGACAGCTTTCGCCATGTCGATCTCGTTTTCGGAACTCATGTGCTTCATAAACTTCCCGAAATGCTCTATGATGTGCTGATGACCGAATCGCGGGTGTTCGATATAGACGATACCGAAAATCTCATCGCCGAGGGAGTTCCCTTTGTGCATGACGGCGGAGTAAGAGGTTTTGTGCCGGTTATGCTCGGCTGCAATAATTTCTGCACATATTGTGTTGTGCCGTATGTAAGAGGCAGGGAGCGTTCCCGCCGTCCCGAGGATATTGAACACGATCTTATAAGCCTTCTAAAGCAGGGGGTTAAGGATATAACACTGCTCGGGCAGAATGTCAATTCGTATAACGGCGGAATAACCTTCCCCGAGCTTTTAAAGCGGCTTTGCAATGTAGACGGCGATTTTGTGCTGCGGTTTATGACCTCGCACCCGAAGGACTGCACAAAGCAGCTGCTTGACACAATGGCTCGGTGCGACAAAATCGAAAAGCACCTTCATCTGCCGGTGCAATCGGGAAATGATCGTGTTTTAAAAGCGATGAACAGACATTACGACAGGCAGAAATATCTTTCCCTCATAAGCTATGCGAAATCGGTCATGCCCGAGATCAAGCTCACTTCCGACATTATTGTCGGTTTCCCCGGAGAAAGCTATGAAGAATTTTGCGACACTGTTTCTTTAATAAAGCAGGTCGAATATCATTCGCTGTATACATTTATCTATTCTCCGCGTAGCGGCACTCCGGCGGCGAAATTTCCCGATCCGGTGTCGCGCGAGGAAAAAGGCAGATGGTTCAAAGAACTGCTCGATGAGCAGGAGAAAATCTCAATGAAAATCTGCTCACAGCAGGTCGGCAGGCGGTTTCGCGCTCTTGTCGAAGAACAGCCTAAGGCAGGCGTGCTGAATGCCAGAACACTCGATAATCAAGTAATCGAATTAGAGGGCGAGAAAGATCTAATAGGCAAATTTGTCACCGCCGAAATAACCGACGGCAGGACATGGATACTAAAAGGAAAAATCATAAAGGAAGGTAATTAAAATGGATATCATCACAATGGCAAGACAGCTCGGTCAGCAGATACAGGAGAGCGAAGCATATATAAACTACGCCGCATGCAAGCAGAAGAACGATGAGGATAAAGAACTTCAGGAGCTTATCGGTCAGTTCAATCTGCTTCGTATGTCGCTCGGCAACGAGATCTCCAGAGAAGAGGAAAAAAAGGATAAAGAAAAGATTAAGAAGCTTAATTCCGAGCTGAACGACTGCTATTCAAACATAATGCAGAACGATAATATGATGCGTTTCAACGCGGCAAAAGAAGCAATCGACACAATGGTAAATCAGATCACAACAATAATCGGCCTTTCCGTTGAGGGCGAAGATCCGATGACCTGTGCCGCAGAGCACAGTTGCTCAGGCTCCTGCTCTTCCTGCGGCGGCTGCCACTGATAATCCCGAAAGGACAATCAAACCATGCCAAAAAGAACGGACATCATACCGGAAATAAATAAGAATACATCTCCTATGATGCGGCAGTATATCGAAATAAAACGCCGCAACCCGGATAGTATTCTGTTTTTCCGCCTCGGCGATTTCTATGAAATGTTTTATAACGATGCCGTTGTCGCGTCGCAGGAGCTCGATCTCACCCTCACCGGCAGAGCCGCCGGCGAAAAGGATAAAGCGCCTATGTGCGGAGTCCCGTATCACAGCTGCGAAGCATATATAGCCCGCCTTATCAAAAAGGGCTATCGCGTTGCAGTCTGCGAGCAGACCGAGGATCCGGCAACCTGCGGTAAAAAGCTGGTAGACCGCGAGGTTATCCGCAAGATAACCCCCGGCACACTCACCGATCAGTCTATGCTCGATAAATCGCGCAATAACTATCTCGGCGTCGTGTATTTCTACGGCGGCAAGGCGTCCTGCTGTTTTTCCGATGTCTCAACAGGCGATCTTCATCTCACAACTATCGCTTCCGATACAGTGGGCAACGATGTAGTGAACGAGCTTACAAGGTTTGCACCGAAAGAGCTTGTTTTAAACCCCGCCGCCGCGGCGGACAGAGCGGTCAGCTCATTTTTAAAGCTTCAGCCTCAGCTTCGCATCGAGATCGATGAAGATGACGAATTCCAAAATGTTGAGTCGCAGAATCTCACTCTCGAACATTTCAAGGCGGACAGCTTTGAATCGATCGGAGCGGACGAGATCTCAAAATGCGCTCTCAGCCGCACAGTGAGCTTCCTTTTCGATACTCAGCGAAACGATCTTTCGGCAATAACCGATATCGATGTTTACAGCGAAAGTCAGTTCATGAAGCTGGATTACGCCGCAAGAACCAATCTCGAGCTCACTCAGACTATCCGCGGCGGAAGCAAGAGCAACACTCTGCTTTCGGTCATCGATCAAACAAAAACACCGATGGGCAAGCGCCTTATCCGCACATGGCTTGAGCGCCCGCTCGTGTCGCTCGGTGCTATAACACGCCGACAGAACGCGGTCGGCGAGCTCTATTCAAACATCGCGCTGCGCGAAGAAATAGGCGAGATCTTAAGCGGCGTTCGCGATTTAGAGCGCCTTATCGCGAGAGTAACATATAAAACAGTCAATCCGAAGGAAATGATAACTTTAAGAGACGCCGCGGGCAAAATGCCGGCGCTCAAAGCGGCAACAGCGAATTGCAGCTGCGGGCTTCTTCGCGAGATAAACGCGGATATCGATGAACTTCGGGATGTTTATGATCTTATCTCATCCGCGCTCGAAGATGATCCGCCCGTAACTCTCAGAGAGGGCAGGCTTATCCGCAGAGGCTATAGCGAAACGATCGACGAATGTTATCACGATATGACAGGCGGTAAGCAGATTGTCCGCGAAATAGAGGAGCGCGAGCGTGAGCGCACAGGCGTCAAAAAGCTGAAGATAAAGTATAACCGCGTGTTCGGTTACTACATAGAAGTGCCGACCTCGGCAACGGAATTTGTAAAGCCGGAGGAATATGTCCGCAGGCAGACTCTCGCTAATGCGGAGCGTTATTCAACCGATGAAGTCCGTCAGCTTGAAAGCCGTATTCTCGGTGCACAGGACAGGCTCTATGCCCTGGAATACGATCTTTTCTGCAAAATACGCGACAGTGTAGGAGAGGCTATGGAGCGTGTTCGTATAACCGCGCAGGCGGTAGCAAAGCTCGACGCGCTTTATTCTCTCGCAAAGGTCGCATATGAAAATTCCTATGTCTGCCCGCAGATGACAGCGGACGGCGTTATAGAAATAATCGGCGGAAGACATCCTGTTATCGAACAGCTCACGGATATGGCATTTGTGCCGAACGATACGCTGCTCGATAAAAACGAAAACCGCTGTGCTATCATAACCGGCCCGAATATGGCAGGTAAATCAACATATATGAGACAGGTCGCCGTTATAACGCTGATGGCGCACATCGGCTCGTTTGTCCCCGCAACATCGGCAAAGATCGCCCTGACAGACGCTATCTTCACGAGAGTCGGTGCGTCCGACGATCTTGCAATGGGCCAATCGACATTCATGGTCGAGATGAGCGAAATAGCCGATATTCTCAAAAACGCCACAGCCGACAGCCTGCTCATCATCGACGAGATAGGCAGAGGCACATCGACTTATGACGGTATGGCAATAGCCAGAGCGGTGCTTGAATATGTTGCCGATAAACGCAAGCTCGGCGCAAAAACACTGTTTGCAACTCATTATCATGAACTGGCGGTGCTTGAGGAGTCGCTGCAAGGCGTTAAAAACTATAATATCGCCGCCAAAAAGCGCGGAGACGAAGTTATCTTTCTGCGAAAGATTGTCCGCGGCGGAGCGGACGACAGCTACGGTATAGAAGTCGCAAAGCTCGCCGGTGTTCCGCAGGATGTTATAACAAGGGCGAAGAAGATCTTAAAATCGCTCGACATTCGGCCGAAAGCCGAGTATGAGCGTATCGCTTCATCGCATGACGATACCGACGACGGTCAGATAACCCTCGGCAAAGAGGAGACAAAAAGCATTATAAAAGAGCTTAAAACAATGGATATTTACAATATGACTCCGCTTGAGGCTATGCAGCAGATAAGCGAGCTTGCCGAAAAAGCGAAGAATGTATAGATAGAGTAAAAAAGGAGGTTTGAAAAAGGTGGCAAAGATCAATGTGCTCGATAAACACACCGCAGAGCTTATCGCCGCAGGCGAAGTTGTCGAGCGGCCGTCATCGGCGGTAAAGGAGCTTATTGAAAACAGCATAGATTCAGGTGCGAGCGCAGTCACCGTCGAGATAAAAAACGGCGGAAGTTCGTTTATCCGCGTGTCGGACAACGGCAGCGGCATAGAGCGGGACGATATAAGAAATGCATTCAAGCGCCATGCCACCAGTAAGATAAAAACTTCCGACGATCTCGACGCTATTATGACGCTCGGCTTCAGAGGCGAAGCGCTCGCTTCCATTTGCGCAGTTGCCAAGGTCGAGCTTATAACCAAGACCGCTGATGACCCTATCGGCGCAAAATACGAGATCGAAGGCGGCGAAGAAACATATTTTGATGACGCAGGCGGTGCTCAGGGCACCACGATCATCGTGAGAGATCTGTTTTTCAACACCCCCGCAAGAAGAAAATTCTTAAAGAAAGATGTCTCCGAGACAAATGCCGTCGCGGCAGTGATCGAGAGAGTCGCTTTGTCACATCCCGAAGTGTCGTTCAAGTTCATAAAGGACGGCAAGCAGGCTATCTTAACACCGGGCGACGGCAAGCTTTCCTCTGCGGTATATGCAGTGCTCGGCAAGGACTTTGCATCAACTCTCCTGCCTGCCGACTACACGCTTGACGGTATCCGTGTCAGCGGCTTTGTCACAAAGCCCGAGCTTTCAAGGAAGAATGCGAATATGCAGTATTTCTTCCTGAACGGCAGATTTATCAAAACCAAAACAGGCGCGGCAGCTTTAAAGCAGGCATATAAAAACGAAATTATGACCGATCGCTGCCCGGGCTGTGTTCTCAATATCGAAATGCCGTATTCGCAGGCGGATGTAAATGTCCACCCGTCTAAAATAGAGGTTCGCTTTTCCGATGAATCGCGCGTTTTCCATGCGGTGTATTATGCTGTTAAAAGTGCGCTCGCAGCTGATAAAACCAATGTCGCCTTCGGTAAAACCCGGGAGGACGACCGCGAGCTTTTAAGACCGGTTGAGCCGAAATTCGTTCAGCTCGATATGCGGTCGGCTCCGCCTGTGACACCGCCGAAATTCGAGCAAAAGCACACAATATCCGGAGAGAACAATATCCGCCCGACTTTCTCAAGAATGACAGTCGCCGATATCGGACTTCCCGAAAACAATGAAATAAAGATCTCAAAAGAGATGATGGACAGTGTCCGCCGTCTCGATATTTTCCCGAGTGCAGAGGTTAAAGGGGAAGAGAGCGTCAGTGCACCCGCAGATCCTCAGCCGATATCCGAACAGTCCCAGCCACCGAAGAATTTAGTCGAAGCGGAGTATAAGCTGATCGGTGAAGCTTTTATGACATATATCATCGTCGAAAGCGAGGGCAAGCTGCTTTTCATCGATAAGCACGCCGCCCATGAGCGTATCCTGTTCGAGCAGCTCACCGCAAAAGCGCACGAGTTCAGCCAGCAGCTTTTAGTGCCCGTTGAGGTCGAGCTTAATTCCGATGAATATGAAGCAGTTCTCGAACACACTGATGATTTTCAAAAGCTCGGCTTTGAAATTGAGGACAGCGGAATGAAATCGGTGCTTGTGAGAAGCGTGCCTATGTCGCTCGAAAACCGCGATGTCAAAGATGTCATCTTGGAATCCGCAGGCAAGCTCGTCAGAGGTATGACCGATCTTACCCCTGAGTTCATCGATTGGCTGTATCATTCAATGTCCTGCCGAGCGGCTATCAAAGGCGGCGAACACACCGATCCGTCCTTCCTTGATACTATCGTCAGAAAAGTCTTAAACGATGATAATATCAAGCGCTGCCCCCATGGCAGACCGATAATAGTTGAAATGACTGCGGACGAGATCAAAAGGCGGTTTGGCAGAACGTGATAAAAACAGTTGTTATAACAGGCCCCACAGCTTCCGGAAAAACCGCGCTTTCCGTGGACCTCGCAAAAAAGCTCGGCTTTGAAATAGTCTGCGCCGATTCAATGCAGATCTATCGCGAGCTGTCCGTTGCAACGGCGAGGCCCACTGCTGAGGAAATGAGCGGTGTTCCGCATTGGCTGTTCGGCGAGATCTCGGTTTGCAGCGAGTATTCCGTCAGCGCCTATTCTGATGATGCGACGCGGTGTATTCAAAAAATAGCCGAAAAAAACAAGCGTGTCATGCTTTGCGGAGGAACAGGTCTTTATATCGATTCATTGATAAACGGCATTGATTTTTCGGTCAATAATTCCGATCCGCTTGTCAGAGCAAGGCTCGAAGCCGAATATCGGGAAAACGGCGCGGAGCATATGCACGATAAGCTAAGAAAGATCGACCCGAAATCTGCTGAGAATATCCACAAAAACAATGTTAAAAGAGTGCTCAGAGCGCTTGAAATATACTATGTGAGCGGCGTCAGCAAAACGCAAAGCGATAAAAACGCCGTATCAAAAAAAAGCGTCTATGACCCGCTTTTTATCGGCGTGACCTACAAGGATAGGGAACTTCTTTATCGGCGCATTGATAAAAGAGTCGATGAGATGATAAAAAACGGGCTTATTGAGGAAGCAAAGCGTTTTTATGCGCTTTCCCCCTGCAAAACGGCACTCGGCAATATCGGCTGCAAGGAAATGCTGCCTTACTTGAAAGGCGAAAGCTCGCTCGACGCTTGTGTTCAGGAACTTAAAACCGCAACAAGACGGTATGCCAAGCGACAGCTCACGTGGCTCAGAAGAAATCAAAAAATAAATTGGCTCTATCCCGATGAATCAGGGTATGACGGCTGTTTTAAAACAGCGGAAAAACTTATCGATCAGTTCTACGGAGGCGACTATGAAAGCAAAGCTTAAAAAGTATTGGATAATATTGCTCGTTGTCGTTTTGATCGCGTTGTTTGTGTTGTACAAAACCGTCAGTATTCTTTCCGATCAGGTAAATTGGGAGTATGCCGAAAACATCACCTGCAGTGACAGCGCAACATTTGAAGCGACTGTTTTCCGCGATGAACAGGTGCTGAAATCCGACAATTCCGGCGAGCGCTATTATTGCTTTAACAACGGCGAAAAAGTTGCGAAGAACAGTGTTGTTGCAGAATATTATTCATCGGGCGACGCTGTCAGAATAAACGACAGTATCGACTCGTTGGAGGCGGAGATAAGCTCACTCGAAAAGCTGGATATCCAGCATAAGTATTACACCGCCGACCTCGGTACAGTGACCGATCAGCTCAAGCTCGATGTCTATTCGCTTGTCGGCTCTGTGGAGAAAAACGATTTCATAACAGTCTATTCCGTGCGTGACGACCTCGGCTCGCTTTATAATCAGCGCAGTCTTGTTATCGGCGAGCGAAAAGACTATTCCGATATCATTTCCGCTTATAAGTCTCAGCTTGATGAACTCAAAAAATCTCAGTCAAAACCCACAGCGAGCGATACCGCGCCCGCGGCAGGCTATTTTGTCAATTATACCGACGGCTTTGAGTCTGCGGCAGACTTTGGCAAAATAACCGAGCTCACCGCAATGCCTGATCTCAGCAATCCGGAGAAAGCGGCAAACACAGTCGGTAAAATAGTAAAGAGCGCCAAAAGCTATATTTTGTTTGAAACCGATGCCGACACCGCCGAAAAACTCAGCGGCAAATCAACTGTCAGCGTTAAACTGCCGACCTTTTCCGACACACTTCGTGTTACAGTTGAAAAGATAAATAAAACAAAATCGGGCAGGCTTGTCATTCTCTCGACAATGAGCGAAAACTCTTTGCTCATGAGCACAAGAAAAACCGATATAAATTTAAGCTTCAATGAATACAGCGGCTTGAAGATCAACACCAAAGCGATAAGAACCGTCAAAAATGACGACGGTGAAAACGAAACAGGAGTTTATGTCCAGGTCGGAAAGTATATCATATATAAGAAAGTCACCGTGCTTTACTACGGCGGGGAATTTGCCGTCGCAAAGTCGGGTGAAAGCCTTAAAGTTAAAGATGAAGTTGTAATAGGAGGTAACGATATTGATGAACGAGTACGAAATTGAGCGTTGCAAAGCGTTTGACGAAAATTATAAATCGGTGCTGTCAAGACTGAACACCGCTGCCGAAAAGTCGGGCAGAAAACCCGAGGAAATAACCCTGCTTGCCGCCACAAAAACAGTTGAGCCTGCAGTCATAAGCCATGCTTTCGAGAGCGGTATCAACTATATGGGTGAAAACCGTGTGCAGGAGTTTTTGTCTAAGGAATCGGAACTTCCCGATAAAATGCATAAGCAGTTCATCGGAACACTGCAGACGAATAAAGTTCGCCAGATAGTCGGCAAGGTTGAGCTTATCCAGTCGGTCGATTCAATAAAGCTCGCAAAGGAGATCTCGCGCCAGAGCAAAATGCGCGGTATCACCACAGATGTGCTTGTTGAAATAAATATCGGCAACGAAATAAGCAAAAGCGGTATTGAGCAGGAAGAACTCGGCGAATTTCTCGGAGAGCTTGCCGGGATCGAGTCGATTTTTGTGCGCGGACTGATGACATTAGGCCCTGTCGGCGCCGAAATGAGCAAAAAGATATCTATTTTTACAAAAATGAATAAATTGTTTGTTGACAACCGAGCAAAAAAAGCGGATAATATATCTATGGATATTTTGTCTATGGGTATGTCGGACGATTTTGACCTTGCGGTAGAGTGTGGTTCAAATATGGTCAGAGTCGGAACAGCCCTTTTCGGACACCGTAACTATTTATAATAATCGAAAGGACGGTATAATAATGGGTTTTTTAGATAAGATCAAATCGATTTTGCCCTCAAACGACTATGACGATTACGATTATGAGGACGATTACGGGGAAGATGAAACCGATTCAGAGGAAGAAAGCCGCGATACTTACAGCTATTCCGGCAATTATCGCGATAGTGACAGCAGCCGTCGTGTAAGAGAAGAAAGAGAGGAGCGCGCACGCGCCCGTCAGGCTGAGCGTCAGGCAGATCAGCGCAGCGATTCGCGCAATTCAAAGATCTTTAACTTCCATGCGACAACTCAGATCCAGGTCGTCATTCAAAAGCCCGTCTCATTTGATGAGGCAAGAGCTATTGCCGATCATATAAATCTTAAAAGAACGGTTGTTTTAAACCTTGAAAACACGGAGGAAAAAGAAGCACACCGTTTGTTCGATTTTCTCAGCGGAGCGGCATACGCGAATTCCTGCGGCTTCAAAAAGATAGCTCACCGCACCTTCCTCATAACACCGGCAAATGTCGATGTCATGGGTGATGCTTTGCTCGACGAGCTTGAAAATAACGGTTATTTCGCTTATTGATGATATCTGAGTCAGATATACTTTCAGCACGCCTTAAAGACGCGCAAAAGCAGGCCGAATGCACATCGTCCCCGAAATATGTCGGCTTTTTGAGCGACAGTGAGGTTTTGATCGCAAAGAGCTTCATTGAAAAGCTTGGTGCAAAGGCTCGCTTTTTCGGAGGTTATGTTGACGCTGTTAGAAAAATCGTCTGCTTTCTTCCTGATTGGGCGGATGACGACTATTGCGATTTCCCGATAACTCCGGTGAAAGCGAGCTTTAATCCCGCATTTTCCCTGGCTCACCGCGACATTCTCGGTGCTTTGATGGCGCTCGGTATCAAGCGGTCAAGTGTCGGCGATATAGTAGTCTCAAAAGGCACGGCAGCGATATTTCTCCATTCCGATATTGCGAATTATGTTATCTCTCAGCTTGAAAAAGCGGGCAGAGTTGCACTCAGCCTCAGCATAGGCATCGATGATTTTTCTTTTCCGGAAAGAGAATATGAGCCGATATCGGGAACAGTCGCGTCGGCACGGCTTGATTGCGTGGTAGGTGCACTTGCCGGCGATTCGAGAGAGAAAGCGGCGGCTCGGATAACATCGGGCGGTGTTAAGCTGAACGGCTCAGAGTGCAAAAATGTAAGCGCACAGGTATCGGACAGTGCGGTAATAACCATACTAAAACGAGGAAAATACATAATAGATTCTATCTCGCAGCCGACCAAGAAAGGCAGGCTGCGTTTGCAAGCACGCAAAATGAAGTGAAAAACGAAAGGACGATCTTTATGAATTACACTGCAGATGAAATCAGAGCGTATCAGTTCCAAAAATCAGGCATATCCGGCTATAAGGCTTCAGAGGTCGATGATCTTCTTGACAATATAGCCCGCGACTATGACGATATGGCAAAGCTCACATCCGAGTTTTCGGAGAAGATGCAGGTTCTTGCCGATAAGATCAACGAATATCGTGATAACGAAGATGCTGTGAAGGAAGCGATCCTTCGCGCTCAGAAAACAGGAGACGAGATCCTTCGCGAGCGCAAGAACGCCGCAGATAAATATTTTGAGGAAAAAACAAAGGAGGCTGACAATCGCGCCGCAGAAGCGAGCGAGATCGCCGAAAAGGTTGTCACAGAAGCTCAGACAAAGGCTCAGGACCTCATGGACAAATCCACAATGGAAGCTCAGAGGATCCTTGTTCAGGCTCAGAACAAAGCGAAAAACCTTTCCTATGAAATTGAAGAAAAAATCAAAAACGAGACCGAGGCATATAACAGCTTGAAGCAGGCGGTGGACGATTTCAAAAACGAATTGTTCGATGCTTATAAAAAGCACATGACCTTGATCTCTGCAATAAAAACAAAAAGCTACACCGCCGAGCATTTCGACGATACGATTTCCGCCGCGGATGCCGAAACAGCGTCCGATGTCAAAGAAACTCAGCCCGATCCCGCAGATCCGGCAGGCAGCGAAGAAACGGCGGAGTAAGCACAGGTATACATTTGAAGGAGATGGAAGAATGGCACAGGACTATAAAGACACGCTGAATATGATGTCTACCGATTTCAGCATGAGAGCGGGTCTTGCAACAAAAGAACCCGTTTCGCTTGAAAAGTGGTACGACGATAAGGTCTATGAAAAGCTGATGCAGAAAAACGAAGGTAAGCCTGAGTACATTCTGCACGACGGCCCGCCTTATGCAAACGGTAAGATCCACATGGGCACAGCGCTCAATAAGATCTTGAAAGACTTTGTTATCCGCTATAAAAATATGACAGGCTATAAAGCGCCGTATGTCCCAGGATATGACACTCACGGTCTGCCTACCGAGCTCAAAGCCCGTAAGGCGGCAGGTGTCAAATCATCCGAAGAGATGACGCCTTTGAAGATCAGAAAGCTTTGCAGAGAGTTTGCTCTGGGTTTTGTCGAAGATCAGAAAAATCAGTTTAAGCGTCTCGGCGTTCTCGGCGAGTGGGATAATCCCTATCTCACACTGAAGAATGAATTTGTAGCAACTCAGATCGAGGTTTTCGGTCAGATGGCTCAGAAAGGCTATATCTATAAGGGCCTGAAGCCGGTCTATTGGTGCCCCGAATGTCAGACAGCTCTTGCGGAAGCCGAGATCGAATATTCGGAAGATCCGTGCTATTCAATCTATGTAAAGTTCAATGTGACCGACGATAAGGGATTGCTTACCGCAATGGGAGCAGATCTTTCCAAAACATATTTCGTTATCTGGACAACTACCACATGGACGCTCCCTGCAAACCTTGCGATCTGCGTAGGCCCGAACTATGATTATGTCCTTGTCAAAGCAAACGGCGAGTATTATGTTCTGGCAGAGGAGCTCACAGCGGTTTCGATGGCTGCCGCAAAGATCGAGGACTATGAGATAGTCGGCAGAATCAAAGGCAGCGAGCTTGAATATATGAAGACACGCCACCCGTTCATCGACCGTGATTCTCTTGTCATCGTGGGCGATCATGTAACTCTTGAAAGCGGTACAGGCTGTGTCCACACAGCTCCGGGCCACGGCGTTGATGACTTTGAAGTGTGCCGCAAGTACCCCGAGATCCCGATGGTTGTTCCGGTCGACAGTAAGGGCGTTCTCACCGAAGAGGCTGGAATGTTTGCAGGCCTTAAAACCGACGATGCAAATAAAGCCATCGCTCAGCACCTTGAAGACACCGGCAACCTCTTTGCATTGCAGAAGATCATCCATCAGTATCCGCATTGCTGGCGCTGCAAATCTCCGATTTTGTTCCGCGCAACAGAGCAGTGGTTCTGCTCTATCTCGAAGTTTGCCGATCAGGCTATAAGCGAGATTGATAAAGTTAAATGGATCCCCGGCTGGGGTCACGACCGTATCGCGTCCATGGTAAAGGACCGTTCCGATTGGTGTATCTCCCGCCAGCGCGTATGGGGTGTTCCGATCCCGATCTTCTATTGCGAGGATTGCAAGAAAGAGTATATAACTCCCGAATCGATCAAAAAGATCGCGGATATCTTCCGCGAAAAGGGAGCGGACGCTTGGTATGAAATGAGCGAAGAAGAGCTTATGCCGAAGGACGCACATTGCTCATGCGGCTGCACTCACTTCAAAAAAGAAACAGATATCATGGATGTCTGGTTTGATTCGGGTACAACTCATGCGGCTGTTCTTAAAAACCGCGATTATCTCAAATGGCCGGCAGATCTTTATCTGGAAGGCGCCGATCAGTACAGAGGCTGGTTCCAGTCGTCGCTTCTCACATCTGTCGCAACAACAGGCAAAGCACCTTATAAAACAGTCGTAACTCACGGCTGGGTCGTAGACGGTGAGGGCAAGAAGATGTCGAAATCCATTGGCAACACTGTCATGCCGGATGATATCGTTCCGAAATACGGTGCCGATATCCTCAGACTTTGGGTAGCGTCATCCGATTATCATGCTGATATCCGTATCTCCGATGCTATCTTAAAGCAGCTTTCCGAAAGTTACAGAAAGATCAGAAACACCGCCCGCTTTATCTTAGGCAATATCAGCGATTTTGATCCCGATAAGGATATGGTAGCGGATGATCAGCTTTTCGATATCGATAAGTATGCTCTTATGCTCACTAATGATCTTATCAAGCGCGTCAACGAGGCCTATGATAATTTCGAGTATCATATCATCTACCACGCAGTCCATAATTTCTGCGTTGTCGATATGTCAAACTTTTATCTCGATGTCCTGAAAGACAGACTTTATGTTGAGAAGAAAGACAGTCTTTCCCGCCGTTCGGCACAGACAGCTATCTATAAGATCCTTGATGCACTCACGCTCATGATCGCACCTATCCTCGCGTTCACAGCGGATGAAATCTGGAGCTTCATGCCGCACACATCGGATAAGGATAGGGAAAATATCGTGTTCAACGAAATCCCGCGGACCGATCTTATCGCAGATGATGAGCAGATCAAGACCCGTTACAGCGAGCTTGAAAAGATCCGCGAGGATATCAAGAAAGCTCTCGAAATAGCGAGAAACGAGAAGAAGATCGGCTCTTCGCTCGAAGCCAAGCTCGATATTTATGCCGATAGTGATGCGGAGCTTCTTCGTTCGTTCGGCGATGATCTTCCGGCACTGTTCATCGTATCAGCCGTAACCGTTCATGACGGCAAGGGCGGCGATGTTGCAGGAGACAGAGTCGGTGTAACCGTCAGCCATGCAGACGGTGAAAAGTGCGCTCGCTGCTGGACATACAGCGATACAGTCGGAAAAGACAGTGAGCACAGTGACCTTTGCGCCCGTTGCGCAGGTATCTTGAAATAAAATGAAAAGGGGAGAGAGAAATGCGAAAACAACGCATATTTGCACTGCTTGTGATCATTTCGGTCATAGCCGCAGATCAGTTGACTAAATTGCTTTCTCTCTCTTTTCTTGCGCCCGAAAGTTCCGTCACAGTCATTCCGAATGTACTCGAATTTCGCTATGTCGAAAATCGCGGCGCAGCATTCGGGATTTTGTCGGAACACAGGTGGGTGTTCATGATCCTAACGGCGGTCGCTGTCATCGCAATGCTGGTGTGGGTCATGCTCAAAAAATCATCGTCAAAACTGCTCACGACTGCTATCGTTTTAGTCGTCGCGGGCGGCATAGGCAACATGATCGATCGCATTTTCAGAGGTTTTGTTATCGACTTTATCAATGCGATCTTCGTGAAGTTTTATGTTTTCAACATAGCCGATTGCGCCGTTGTTATCGGCTGCGGCTTGATGATCCTGTATGTTTTGATCGATGTTTTCAAAAGCCGACAGAGCAGCGAACCGAAAGAATGAGCGACAAGCTGTTTTTAACCGTTGAAACAGACGATCTGCCGAGAGCGGATAAATATATATCAGAGCAGTGCGGGGATATTTCGAGATCGGCCGCGGCGGCATTGATAGAAAGCGGCGATGTGCTGATAAACGGCACACCGGCTGCAAAAAACCGCAAGCTGAAGCCCGGCGATAAAATAGAACTGCGTCTGCCCGACCCCGAGCCGAGCACCGCGCGCCCGCAGAATATTCCGCTAGATATCGTTTATGAAGACGATGATCTTCTCGTTGTCAATAAGCCTAAAGGCATGGTCGTTCATCCTGCCCCGGGCAATCCGGACGGCACACTTGTCAACGCGCTTTTGTATCACTGCGGCGATTCGCTTTCCGGGATCAACGGCGTTATCCGCCCCGGGATAGTGCATCGTATCGATAAAAACACAAGCGGCTTGCTTATAGTCGCCAAAAACGATAATTCCCATCGTTTTCTGGCGGAACAAATAAAAGAACACAGTTTTTTAAGAGAGTATGAAGCGGTTGTCACAGGCGGCTTTAAGGACGATCAGGGCACAATAGACGCGCCTATCGGCCGCCACCCGGTCAAGCGCAAGCAGATGGCAGTCACCGATAAAAACTCAAAACACGCTGTGACGCATTATACCGTCGTCGAGCGGTTTGACGGGTTCACTCATCTGCGCTTGCGGCTTGAAACAGGCAGAACACATCAGATTCGCGTTCACATGGCGTATATAGGCCGTCCTGTTGCGGGAGATGAGATGTACGGTGCTAAGCCGCAAAAAGAGTTTGAAGGGCAGTGCCTGCACGCAAAGAAGATAGGCTTTGTCCACCCAAACGGAAAGTATCTTGAATTCGACAGCCCGCTTCCCGATTATTTCAAAGAGTTTTTGGAGAAACTAAAGAGGAAAACCAATGCGAAGATATGACAATGTGATTATCGGCACCGATTTAGACGGCACGCTTTACGAAAATCAAAACAATATTCCAAAGCAGAATCTGCTCAAAATAAAAGAGTTCACAGACAACGGCGGCAAATTTGCCATAGCCACAGGCAGAGGGATCGAGGCAGCCCGTGCTCTCGCGGAAGTGATCCCGACCGATACTCCGGCGATCGTCAACAACGGTCACACGTTATACGACTATAAAAACGAGCGCGAGATCTATTCGCTTTCACTGCCAGAAAATCTTAAAGAAATCGTGTTCGATATTCAAAAAAGATTTAAGAATGTGGCGGTCGAGATCTATTCGGGCCGCGATCTTTATGTTATGAACATAAACGAAACGCTGCTCGATCATTTAAGTTATGAAAAAGTAGATTATATTAATGCTTGCATTTGTGATGTTAATGAGTTAAAATGGAACAAGGTGCTCCTCACAGATAAAAAAGAGGGGATCGATAAAGTCCGCGATTATCTCATGAAAAAGCCGCACGACGGATTTGAATTTGTCAATACCTCCGAGCTTTATTTAGAAGCGGTCATCGCAGGCGTCACCAAAGGCACTGCGCTTTTAAAGCTCGCGGAGCATTTCGGAATCCCGAAAGAAAATACATTTTCCATCGGCAATTTTTATAATGATATCGGTCTGCTCCAAAGCGCGGCTCACAGTGCGGTTGTCAAGGGCACGCCCGACGATGTTGCAAAATACGCCGACCTTGTCTGCGATAAAACGGCAGTTGAGGGTGCGGTCGCCGAATATATCGGCTTTGTTGAAAACAGGTTCTGACAGCAATCGCTGTTAATATACACTATGTATCAAAGGAGAACAGTAAGTATGGATAGCGTAAAAGAAAAGCAGTTAAAAATATTTGCCGCTAAAGAACGGATCCACATTATCGACGGCATTTTTAACGCAAAAGCAGGCCATCCGGGCGGATCGCTTTCGGTCGCGGATGTTCTTGCATATCTTTATAACGGAGAAATGAATATCGATCCGAAAAACCCGAAGGATCCCGACCGTGACCGTCTGGTTCTTTCAAAGGGCCATGCAGCTCCTGCGCTTTATGCGGCGCTTGCGCTCAAGGGCTATTTCCCCGAGAGTGAGATCGTTAAGCTTCGTCACATCGGCGAAATGCTCCAGGGCCATCCGGATATGAAACACACCCCCGGCGTAGATATGAGCACAGGCTCGCTCGGTCAGGGAATCTCCGCAGCAGTCGGCATGGCACTCAGTGCTAAAATGTTCGATAAGAATTACAGAGTGTATACTATCCTCGGCGACGGTGAGATCGAAGAAGGTCAGGTCTGGGAAGCAGCTATGTTCGCAGGCTTTCATAAGCTCGATAATCTTGTTGCTTATGTTGACTATAATAAAATGCAGATAGACGGCACGGTAGACGAAGTTGTTTCTCCGCACCCTGTCGATAAGAAGTTTGAGGCTTTCGGCTGGAACACTATCACTATCGACGGCCATGATTTCGATCAGATAGAAAAAGCATATAAAGCGGCTCGTGAATGCAAGGGTAAGCCCACTTGCATCGTAGCCGATTCAATAAAAGGCAAGGGCGTTTCGTTCATGGAAAGCCAGGTCGGCTGGCACGGTAAAGCGCCGAATGCGGAGCAGTATGAGCAGGCACACGCAGAGCTTGTAGCTGCGCTTAAAGAATTGGAGGCGTAAAAATGAGTGAAGTAAAAAAACTTGCGACCCGTGAGGGCTACGCTCAGGGACTTTTGGAGCTCGGCGGAAAATATGATAATATGGTCGTTATGGATGCGGACCTTGCCGCTGCCACAAAGACCGAGGTTTTCAAAAAGGCTTATCCCGATCGCTTTATCGATTGCGGTATCGCAGAGGCTGATATGATCGGTATCGCCGCAGGTCTTGTTTCAACCGGCAAGCTCGTTTTTGCTTCGAGCTTTGCAATGTTTGCGGCAGGCAGAGCCTATGAGCAGATCAGAAACTCGATCGGTTATCCGGCTCTTCCGCTGAAGATCGGCGCAACTCATGCAGGTATCTCCGTCGGTGAGGACGGTGCTACACATCAGTGCAACGAGGATATAGCTCTTATGAGAACGATCCCCGGAATGACGATTATCAACCCGGCTGACGCAGTTGAAGCAAAGGCTGCAACTATTGCAGCCGCTTCTATTGACGGCCCTGTATATCTGCGTTTCGGCAGACTTGCCGTTCCGGTATTCAATGATGAAGACAGCTATGTATTCACACCGGGCAAGGGCATCCGTCTGGCCGAGGGAAATGATGTCACTATCATCGCAACAGGCCTTATGGTAAACGAAGCCCGCATTGCAGGCGAGCTGCTTGCAAAGCAGGGAATCCATGCGGACATCATCAATATCCACACTATAAAGCCTATCGATAAGGACATTATCATCGAGTCTGCTGAGAAAACAGGAACAGTCGTCGTTGCCGAAGAACATTCTATCATAGGCGGTCTCGGCAGTGCAGTCTGCGAGGTTCTCAGCGAAAACCTGCCGACACCTGTTCGCCGTATCGGCATGAACGATGAGTACGGTATGTCCGGTTCGGCTGTCGAACTTCTCAAGCATTACGGCTTCTCGGCTGAAAACATTGCTAAAGTTGCGGCAGAGGCTGTAAAAGCAAAGTAAAATTTAAAATCAGAGGGAATGAGGTTCACCCTCGGCATATTGCCAAAACCGTTTTAAAACTGATGGCTCACGCATTTTTGCATGAAAGCCATCAGTTTTTACGTGTGCCCTGAAAATGTGCATGCCGCACGGCTTCACGGCTTTACAACAATATTCACAAAAATGAAAAAAACTCTGCTTATTTGCTAAAAACCTATTGAAAAACATAAATTAGGTGGTATAATTATAAACATAAGCAATTATTTTTTTGAAGGAAGATGCTTTATGGAAATCAAAATCGAACTCACAAAAAATCCGAAGCAGAAGCCGGCAGACGAAAGCAAACTCGGCTTTGGCACTATCTTCACCGATCATATGTTCGTTATGAACTATGATGAGGGCGAAGGTTGGCACGACCCCCGTATTATCCCATACGGACCGATCGAGCTTGACCCGAGTGCAATGTGCCTGCATTACGGACAGGAAGTTTTCGAGGGCATGAAGGCTTATCGCACAAAGGATAACGATATCCGCCTGTTCCGCCCCGATAAGAACATGGCTCGCCTTAATTCGTCCAACGATCGTCTTTGCATTCCGCAGATAGATGAGGATTTCGGAGTTAAGGCTGTTAAAAAGCTGGTTGAAGTCGATAAGGATTGGGTTCCGCATAAAGAGGGAACATCGCTTTATATTCGTCCGTTTATCTTTGCGGTCGACCCTCATGTCGGTGTTCATCCCGCAAAGCACTTGCTTTTTATGATCATCCTCAGCCCGTCGGGCGCATATTATCCGCAGGGTATCAATCCTGTCGATATCTATGTCGAGGATAAGTATGTCCGCGCAGTAAGAGGCGGCATGGGCTTTGTTAAAACAGCAGGCAACTATGCTGCATCGCTCAAAGCGCAGGACGAAGCCGAAAAGCTCAACTATACTCAGGTTCTCTGGCTCGACGGTGTTGAAAGAAAATACATCGAAGAAGTCGGAACAATGAATGTTTTCTTTGTTATCGACGGCGAAGTCGTCACCCCGTCACTCGATGGCTCGACACTCCCCGGTATCACCCGTATGTCGTCTATCGAACTGCTCCGTTCATGGGGCTATAAGGTAACAGAACGTAAGCTCGCTATCAGCGAAGTCTACGAAGCCGCACAGTCGGGCAAGCTCGATGAAGCTTTCGGCACAGGTACTGCCGCTGTTATCTCGCCTATCGGTTCTCTTAAGTGGGGCGATAAGCTGATGAAGATAAACGACGGTAAGATCGGTGAGATCTCGCAGAAGCTTTATGATAACCTCACCGGTATCCAGTTCGGCAATATGGAAGATACCATGCATTGGACAACTTCGGTTTTCGGTAAATAATCATAAAATTGCATAAAAATAAATTTATATGTTGATTTTTATACATTGCGGTGCTATAATGATACAGTAATAAATGATCAATTCATTTTGGAGGAAAATATTATGAAAAAAGTATTATGTCTTGTAATGGCAGCTCTCATGGCAGCTTTCTGCTTCGCTTCATGCGGCAGCAGTTCATCTTCGGCTTCCGGCACAACAGGCGGTGAGCTCACTGTTGCAACAAATGCGGAATTTCCGCCCTTCGAGTCGCTCGATGAAAACAACAATGTAGTCGGTTTTGATGCTGATATCATCAAAGCGGTTGCCGAGAAGATCGGTATGACAGTCGAGTTTAAGAACATGGAGTTCGACGGTGTCGTAGCGGCAGTTTCTTCGGGCAACTGTGATGTAGCTGCTTCCGGTCTTACGATCAATGCAAAGAGAAGCAAGGCGGTCGATTTCTCGACACCTTACTATGAGGGTGCGGCTCAGATCCTCATCGTCAGAACAAACGACAATGTGTTCACAGGCACAACCAAAGCAGACCTTGATAATCAGCTCAAAGGCAAGAAGATCGGTGTCTGCACAGGCTTCACAGGCGTTTCCTATGCAAACGGTGATGAAGAATGGGGCTTCACAAAGATCGAAAACGCAACTGTTAAGACTTATGAAAACATCAGTCTTGCGATCACAGATTTGAAGAGCGGCACTATCGATACTATCATCATGGACGATAAGGCAGCTAAAGAAGCAGCCGCAACCGACAATAATAAGAACGATGTCAAGGTTATCGATGTTCCGCTGACAGTTGAGTCCTACGGTATAGCTGTTCAGAAGGGCAACACCGAGCTTAAAGAAAAGATCGACAACGCGCTTGCAGAGCTTAAAAAAGAGGGCAAGATCGACGAGCTCGTTAAAAAGTGGAATGTCTGATCTTTAAAAAGTTATAAGGAAAATATAAATGTTTGATAATTTTTTTGAAAAATTCTGCAATGCATTTATAGACAACGAGGGCTATAAGAAAATGTTCGAGGGCTTAGGCAACACTTTACTTATAGCTCTTGTAGCTTTATTTATAGGCATTGCGGCGGGCTCGCTTGCAGCGCTCGCAAAAGTTGTGCAGAGCAAAAATCTGCTTACCAGGGTGTTTCGTGTTATCGCGGATATATACATAACGGTTATCCGAGGAACACCTGTAATGGTTCAGCTCATGCTCGCTTATTTCGGTATTGCAACAGCTGCGCATTTCGATAATGCGCTTGTGGTTGCAATCATCGTGTTCGGTCTTAATTCGGGTGCGTATGTCGCCGAGATAATCCGAAGCGGTATTTTAGCTGTCGATTCCGGTCAGATGGAAGCCGGCAGATCGCTGGGTCTGAGCTATGGCTCAACAATGAAAATGATCGTTTTCCCGCAGGCGATAAAGAATATACTTCCTGCGCTCGGCAACGAGCTTATCGTTCTGATCAAGGAAACATCTGTTGCCGGATTTATCACGGTCTTCGATATGACAAGAGCGGCTCGCGCCATCGTTGCGGATACTTATGAAGCGTTCGTGCCGTATCTTGTGCTTGCGGCGGTGTATCTTGTCATCGTAATGATCGCCTCGGTATTCATCAATATGCTCGAGAGGAGGCTGCGTAAGAGTGATCATCGTTAAGGATCTGCATAAAAATTTCAAAACTCCGAGCCGTGAGATCCATGTCTTGAAAGGCGTGGACGAGCATATCAAAAAAGGCGAAAAGGTCGTTGTAGTCGGTCCGTCAGGCTCGGGTAAATCAACATTCCTGCGTTGCCTGAATCTTCTCGAAATGCCCACTTCGGGCGAGATTTGGTTCGAGGGAACGCTTATCAATGATAAAAAAGTCAATATCGATAAGATCAGAATGCAAATGGGAATGGTGTTTCAGCACTTTAATCTTTTTCCGCATAAGACAATTATGCAGAATATAACGCTTGCTCCCGTTAAATTAAAGCTTATGGGCAAGGAAGAAGCAAACGAAGCGGCGCTTAAGCTTCTCGATCGCGTCAACCTCAGAGATAAGGCTGATTCTTATCCGGCTCAGCTTTCGGGAGGTCAGAAACAGCGTATTGCTATCGTTCGCGCACTTGCCATGAATCCGAAAGTAATGCTGTTTGACGAACCTACAAGCGCTCTCGATCCCGAAATGGTCGGCGAGGTCCTTCAGGTTATGACAGAGCTTGCCGACAGCGGTATGACAATGGTTGTCGTAACGCACGAAATGGGATTTGCAAGCAAGATCGCAAACCGCGTTTTGTTTATGGATGACGGCAAGATCCTCGAGAATTCACCGCCTGCGGAATTTTTCAATAATCCGCAAAATGCGCGTCTGCAGGATTTCCTGTCTAAAGTATTGTAATAAAAAAACGACTCGTAAGAGTCGTTTTTTTATTATCTGTATTTTTCGAATTTGCAGCAAACACTTTTGCAGTCTGTCCGCTTTATATTCAGCAACAGATTTATTTCATCGGCTGCATTTTATGTGCACTGCGTGTGTGTTGAACGATTATGTGTATCTTGCCGCCGGCTCGGGTCCGAAAGCATACAAACAGCTCCCCCGACGGCACCCATTCCAATGAAAAGCGTGCGAAAACGATCTTTTCTTGCAGGTTCAAATCTCGATATTTATATTTCACCCAAAGATCTATTGCTTGATTTTTATATTGTCGTTTCCGGCGGCAGTCATCAGAGCCGCTATGCTGTCATCGCTGAGCATAATACCGCTCTTTTTGTATCGGACGCTCGATTTATCCTCGGCAAAGCAGAAGATAACGCCGTCGTTCCCGGGATACTGCCCGATAATGTTCAAAACCGCCGCAAATTCATCGCAGTTCCTGTTCGGAACGCGAATATATACGGATTTCACAGCACCCTTTTCGGCAGGCATTATCTCATCGGCAATTATCTGCACAGTCCCGTCGTCGTTCTGCGAGATCTTTCCGCGAACAAACACCGCGGAATTTTCATTGATAATGCGAAAAGCCTTGTTCAGCGTTTTCGGAAAAACTATCAGCTCAACATTTCCGCCGAAAGAAGAAAGCACCACAAAAGCCATCATATCGCCCTTTTGGGTCTGCTTCTTTTTCAGCTTATCCACGATTCCGACTATCTTAACATCAGCTTTGTCGGGCATTTCAGAAAGCGAGTCTGCAAAAACACAGCCATTCTCTTTGGAAAATTTGAGATAATCTGAAAGCGGATCTTCCGAAATGCAAAATCCGAGCGTTTCGCGTTCCATTCTTATCAGCTCGTCCTTTGTGTATTCTCCGAGCTTCGGCATGATAAATTCGGCGTTATTTTCGCTATCTGCCATATCAAAAAAACCGAGCTGACCCGAAATGTCATTTCGCCCGCTTGATGTCTGCGCTAAGATCCGATCAAGCGATTCGAGCATCTCTTTTCTTGTCGCCGCAGTGCCGTCAAAGCAGCCGCTTTTTATAAAGCACTCGATCGCTTTTCTGCCTATTCTGCTGTCGCTCGTTCGTCTGCAAAAATCGGGCATCGAATTGAATTTTCCGCCGCTGTTTATTTGCGATGCGATTTGCCCGATCAGCTGATACGATATTCCCTTAACAGCCGCGAGCCCGAAACAGATCCCGTCCTTATAGGCTGAAAACGCCCCTTCGGCACGGTTTATATCGGGCGGCAAAACCTTTATTCCCATCGACGAGCATTCCGCCGCATACGCCTGTATCTTAGCAGGCTGATCAATAACACTCGTCATCAGAGCCGCCATATATTCTTTCGGGAAATGTGCTTTCAAATAAGCGTTGCGGTAGGCAAGCGTCGCATAGCAAACAGCGTGCGCTTTGTTGAAAGCATACGATGAAAAAGCGCTTATCTTCTCGAAAAGGTCGGAAGAAACATTCTCGTCAATTCCGTTCTTGCGGCAGCCCGAGATAAATGTCTGCCTTTCCTTTTGCAAAACATCATGCTTTTTCTTCGACATAGCCCGCCGTACAATATCCGCCCTTGCAAAGGAATATCCGGCAAGCGTGCGAAACACCTGCATGACCTGCTCCTGATAAACAAGACACCCATATGTCACATCGAGAATAGGCTTTAATATCGGTGTCGGATACTGAATACCGTTCGGAGCGTGCCTGTTTTTGATATATTCCGGGATTGACTGCGAAGGCCCGGGGCGGTAAAGCGAAGTAACAGCCGTCAGATCCTCGATCGATCGCGGTTTCAATTCGCGGATGACCCGCTTTATCCCTTCTGATTCAAACTGAAAGACGCCGTTTGTTCTGCCCGAGCAGAAAAGCTCGTAGGTCTTGCGGTCGTTTTCGGGTATGCTTTTAAGGTCAAAATCGGGCACGGTCTTTCTTATATCTTTAAGACAATCGTCAATTATCGTCAGGTTTTTAAGTCCCAGAAAATCCATCTTCAAAAGTCCGAGTTCTTCAAGGGTCGTCATCGGAAACTGCGTGATGATATTATCATCGTTTTTTGCAAGCGGCACAAGATCGCAAACAGGCTCGGGTGTGATAACAACGCCTGCCGCGTGTGTCGATGCGTGCCGCGGCATACCCTCTATCTTGCGCGACATATCAATAAGCGCCTTGATCCTTGTGTCACGGTGATACATTGCGCTGAGCTCTTCCGACTTCATAGCATTGTCGATGGTCTGACCGAGTATATTCGGAATGGCTTTCGCCACCTGATCCACAAGCGAATAGGGAAGCGCCATCGCTCTTCCGACATCACGCACAGCAGCTCTCGCGGCAAGCGTCCCGAATGTAACTATCTGCGCCACATGATCCTCGCCGTATCTGCGCTTCACATATTCGATCACAAGCGGTCTTTTCCTCGCGCAAAAATCAACATCAAAGTCCGGCATAGTGACTCTTTCGGGATTCAGAAACCGCTCAAAAAGCAGGGAATACTTTATCGGATCAACATCGGTTATACCGACGCAAAATGCAACAAGGCTCGCCGCACCCGAACCTCTGCCGGGTCCGACGGGAATATCGTGAGTCTTGGCGTATCCCACATAATCCGCAACGATCAGAAAATAATCGGTATATCCCATCTCGCTTATTATCGAAAGCTCGGATTCAATGCGGCGCTTATATATTTCATCATTCGATTTTCCGAGCCTTTCAAGTCCCGAAAGAGCGAGCCTTCTCAAATATTCATCGTGGTTTTCGTTATCCGGCGTTTCAAATCTCGGAAGTATCGTATTTCCGAATTCAAATTCAACACAGCACCTTTTTGCAATGGCAGATGTGTTATCAACAGCTTCGGGCGTGTCGGCAAATAACGCTCTCATCTGTTCTTCGCTTTTCAGGTAAAATTCCTTGCTTTGAAATGTGAATTTATCCTCGTCTTTAACAGTGTGGTTCGTTCCGATAAGCATAAGATATTCCTGCATATCGGCATCGTCCTTTAAAACATAATGAACATCATTTGTCGCAACAAGCGGAATACAGAGCTTTTTCGACAGCTTTTTAAGCCCGTCATTCACCTTCTTTTGATCCGGCAGTCCGTGATCCTGAAGCTCCAGAAAGAAGTTGCCCTTTTTAAAGATCCTTTCATATTCAAGCGCGGCTTTTTCAGCGTGCTCGCCGTCGTTATCAATAATGGCTTTCGCAACTTCGCCTTGCAGGCAGGCAGAAAGTGCAATAAGCCCCTCACTGTACTTTTCGAGCAATTCTTTATCAACTCTCGGCTTGCTGTAAAATCCGTCAACAAACGAGCAGGAAACCAGCCTGCAAAGATTTTTGTAGCCCTTATTATTCTCACACAGCAAAACAAGATGATAATACTTTGTCTCTCCTGCCGCGGCTCGGTCTGTCATCTTGTTCGGTGCCACATAAACCTCACAACCGATGATCGGCTTAATGCCCCTCTTTTTTGCCGCCTTATAAAAATCGACCACACCGTACATAACGCCGTGGTCGGTTATTGCAACAGAGTCCATTGAGAGCTTTAATGCCTCGTCTAAAAGACTGTCTATTCTGCAGGCACCGTCCAAAAGGCTGTATTCACTGTGCAGGTGCAAATGAGTAAACGGCATTAAAACTCCTCCTTTTTATGACCGATCGGCTAATTTAACAAGCTTGTTCAGCCCGCGGTAAACAGTCGAGCGGCTCATATTCAAAAGCTCAGCGAGCTCGTTGAGCGACATTTCGATATTGTCTCTTTTAGCAAATGCTATGTTCTGCAGATCGTCGGACAATCCCGAGAGCGCACCTTGCTTCTCAAGTGTTTCTATCGCGCGCAGATATTTATATCCGCTGTCGGTCGTCTTTTTAAGATTTGCGTTCGCAAAATTATTAAGTCGGTTCTCGTGGTTTCTTATATCCTTGAAAATTGCCGCCTGCATAGTGTTCATCGCACCGCTTTGAGCGCCTATCGCCGCCAGCATATTTTCAATGCTTTCCGAATCCTTTAAATAAACAACAAACTTTCTGTTGCGCTCTGTCAGCTTGCAGAGCGGCAAAACATCTTTAACCGCTTTCAAAAAGCTGTAAGCGAGCCGTTCGTTTTTGAAAATAAACTCCGCATGATATTCCTTCTCAGGGTTGCTGATCTTTCCGCAGGCAAGAAAAGCGCCGCGGATAAATGCCGAAAGACAGTTGCTGCATTTGAAAAGAGCACTGTCTATCATGCAGTTCAGCAGTGCCTTGATGATAGGCTCAGGCATAAGTTCAAACATCAAAATAAACTTACCTTCGTTTATTATAATGTCGCTTTGAATTTCAAAAGCCCGCTTAAAAAGCGAGCGAAAATAGAGCGCTTCTTCCTCGCTCTGATACTTTATCCTGACGCTGCTGCGTGTCTTAACATTGCAAAACAGCAAATACGCATACGCTTCACAGACCTTACAGCAGTCATTTTTCAGCCGCACCGACAGTATTTCGGCACGGACATCATCGTAAAACGACATATCAGTAAGCCTGCCTCGAAATATCGCGGTGGCTCACCGTGACATGAACATCGCCTCTGCTTTGCAAATGGCGGCTCAAAAGCTCCGCAAAGGTAACAGAGCGGTGTTTTCCGCCTGTGCAGCCGAACGCTATAACGACCTGGCTCTTGCCCTCTCTTTTGTAAAGCGGAATAAGAAAATCAACAAGGTCGGAGATCTTATTAAAAAGTGTCTGAGCCTCGTCAAACTTCATAACATAATCGCTAACTTCTTTGTCAAGTCCGGTTTTGTTTCTGAGTTCATCGATGTAAAACGGATTTGGCAGACATCTCACATCAAAAACAAGGTCAGCGTCTGCCGCCGAGGAAAATTTGAACCCGAACGACATAATGTGAACTCCGAGTCTGTCCGAGCTTAAAGCCGCGAACATCTCCGAAATACGCAGTTTCAGCTTCTGCGGGGTGAGCAGGGTAGTGTCGATAATGTAATCCGCCATCGATTTGATTGGCAGCATCAGCTTTTCCTCATTTTTGACCGCGAGTTCCAAAGACCCGTTTGACTTTTCGGAAAGCGGGTGCTTTCTTCTTGTTTCCTTATACCGTGTCACAAGCTTGCGCTCGCTCGCTTCAAGGAAGAGAATTTTAAAATTAAGATCCGTCTTTTTCAGATCGGCAACAACGCTGGTGAAATCATTGAAAAAGCTTATCCCGCGCGAGTCTGTAACAACGGCAACCTTGTCAAGCGATTCTGTCCGCAGACAAAGGTTTGCAAAATCCTTGATAAGGATAGGCGGAATATTGTCGATACAGTAAAATCCTATATCCTCAAGGGCGTTCACGGCAGATGATTTTCCGCTTCCCGAAAGTCCCGTAACAATAACAAATTCCATAACTCACACCATCCTTATTTCGCATTCGAGTTTAACGCCTGTTTTCAAAAATACTGTTTTTTTGACCTGCTCGATAAGCTGTTTAACATCGCTTGCGGTCGCATCTCCCGTATTGATAATAAATCCGCTGTGCTTCTCGCTCACCTGCGCTCCGCCGACGCTCACGCCTTTAAGTCCGCACTCTTCGATCAAAGCTGCTGCAAAATGCCCCTCAGGACGCTTGAAAACGCTGCCTGCGCTCGGATATTCAAGCGGCTGCTTTGAACGGCGGCGTTCGATCAGATCGTCCATCTTTTGTCGGATCTGCTCCTTGGCGGCAGGCACACCCTTGAGATACACCCTTGTTATAAATCCGCCGTTTTCGGAGAAAATACTGTGGCGATACGAAAGCTGCATGTCTTCCGCATTTATATATTTCACATCACCGCTGTCATCAACATAATCACACCCGACCGCAACCGAGCATATCTCACTGCCGTAAGCCCCCGCATTCATAAAAGCGGCGCCGCCGACAGTTCCCGGAATACCCCATAAAAACTCAAAACCCGAAAATGAGTTCTCAAGTGCAAACTTGCAAAGCACACTGTTTTTCACGCCGCTTCCGCACGCAATAACACCGTCGCCGCGCAGTTCAATATCGGTCAATGCCGCCGAGCTTATAACAACTCCGTCAAATCCGAAATCATTAAATAAAATGTTCGAGCCGTTGCCGAAATACAGCGTCTTAACTTTGCTTTCCCTGCAGACTTTGATCAGCTTGCCGACAGCCTCGGCATTGGCAGGCAGAACATAATATCGGGCATTTCCGCCGATTTTGAAGCTTGTGTGCTCGCTCATAGGCTCCGAACGAAAAACCGTGTAGTCAGCACAGGACAACAATTTGTCAAGCGTGTTGGTTTGCATAAGGTAAGATCCCTTCGTTTTTTATTGTGCGAGATAACCGAGTGTCGCCGCTCCGATAATACCGGCGTCGTTTCCGAGCTGAGCTGTTGTGATAACGGTTCTCTTGTCGGTCTTTCTTGTGAACACATTACGTTCAACATATTCTCTTATCGGCACTGTGAGGTTATCTTTCTCCTTGGAAATACCGCCGCCTATGCAGAGTATCTCAGGCTGGAAAATGTTTATCATATTAACAATGCCGCAGCCGACATACTCTATGTACTTGTCGCACACGGCTTTTGCGGCAGGGTCTTCGGCACGCATGCCGTCAAACGCTGTTTTGCCGTTGACATTTTCAAGGCTGCCGGCGATCTCCCACATCTTCGATTCCGAATGATCCATCATAGCGCGCTTTGTCTGGCGAATAAGGGCGGTCGCCGAAGCATAAGCCTCCCAGCAGCCGTTTCTGCCGCAGGTGCAGGGCTCGCCGTCCATAATAATAACTTCATGTCCGAGTTCGGCGCCGTAACCGTTTGAGCCGCTGAAGATCTTACCGTCGATAATAACACCGCCGCCGACACCCGTTCCGAGCGTTATCGCAACAAGGTGTTTGTAGCTTTTGCCTGCGCCCGCAATGTATTCTCCGCAAGCCGCAGCATTAGCGTCATTCTCGATAAAGCAAAGCTTTCCGCTGAGTTCTTCAACATATTTTTTCATCGGAACACCGTAGAAACCGAGGTTTGCCGCTGTTTCGATAACACCGTTGTCGGGGTTGACCGCGCCGGGAGTACCGACGCCGATCCAGGAAATATCCGCCATTGTAATGCCGGCATCGGCACATGCCGTTTCGGCGGTACGGATCATATCTTTCGCAACTTCATAACCGTCGCGCGGGGCGTTTGTCGGCAGATGCCCCTTTCCGATGATTTTGTAATTTTCGTCAACAACAGCGGTTGCAATGTTTGTTCCGCCGAGATCAATTCCTATACTGTACATATATCCGATTCCTCCGTTTAAAAGTTTTCCCATTCGCCTTGCGAAATATCATCATCATTAGCGGCGCTCAGCTTGTCAAGCAGTTCCTGAGCCGCGTTATAACCCATTTTCTTCTGCCTGTTGTTCATGGCGGCAACCTCGATTATAACCGCAAGGTTTCTGCCCGGCTTGATTGGGATCGTTGTCGAGGTGACATTTATACCGAGAATTTCGGTCGTCTCCGTTTCAAGACCCATGCGGTCATAAGTACCCTGATTTTTCCAAGGTTCAAGATTGATTATCATATCGATCTTCTCGGTCGTCTTGATAGCGCCCATACCGAAAATGCGACGAACGTTTATAATACCGATACCGCGAAGCTCGATAAAATGGCGTATATTCTCAGGCGACGAACCGACAAGAGTTTTATTTGAAACTCGTCTGATCTCGACCGCGTCGTCCGCAATAAGGCGATGTCCGCGCTTTATCAGTTCAATAGCAGCCTCGCTTTTGCCGACTCCGCTTTCGCCGAGCAGCAAAACGCCCTCGCCGTACACTTCCACAAGCACACCGTGACGCGTAATTCTCGGCGCAAGGTGTATGTTCAAAAATGCATTGAGCGCCGATGTGAAAGAAGAAGTCGCTTCCTGCGTGCGAAGAAGCGGAACACCATGTTTCTCAGCTTTTGAAAGCACGGTGCCGTCCGTTTCAAGGCCGCGTGCAACGACGACCGCAACAGGCTTTTTCGAGAAAAACTCTTCAAGATGCTCGTCCCGCTGGTCGGGTCCGAACGAATGAAGATAACTGCTCTCGTTCTTGCCGATTATCTGAATACGGTTTTCATCGAAATAATCGAAAAAACCGCTGAGCTGTAAGCCCGGTCTGTTGAGGTCCGCAACGGTTATCAAAACCTTGTCAAGGTTATCTCCGCAGAGAACTTCAAGCGAAAACTCTTCAATGATCTTTTGCAGTGAAACACTAAAACTCATATCACCATTCTCCTGCTTTTTAGTTACTTTTTATTATACTATACTTTCATTTGATTTAAAAGCATAATTTAAAAAAATCTAAATAAAATCGTTGATTTTCTTTAAAAATATAATATAATTGTTAGTGAGGAGTTGATATTATGTCTTTTAAGGAAATATCACCGCGCGATCTTAAAGATAATATGATCCGTGCAATAGGCGATGAATGGATGCTTGTTTCCGCAGGTGACGATCACGGTTATAATATGATGACCGCAAGCTGGGGCGGAATCGGCGTTATGTGGGGAAATCCCGTCGCTGTGACTGTTATCAGACCGCAAAGATACACAAAAGAGTTTGTTGATAATAATGAGCGCTTTGCGCTTTCGTTCTACGGAGATGATAAGGAGATCCACAATGTCTGCGGCTCAAAATCGGGAAGAGATGTTGATAAAGCGGCGCTCACAGGACTCACACCGGTCTTTTCCGACGGTACGACTTATTTTGAGCAGGCAAGACTCGTCCTTATCTGTCAAAAGCAGTATGTCCAGCCGATGGATCCCAGCGGCATACTCGATAAATCTATCGATAAATGGTATCCTAATCATGATTACCATTGTCTTTATGTCGGCAAGATCGAAAAGGTGCTTGTGAAAGAGTAAATAAAAACTGCAGGTTTTAAAGCCTGCAGTTTTTTAGTGCTTTAGTTTTATAACCATTGCCGAGAACGGCGCCAGACCGACCGCAACGCTTCTTCTGAGCTTGTTGAACTTACATTCGATGTCGCTAAGCGGTGTTTTTCCCGAATATATATCTCTGTCGGAATATAAGATGCATTCGGCTTTTATGCTGTCTTTCGCCATGAATTCGTATTTTTTCGGCTTATCGGAGAAGTTAAACACCGCGGCTATATCGAAATCCCTGCCCTTGCGGCGAAAAGCGTAAATGCAGTTTTGCGCATTGTCGCAGTCTATCCATTCAAAATTATCGGGCACGCAGTCAAAGCGCAGGCAGTCATAATCGCGATACATCAAATTCAGTTCTTTAATATATTCATAAAACGAATCGTGAAGAGGATATTTGCGCATAAACCAGTCCTGCTCGTGCTTTTCGTCCCATTCTCTCAGCTGACCGAATTCATATCCCATAAAGTTCAGTTTTTTTCCGGGGTGCAGCATCATATATGTGTACATAGCCCTTGCCTGCGGAAATTTCTTCTCATAGTCACCCCACATCTTCTGAAGCACCGTCGCTTTGCCGTGGACGCATTCATCGTGCGATAATTCGAGCACAAAATGCTCGCTGTAATTATACATCATCGAGAAAGTCAGCTTGTGGTAATCGCGCGAACGGTATTCGGGAGCTGTCTGAAAATATTCGAGCGTGTCGTGCATCCAGCCGAGATCCCATTTGTAGTCAAATCCGAGACCGCCGTATTCAACAGGCGCTGTGACCTTCACAAAATCGGTCGAATCTTCAGCAATAAGCATTGCGGTGGGGTGACGCATTTTAAGCCCCTTGTTCATTTTTTTCAAAAAATCGAGCGCCACTTCATTAACGCCGCGCCGTTCATCGCCCTGCCAATAAATAAGCCTGCTCACCGCGTCATAGCGCAGCCCGTCGAAATGAAACTGCGAAAGCCAATAATCCGCGGCAGACTGCAAAAAGCATTGCACCTCACGCCGCGAATGTATGAAATTGCAGCTGCCCCATTCGCTGATACCGACATCTTTGTTCGGGTATTCATAAAAAGGCTCGCCGCCGTAGTTGGAAAGGCCGTAACCGTCCACAGCAAAGTGCACCGGCACAAAATCCATTATAACTCCGATATTCGCCTTATGCAGTTCGTTTACCAGCTTTTTAAGCCCGTCGGGCTTGCCGTAGCGCGAGGTCGGCGCAAAAAATCCCGTGTTCTGATACCCCCATGATCCGTCAAACGGGTGCTCGGCGAGCGGCATAAATTCAACATGAGTGTAGCCGCTCTCGGATAAGTATTCGGGCAGCATCTCGCTTAGCTCATCATAGGAATACCAATCACTTTCATCATCGGACGGCTTTTTCCACGAACCGAGATGAAGTTCATATATATTCATCGGACGATCGAAATTAAGACTTCTGCTGCTTATCCAATCGTCATCATCAAATTCAAAATCGCTTTCCGGCACGATTATAGAGCACGATCCCGGGCGCAGCTCCATATATCTGCCGTATGGGTCACAGTGCTCGCGGCGCTGACCGTCCGCACCGTAGATAACATACTTATACATCTGCCACGGTTTTGCATTTTCAAGCGTAACACTGAAAAAATCGCTTGTACCGTCGCGGTACATCGCGTATTCCTGCCAGTCGCTGAATTCGCCTATAATGTTTATCCTCTCGGCATTCGGCGCGTATGTCAAAAATCTCACACCGCCGTCAACGCAGTGAGCTCCCATGTAATTATAAGCGTCAAAAACATTTCCGTTGTAAAATTGTGTCTTATCCATCTCTTTATTTATCCCCTCAAGTCAAACCCTGTTTTTTCTCAGCATTGCGCGATAATTTCCCGGAGTCATTCCTTTTGCTTTCTTAAAGCACGAAATAAGATATGCGTCCGATGAAAAGCCGGTACTCTGTGCAATATCGGTCACCGTCTTGTCGGTGGTAGCGAGCAGTCTGTCCGCTTCGTTGATCCTCAGATGCATAAGATATTCGGTGAAGCTCAATCCCATGATCCGCTTGAAACTGCGGCTGAAATAGCTGTAGCTCATTCCGCAGAATTTCGCGGCTTCTTCACAGCTTATCTCCCAGCCGTTCTGTGCCGTCTTCTCGATCACCGATCGGATCGGCTTTATCGCAGGATCGTTGTTTTCAATGCGGCTGACATCATAAAGCCGTCTGCGGTTCCAATATCGGATTATCCATGTGAAAAGCCGCAGAATATCGGCTCTCATTATCATTTCATAGCCGATCTGTTTATCGTCCCATTCCCTGAGTACTCCTTTAAGCAGCCCGCCGACATCAAAATCGGCAAAATCGCGGTTTCTGAAAACGCGCTTTTGCGGATCTCCGCTCAAAACAAAAGGAGCAAGATACTTCATCTCGACCACGGAAAAATCGGCGGTGTATAGAAGCTGCGGCTTGAACTTCACAACAATGTATTCGCAGTTCTCCGACATTCCCTGAACACTGTGCGGCTCCTTTGAATTTATAACCGCAAGGTCACCCGCGCAAATATTGATAGCCTGTATGCCTTCGTATATCCGTGCGTTGCCGGCAAGCATATATATAACTTCGATGTAATCGTGATAGTGAAGCATATCCGAAAATCTTGTAATACCTATATGAAGCAGTAAGCATTGTATCGCGATCTTGTGACCGTCCCGCTTTGCAGATTCCTCTTCAAAAACTCTGCTCAAAGTTTCACCGACCCCCTTATGACAAAAATTTGATACTTTTTGCAATTAAAATTATATCATATAGCGGGGGATTTTGCTATACTTTAATCAGAAAAAAATAATTTATCGGAGGTTTTTTTATGAAAAAGCTCAGAATCGGCGTAATCGGTTGCGGAGGCATTGCGAACTTCGCGCACAAACCCGGCTATGAAATAGCCGATAATATCGAGGTTGTTGCGGCTTGCGATATAGTTGAGGAAAAGGCAAAGAAGTTTGCCGAAAGCCTCAACATCAGCCCCGACAGAGTTTTCACCGACTATAAGGACGTTATCGCACTCGAAGATATCGATGCTGTTGATATCTGCACACCGAACTATCTTCACTCGGTAATAGCAGTTGCGGCGCTCGAAGCAGGTCTTCATGTATTCTGCGAAAAGCCGGATGCTGTAAGTGTTGCCGAGGCAGAGAAGATGAAAGCTGCTGCCGAAAAGAGCGGCAAGGTTCTTATGGTAATGCGTAATAACCGTTACAGCAAGCGCAGCGTTTTCCTTAAAAAGTATATTGAGGACGGCAAGATGGGCGACATTTATACCGCTCGCTGCGCATGGAGACGCCGCCGCGGCATCCCCGGAAAGGGCGGCTGGTTCACCACAAAAGAGCAGTCCGGCGGCGGTCCGCTGATCGACCTCGGCGTTCACATGATCGACCTTTCCATGTGGCTCATGGGCAACCCGACACCTGTTGCCGTCAGCGGCTGCACCTACACAAAGTTTGCGGATAACGATGTTTCCGATTCGGTTCATTCTTCGTTCGGCGAGAAGAAGTCCGGCGGCACATTCGATGTTGAAGACCTTGCAATGGGCTTTATCCGTTTTGACAACGGCGCTTCCATGCAGATCGAATTCTCGTGGGCTTCCAATATCGAAAAAGAGACCCGCTTCTGCGAGCTCCGCGGCGATAAAGCAGGCGCTTATTGGTCAGAGGATTCGCTCAAGATCTTCGGTGAGGAATACGGCTCAACTTACGATACTATCGTGAACGCGAAGGACGGCGATCTTCCGCTCCACGCAAATAATATATTCCACTTTGCAGATGTTGTTTTAAACGGTGCAAAGCCTGATTTTGAGCCTATTCAGGGCCTCAATATCGTTAAGATCCTCGAAGCTATGTATAAATCGGCTGCCGAGGGCAGAGAGATCGCTCTCTGATATATTCAAGTAAAATAAAACGGAGGTAATTATCAATGAAACTCGGTGTAATGAATCCGGTACTCAGTCAGTATTCATTTGAGGACGCTTTGAAGTATCTCAATAAACTCGGCGTTCAGTGCATAGAGATCGGTGCGGGCGGATATCCCGGAAACAGCCATCTCGATGCCGAAAAACTTATTAAAGACGATAATGCGGTTAAAGAGTATAAAGCTCTGCTCGAAAAGTATAATATCGAGATCTCCGCAATTAGCTGCCACGGCAACCCTCTGCACCCGAATAAGGCTATTGCCGAGGATTACGATAAGCAGTTCAGAAATGCGATCTTGGCGGCAGAGCGACTCGGAGTTGACACTATCGTCGGCTTCTCGGGCTGCCCGGGCGACTGCGAGAACTCCGAAAATCCGAACTGGGTAACCTGCCAGTGGCCTGAGGACTATCGCAAGATCCTCAAATGGCAGTGGGAGGAGAAGGTTATCCCCTATTGGAAGGACACAGCGGCTTTCGCATCGGCTCACGGTGTCAAGAAGATCGCTTTCGAGCTTCACCCCGGCTTTGTTGTCTATAACCCCGAATCTTTATTAAAGCTTCGCGCAGCTGTCGGCGATATCATCGGCGCAAACCTTGATCCGTCGCACCTGTTCTGGCAGGGTATTGATCCCGTCAGAGCGATAAAGGCTCTTAAAGGCGCTATTTATCACTTCCATGCTAAAGATACTAAGATCGATGAATATAACACCTCTGTAAACGGCGTGCTCGACTTAAAGGGCTTTGATGATGCTCTCGGTCGTTCATGGCTGTTCAGAACCATCGGCTACGGTCATGGCAAAGAAGTATGGAACGATATCATCAGTGCTCTTCGTGCAACAGGATATGACGGCGCTGTCAGTATTGAGCATGAGGATGCTCTTATGTCTCCGACAGAGGGTCTTGAAAAGGCCGTTGCCTTCCTGAAAGAAGTGCTTATCTATCAGTCATCGGGAGAAATGTGGTGGGCATAGAATGAGCAAGATCTATAAAGTAGGTATAATCGGTTTCGGCTCAATGGCAACCTGCCATTATAAAGAAATGGTAGAATACACAAATGTCCGTGTTCAGCCTGTCGGCGTCTATGATATCAATGAAAAGCGCATGGAATATGCCCGGTCGCTCGGCATGAAAACATATTCGAGCAGGGAAGAAATGCTTTCCGATCCCGAGATCGATATTGTCCTTGTCGCCACAACGAACGACGCTCATAAGGATAATTGCATAGCCGCGTTAGAGGCGGGTAAGCATTGTATCTGCGAAAAGCCGGTAACATTGAGTTCCGATGAACTTCGTGAGATCATCGCCGTCGCAGAACGCACAGGCAAGATCTTCACGATCGACCATAACCGCCGCACAAACCATGATTTTCTTGCGGTCAAAAAAGCGTATGATGAACATATGCTCGGCGACATTTATCGCATTGAATCGAGAACAGAGGGTTCCCGCGGTATGCCGCGCGGCTGGCGGACTGTCAAAAAGCTCGGCGGCGGAATGATGCTCGATTGGGGCGTTCATCTGATCGATCAGCTTCTTTATCTTATCGATAGCAAGGTGGTTTCGGTGTATGCCGATCTCTACACCGTCGATAAGGTCGAAGTGGATGATAACTGCCGTATGGATATGACCTTTGCAAACGGCATTAAAGCCCGTGTAGAGGTTGAAACCAACAACTACATCAAGCTCCCGAGATGGTATGTCCTCGGCAAAGAGGGAACACTCAGAATTAAAGACTGGGGCGAGGAATGCGAGGTCGTCCGCGCCAAGGAGTCCGACAGTAAGTGGGAAGAGGATGTCGTTATGACAAAGGCAGGCCCCACAAAAACAATGGCACCGCGCCGTCCCGAAACAGTCGAAAGCTTTATTATCCCCGAATCCGAACAGCTCGATAAGCTGATCGTTGTCTATGAACAGTTTGTCGCCGCTATCGAAGGCGCGCCGCTCAAGGTAACGCCTCAGCAGGCTCTCAGAACAGCGCTTGTTATGGAAGCCGCGTTCAAATCGAGCGAAACAGGCGAAGTTATCAAAACCGATATCTGATTTAAAGGAGAATTATTATGAAAGTAACCGTTTGGAACGAGTTTTTCCATGAGCAGGAGCAGGAGTTCATCCGTAAGGTCTATCCCGAGGGAATACATAATCAGATCGCCGGCTTCTTAAAGTGCGATGATATCGAAGTCAGAACAACAACTCTTTATGATGAAAACTGCGGTATCACACAGGAATTGCTCGATGATACCGATGTCCTGATCTGGTGGGCTCACTGCCGCCACAACGAAGTAACAGACGAAGTTGCAAAAATGGTTCAGCAGGCTGTTCTTCGCGGAATGGGCATCATCTTCCTTCATTCGGCACACAATTCAAAGCCGTTCAAGCTCCTCTGCGGCACACCTTGCTCACTTTCATGGCGTGAGGCGGACGATGTTGAGCTTCTTTGGAACATCGCACCCGGACATCAGATCACACAGGGTATCGGCAAATGCGTAAAGCTGCCGATAGAAGAGATGTACGGTGAGCCGTTTGCAATTCCCGAGCCGGACAAGGTAGTCCTTATGGGCTGGTTCTCCGGCGGCGAGGTCTTCCGTTCGGGTTGCTGCTGGGTAAGAGGCGCAGGCAGGATATTCTATTTCCAGCCCGGTCATGAAGCTTACCCGACCTATTATATCCCCGAAATTCAGACAATTATCAAAAACGCCGTGAGATGGGCATATAATCCGGCAAAACTGCCTGAATATAAGTGCCTGCACGCAGAAGTAAAACCGATCGAGGAATGATCTAAATAAAAAAACGAGGACATTTGTCCTCGTTTTTTCTTATTCTTCAATAAAAGCGTCGGAAGTCCATTCTGCTTTGAGCTCACCTGGAATACCGTTTTTCGGCAGATAGAAGTAACCTATGTAAACATCGGATACTATGTTGTTCACATACACCCGACAGCATACGGCTATATAAGCGTCGGTCGTTTCTATGTTCTTGTCCTTGTTGTTTTTCAGAAGCCCAACCAGCGTTTTAAAGTTTCTGCCGTCTTGCGGGCTGTATTCATATTCATAGCTGTTGCCGTTTCCGTCGCAGTACTTCAGCAAAATGTATTTACCGTCGCCGTTCATATCCGAGTCCGGGTCATATTCTTCAGAGATACTGCTAAGCGTGTCTATTATCTCTTGCTTTTCGCTTGTTGCCGCAAGATACTTTGCATAAATCGAATATGTCTTAGGCGTAGCATAGCTCACAGGCATTGAAATATCAACTTCTTCGCCGTTGTATTCTTTTTTAAATTCCACATTTGCAATAGTGTCGCCGATACCTAAAACCGCGTCGTGCCAGTTATCTACGGTCAGCGCAGACAACTCTTTTTTCAGTGATTCATAAACCGTCCTCATCTGATCTGCGTTCAAATAATTTTTGTTGTAGAGCATTTCGCGGAAAACAACATTTTTTTCATCATATTCGGGCATATCGCAGATCATCTTTTTAAGGCTTTCCTGCTTGCAAAGCTTAGAGATGACAGTCTTAAGCGGGTCACTGCGAATATAAACTCTTCTGATCTTTTCGGTCTTGTCGGTCTTTATCTTAACGATAACGCCTGTCGTATCATCGAATTTCTGATAGCTTCCGTTTATCGTGTTCAAAAGACTGTCGCTGACGATCTTTTTGGTATCATCACCGTCCACATCGGCAAATATCCTGCTGTTTTCATTGTGTTGCAACCCCATGTTGAAGCTGAGATCGCTCACTCTCACCTGCACACTTTTGATCTCCTCGGCAGTAGGCTTGAATTCAAGCTCTCTGTCGGAAATAAACCTCATTCCGAGCACAAGCGCGGCGTTAATAAGTATCAGTATCAAAAGTCCGGGTATCACATGAACAAGGCTTGAAAGCTTGTGCGAGGAAATAAGCTCGCAAACAAAGTAAACTATAACCGCCGGCAGATAAAGTGTCGCAATAATCACGATAACAAACGGATCTTTCGCGTTTGAGTTGAAAAGCGTCATTGCGGCAGGCAGACAGAAAACAAGTGCAATGCAAACTCTTGCAATAGAGTTGAGCTTTTTAGTTGCGGCAAATTTACCCGCCGCTTCGCTGTTTCTGCGGCCGAACAGCAGAACGCCGACAACCGCATAGATAAGTCCGAGTACAGCCGTGTAAGCGACCGACAAAAGCGAGCAAAGCGACAACATTTTGTCTGCCGATCCTCCCACAAAGATCATCGAAAACGGATAAAACACCGTCCCTACCGCGACATTGCAGTTATAATCCATATACCACGGCAGACTCAGAGAAGTCAGCGCGTCCGACTGATCGAGAATCATGGCCGTCGCTAAAGTTAGTATCGCTCTCGGCAAAAAGATAATAACAAGCGCCACCGCAATATTTGAGAACAGCGTTCCTGTCAGCGACATCGCAATAAGCACCGCCGCGGACACCATAAACGTGCCTGCGAGTACAGCTAGCAAATATGTCAGCGCACCGGAAAAGGAAATGCGGATTCCCGGCGCGATCATTGCGGTGAGCATACCCACCGCGGATGAAACAGCCATCATAAAAACGGTCCATACCATCACGGCAAGCATAAATGAAACGGCTATGACCTGTCTTTTATGCGGTATCGAATGATAAAAATCACTGCCCGAACGCTTGTTTAAAAAGCTGAACATCGAAAGCGTCATGATCGGTGCAAAAATGCAAAAACAAAGCACAAGGTGTATTTGCGATGTCATAAACGAAATACTCGTCACAGTTATATCATAGCCTTTTGCCTGCGCTCCCGAAAACGATGTCATAAGCACTATCATGACCGAAACGATAGCCAGTATCACCGTCGCGGTAATTCCGAATGTTTTTGTGCGGCGAAGACCGCTCACAAAAAGTCCTTTATCGAAAATCTTATTCATGCGACATCTCCTCCTTCTGCGAAATAAAATCATATCCGAGTGCTTCCATTTCATAAGTAAACACTTCTTCAAGCGTCAGCGGAAGAATATCAATAATCACAGGCGATAAAACAGCAAGCCGCCGTGTGACTTCATCTCTGTCGCCTCTGACAATAATGTTTGAAACAGCGCCGCTTTTCGAGAATTTCACAATATTGATATTTTCAAAAAGCGATTCGTCATAGGGAAAGTTGAATGCGATCTGGATCTTAAACAGCGAAGTTTTGAGATTAGTCACTTCACTTTCAAGAACAATGCCGCCCTTGTGAAGCAGCATAAGCTGATCGCAGGTGTCCTCAAGCTCTCTGAGCGAGTGCGATGTTATGACCGCCGACGCATTTCTCTCGGAAACATCGTTCATAATAATGCTCTTGGCATAGTTTCTCACTATCGGATCAAGCCCGTCAAACGTCTCATCAAAAAGCAGATATTTCGGCTTTCTCGCAAGGGCAAGCGTTATTGCCGCCTGACGCTTCATACCTTTTGAAAATGTACCGATCGGTCTTTTAAAAGGCAGTTCAAATTCTTTTGTCAGCTCTTGATAACGCTCTTTATCGAAATCGCGAAATATATTCGCATAGTTTTTCCCCATTGTTTCAAGGCTGGCTCCGGTAGGGAAGAAAAGCTCATCGGGCACAAATGCTATCTGCGATTTGACTTTAGGATTTTCATAAACACCCTCGCCGTCTGCTGAAACAGTTCCGTCGTCAGCTTTGTAAACTCCGCACAGTATCCGCAAAAATGTGGATTTTCCGGCTCCGTTTGAACCGACCATGCCGTAAACGCTGCCGTTTGGAATCGTGCAGCTGACATTTGAAAGAGCTGCCGCGCCATCAAAATTTTTCGACACCTTTTCGGCTGTAATCATATGATCTCCTCCTCAAAAATTCTGTTTGTTTCATCTGTAATTTCGGTTTTTCCGATTCCGGCTTTGCGAAGTTCTATGAGTATACCGCGAAGATCGTTCATCAGTTTTTCGGTGCTCAAACGGCGAATGTCGTCAACATTCTCGCAAACAAAGCACCCTTTACCCGCAATCGAATAAATAACGCCTTTCGCGCACAGATCATTGTACGCCCGCGAAATAGTGTTCGGGTTGACCGATAATTCCACCGAAAGTGTCCTCACGCTCGGCAGTTTGTCATTTGCCTTCAAAACGCCCGCAACTATCAGCTTTTCAACCTGCTCTGTAAGCTGTTCGTATATCGGAATACCGGATAACGGATCAAGTCTGAACATAATACGCTCCTTTCTGTGCCAACTGTACTAATTCGGTTAATACAGTTACAATATAACACCGATTATATCGTTTGTCAATACCTAAGTTAAAAATTTTTATAAAATCGGAATAGCGGTAAACCCCGTTGACACAGTCGGAAAAAATAGTATAATTAGATATAAGGATTAAAACAGGATGTGAAAAAATTGGAAACAACCACGCTGTTCGGCAAAGAGAAGATCAGCAAAATTCTTTTAAAACTTGCACCGCCCATTATGCTCGCACAGCTAATTCAGGCACTTTACAATATCGTAGACAGCCTTTTTGTCGGAAGATATTCCGATTCGGGACTAACTGCGCTTTCAATAGTCTATCCGCTTCAGCTTCTTATGATAGCGTTAGCGGTCGGAACAGGCGTCGGAATCAACACCGCGCTTTCCGCTTCGCTCGGAGTCGGCGATAAAAAGAGAGCTGATGAATATGCAGGGATCGGATTTCCGCTTGCCGTTGCGCTCTGGCTCATTTTCGCAATGACTACATGGTTTATTATGCCTGCGTATGCCGCTATGTCAACCGATTCGGAAACGGTAATGAAAGATGTTGTGTCGTACGGCAGAATTGTCTGCGTTTTGAGCTTCGGAATATTTTTTGAAAGCATTTTCACAAAGATACTTCAGGCGAACGGAGATATGAAAACACCTATGGTCGCACAGATCATAGGTGCGATTACAAATATCGCGCTCGACCCTCTGCTTATATTCGGCATGCTCGGCTTTCCCGAAATGGGTATCGAAGGTGCGGCTGTGGCAACTGTCGCCGGGCAAGTGATCGCGGCGTTTATCGTTATGCCCGGTGCGCTTCAAAAAATACCTTATCCGTCTTGCTTTCCCGCCCTGATTGCAAGAGTGTTCCGCCTGGGTCTGCCGAATATACTGATGCAGTCCGCCTATACATTTTATATCTTAGGCCTGAATCTTATTCTCGCGGCATTTTCCGATCAGGCAGTAACCGCGCTCGGACTTTATTATAAATGGCAGTCGTTTTTCTTCATTCCGCTCGGCGCTATGCAAACCTGTATAGTCCCCGTCATCAGCTTTAATTATGCCGGCAGAAATATAGAACGATGCAAGAAAACGCTTTTATGGTCGCTGATATTCGGTATTGCGCTCATGGCGATAGGAACGGTCTGCTTTGAGGCGATACCGTCGCAAATGCTCAGCGTGTTCACTTCGGATAAAGCAGTTATCGAAATAGGTGCAGTCGGCTTTCACTATGTAGGCATCAGCTTTATTCCTATGGTCGTGTCGCTGATCTTTCCTGTGTTCTTTCAGGCGGTCGGCATGAGTCTGAAAAGCTCCGTACTGACGATTATAAGAACAGTGGTGTTGTTTGTTCCGCTCGGGTATCTCTTTTCAAGAGCGGGACTGAATTTCTTTTGGCTCACCTTTCCCGTAACAGAGGTCATAACAAGCATATTCGGATTTTTGTTTTATCGAAGCTTTCTTTCAAATGAGTATGTCAAGAACAAGAAGGTCGAAAATATCCCTGCAAAGCTCGAGCAGTCGTCGCCCGGAGTTATCATAACAATAGCAAGAAAACACGGTTCATCAGGCAAACAGATAGGCAAGGTGGTCGCAGAGAGGCTCGGTATTCCGTTTTATTATAAGGAGATGATCGCTCTGGCGGCTCACGAAAGCGGATTAGATGCGGAGTTCATCTCTGATATTCATAAAAACTCGCCGTCTGTAATGCGCGATCTGTATCTCAGCACAAATGTCGTGCAGTATGCTGTCGCGGCGCAAAGTAAGATCATAAATAAAATTGCCGATGAGGGAAGCTGTGTTATCGTCGGCAGATCGGCAGACTATGTTTTGAACGACAGAAGCAATGTCGTTAAGGTGTTTATCAACGCTCCGAAGGACTGTCGCATTACCCGTGTAATGGAGGTTTACGGCGATTCTATAGAAGAAGCGGAGCGGAATATCAACCGTTCCGATAAAGCAAGAGCGTCTTATTATCGGCACATTTCCGGCAAGCGCTGGGGCGATGAAGATAACTATGATCTTGTGCTTGATTCATCGATAGGCATAAACAGGACCGCCGAAAAGATAATCAATTATGTTGAGCAGAGGAGCGATTTTAAGCCGAAATCAAAGCCCGAGCCCGAGCGGATAATAGATCTGATTTAAACAAAAAGGCACTGAACCGCAAAAGTTCAGTGCTTTTTTGACAGCTTACGCTGTCGGCATTATTGCTAATTCGTCTCGCCGACTCGTATCCTCGCGGCAACCGACGAATATCCGCAATCGGTTCGATCCCTTTCAAGTAATACAAATCAAAAGGACAGCACCAAATCTAAAGTTTGATCCTGCCCTTTGGTGCCGCTGACCGGGATCGAGGTGCGTGCTGCGCACCTCGTGACAGCTTACGCCGTCGGCATTATTGCTAATTCGTCTCGCCGACTCGTATCCTCGCGGCAACCGACGAATATCCGCAACCGGTTCGATCCCTTTCAAGCCATACAAATCAAAAGGACAGGATCAAATCTAAAGTTTGATCCTGTCCTTTGGTGCCGCTGACCGGGATCGAACCGGTACGAGTGTTACCTCACGGGATTTTAAGTCCCGGGCGTCTGCCAGTTCCGCCACAGCGGCAAATTTATGCTGCAAAATATATTTTAAGCGTTTTTCTTATAAAAGTCAAGTCTTTTTGCCGATAAATATCAATCAAATCAAAGCCGCATAAGCGATACGCAACGCTTATGCGGCTTTTAGCTTTAACCGTTGAACCTCGATAAAAACGCTCTTGTTCTTTCGTTTTTCGAGTCAATAAAAACATCTTTCGGAGTTCCGTCCTCAACAATATAACCGTCGTCCATGAAGATAACACGGTGCGATACATCGTGAGCAAAACTCATTTCATGGGTCACAACCATCATCGTAAGTCCTGAGTGCGAAAGCTTTGTCATAACTTCAAGAACCTCGCCGACCATCTCGGGATCAAGCGCGCTTGTCGGCTCGTCAAATAAAATGACCTCCGGCTGCATAGCGAGTGTTCTCGCAATTGCAACGCGTTGCTTCTGACCGCCCGAAAGCTGTCTAGGCTTTGCGTTTGCATAGGGCAGCATACCGACCCGGTCGAGATATTCTCTTGCGGTCTTTTCAGCGTCCGATCTGTTCTTCTTCAACACTTTGCACTGACCGATAACACAGTTCTGAAGCGCAGTGAGATTATTAAACAGATTAAACTGCTGAAACACCATTCCGACTTTGGAACGATAAACCGAAAGCTTTATATCCTTATCAAGAATGTTCTTCTCATGGTAAAGCACTTCGCCGTCGGTAATGCTCTCAAGCATATTGATACAACGCAAAAGCGTCGATTTGCCGGAGCCCGATGAACCGATAATGCTCACAACTTCGCCCTTATCGATAGTGAGATTGATGTCTTTCAAAACTTCGTGATCGCCAAAGCTCTTTTTCAGGTGGCGAATATCAAAAACATGGTCAGCCATCTTATCTCACCTCCGTGTCTTCAGCCTGTTCAAGCTTATAGTTCTCCTTGCCGTCCATCTTCTTCTCAACAAGCTTGAGAATTCTTGTAACAACAAATGTGAGAATGAAATAAATAAGGCAGGTTATCGCATAAACAGGGAACAGCTTGTAGGTTATCGTACCGATCGAATAGCTCTGGTAATAAAGCTCGGTAACGCCGATAACATTCAGCACCGAGGTATCCTTTATGTTGATAACAAACTCATTGCTCAGCGCAGGGAGAATGTTGCGCAAAACCTGCGGCATAACAATGTGGATCATTGTTGTGAGATGTCCCATGCCGATAGCCTGAGCACCCTCAAACTGACCTTTATCGATCGAGATGATACCACCGCGAACGATCTCCGCAACATAAGCACCCGTGTTGATCGAAACGATGAAAATAGCCGAGGGGATAAGCGGGAGGGTCTGACCGTCCATAATAAAAGCGTATCCCCAATAAATAACCATCGCCTGAACCATCATAGGTGTGCCTCTGAACACCTCAACATAAACATAGATGATTGCGTTTATGATCTTCTGAAGCACTCTCACAGCGGCGTGCTTTGAACTCGGCGTTGTGCGGATTATTCCGATTATAACACCGATTATGATACCGATGAGCGTGGAGGTCAGCGCAATGAGCATCGTGTTGCCGACGCCTGCAAGAAACATCGACCAATACTTACTCCACACCTGACCTATCGCATTAAAAAATTCCATTTAAAACTCCGATTTATTCAGCCGGCTGATTAGCGATAGCCGTCTTCATGATAGTCTCTCTTTCGCTCTCGGAGATAGTCGCAAGGATCTCATTGACCTTAGCGAGCTGATCCGAACCTTTCTTCATACCGATAGCGATAGTTGTGTCCTCTGCCGACGCAGTAAAGCCTGTGTCATTGTTTTTGAGCGCTATGTAAGTAAGATCCTTGTTTGCTGTGGTATCTGCAATAGCACCCGGTTCCTCGGCAATATAGCCGTCAATAGTCTTGGAATTGAGAGCAGTGATCATCTGCGGGAAATCCTTCATCGAATCGACCTGAGTAACGCCAGGCATCTGCTTGATAACAGTCTCGTGGAAAGTGCCCTGCTGACCGACGATCTTAGCACCGTCAAAATCCTTAATAGTCTTGGCGTTAGTATATTTGCCGTCTTTTCTGACAACAACAACGAGGTTAGAGGTGTAATAAGCGTCGGAAAAATCGACCTCCTGCTTTCTCTCGGCTGTCGGGCTCATGCCTGCGATGATCATATCGAATGCGCCTGACTGAACGCCCGGAAGCAGACCCTCCCATGTACATTTAACAACAACAAGCTCCTTGCCGAGCGCTTCGGCAACCTTTCTTGCGATCTGAACATCATAACCGTTTGCATACTGGTTGCTTCCATCGATCTTAACAGCGTTGTTGCTGTCGTCAACCTGAGTCCAGTTAAACGGAGCATAAGCGCACTCCAAACCTACTTTGAGCACATCCTTACCTCCTGCGGCAGACGATGCGTCAGAACCGCACGATGAAAGAACGAATGCGCAGCCCACTGTTAAAACAGCGGCAAGAAACAAACTTACAATTCTTTTCATTTTCAAAACCCTCTTTTTCATAAAATAAAAACAGCCGGAAAGCTTCTCCGACTGTTAAAAACAAAGATGTAAAACAATCAAATAGCGCTCCACCATAAGAAGTGACAGCCGGCAGGATATTTTCCTGAAAGCCAGCATTTCAGCGCTTAACCGCAAAAATGCTTCGGCAAAGACGCCTTTCACACAAAATAAACGACGATTAAGCGCCTGATTCGTGCTACTGATCGTATCTGCTCCTCTATTTAATGTTGATTATATCATACAAAACGCAATATTTCAATATATAATTTAATAAAAACTCGTGTTTTATGTGAAAAAAACGATATTTTTCATCATTTTGTGCCGAATAAACGGTCGCCCGCATCACCGACACCGGGATTTATCATTCCGTCTTGGGTAATTCCGTCGTCGACAGCGGCAAGATAGATCTCAACCTCGGGGTGATCCTTGCAAAGCTTTTCAATACCCTGGGCGGAAGCGACGATCGAAATCAGCCGAACACTTCTCGGGTTAAACTCTTTAACTCTCTCAACCGCCGCCGATGTGGAAACTCCCGTTGCGATAAGCGGATCGAGTACAAAAACATCGCGCTCGCAAATATCGCTCGGCATTTTGCAATAGTATTCGATCGGATTTCCGCTTTCGCGATCATGGTAAATTCCGATATGCCCGACCTTTGCGGCAGGTACAACATTTATAAGACCGTCAGCCATCTGTAAACCTGCCCTCAGAACAGGCACAAGCGCGATCAGCGAATCCTTCACAGCTTTCGACTGAGCCGGTGCGATAGGCGTGTCAACTTCAATTTCTTTAAGCGTGAGCCCGCTTGTCGCTTCATATCCCAAAAGAAGCGATATTTCAGCAATTATCTCGCGAAATTCCTTAGCACCCGTCGCCTTGTCGCGAAGCATTGTCAGCTTGTGCTGAACAAGCGGATGAGCCGAAACAAAAACATTGTTCATTTCTCATACCCTCTCATTTTCAATTTCAGTGATCTTTTTAAGGCGGTTCTCATGTCTGCCGCCTTCGTATTCCGTTGTCATAAAAATATCAACAAGCTCGAGGGCATACGCATCTCCGAGCACTCTGCCGCCGAGACACAGCACATTTGTGTTGTTGTGCAGACGGGTGTATTTAACAGAGAAGTGGTCGGTGCAGACAGCCGCGCGAATACCCTTTACCTTGTTAGCCGCAATAGACATTCCGATACCTGTCCCGCAAACAAGAATACCTTTCTCGCACTCGCCGTTTGCCACAGCCTTTGCAACGGGATATGCAATGTCGGGATAATCCACCGATTCACCGTTGAAGGTTCCGAAGTTTTTGACCTCGCAGCCGCCTTCAATAAGGTGTTTTTCAATTTTCTGAGCAAGCTCATATCCTCCGTGGTCGCATCCGATAGCTATCATTTAACACACTCTCCTTTGTTTTTTGCAATAAGTTCCCGCTGAGCCTGCGGCAACTGAATATATTTCGGTGCAAGCGATTTTGCGCTCACCGCTTCCGACAAACGGCTCAGCGCCAGTTCGCAAATGCTCTTGCCGTGTATAAAAACATCGTCGCCGCTCGCAGCGATAATATCACAGCCGTGTTCTTTCATAATGCTGCTGCAAGCCGAAACACCGTCGCCGATCAGATGTATCGGTTCATTGTATTTCAAAAGCTCATCGCAAAGAGATGCTATCTCGCTTGTCCTGTCATCGCACAGCCTTTTAAGCTTTCCGTCTCTCTTTTCAAAAAGAGCATTATAAACCCGCTTGCAGCGAGCGTCCATAACAGCGCAGATAATACCGTCCTGCAAAACTCCCTGCGCCGCCGCCTCAAGCGAAGAAATACCGATACACTCAGCACCCGATACAGCCGCAATGCCCTTAACGCTCGAAAGTCCGATACGAAGTCCCGTGAACGATCCCGGTCCCACCGTCACAGCGATAAAAGGTATATCGTTTATGTCAACCCCTGCATCGTCAACTGTCTTTTTAATAAGCGGCATAAGCGTCTGCGAATGTGTCAGCCCGCTGTTTTCAAAGCCGTCTGCCAGCAATGTGTTGCCTTTTAAAACAGCAACGCACCCTGTTTTTGAGGAGGAGTCGATCCCGAGGATCAAAGTATTTCCGGTGTTATTTTGAATATCCTGCATTCATCGCTCTCTCCTCTCTCAATTTGAATTTTAATGCAGTCGTCAGGCAGAGCGTTTTCAATATTTTCGCTCCATTCGCAGACCACAACTCCGTTTTTATCATCGCAGTATTCAAAAAAAGCGGTCGAATAAAGATCGTCAAACGAAGTTATCCTGTACATATCAAAGTGATAAATATTGAGTCTGCCGCCGATGTATTCATTAATTATCGCAAATGTCGGCGAGCTCACCGCACCGTCATATCCGAGTGCCTTTGCAAGCGCTTTTGTAAAGGCGGTTTTGCCCATGCCCATTGCTCCGAAAAACGCAATACATTCACCGCCGCGCAGCTTGCCGGCAACTTCATTTGCAAGACAGTTCGTTTCATCAAGACTGTTGCATATCCTTGTCATACCGTCACCTCTCACTCAGCTTCATTTGCCGCTGAAAACGGTTTTTATAAACGCTGAGCACCAGCCCGATACCGAGATACAGGCAGACAAGCGAGGTGCCGCCTGCGGAGAAGAAGGGAAGCGTTACGCCGATAACGGGCAGCACCGCAAGACACATACCCACATTAACAAGCAGCTGAGACAGCAGCATGCCGAAAATGCCGGAGCAGATGATAAGACCTTTTCTGTCATTTGAAATAACACCGACATGGATAACTCTGATTATTATCGCGAGCAGTATCGCAAAGACCGCAATACATCCTATAAGTCCGAGTTCCTCTCCCGCAACCGAAAGAATAAAGTCGTTGTATGCTTTCGGAACATCGCCCGACTGTGTTTTCGGGCCGTTCAGATAACCGTAGCCGGTGATACCGCCCGAGCCGATAGCTTTAATCGATTGAAGCTGCTGATAACCCTTGCCCTGAGCGTCCGAATTAAGATCGAGAATTATCGAAAAACGTTCACGCTGATATGCCGACAGTCCGTACAGCCAGATAATAGGAGCCGCCGCCGCAACAACAAGCGCACCGATAGCAAAATAACGCAGCTTAATACCTGCGGCAAAAAGCATACAAAGAAAAATGCAAAACAGAATGGTAACTGTTCCGAGATCTCGCTGAAGCACCATAACGATCGCCGCGGGGGCAATGCCGTGCAGTATTAAAAGCACAACATTTTTCAGCTTGTTGATCTCGTCTTTGTTGATGATCGAAACATGAGCCGAAAACGTTATTGTGAAAAAGATCTTTATCAGCTCAGACGGCTGAAACGACATACCGAACGGCAGCTCGATCCATGCACGGTTGTCCGTTCCGCTCGGAGCGTATCCGAAAAAGTAGGTAAATGCCAGAAGTCCGAGCGACACCGCCACAATAAGAATAGTGTGCCGCGAGAAGTTGCGGTAATTAAAAAGTGAAACAAAAATTGCGGCGACAATTCCGATAAAGACAGAAATAAGCTGAACATAAAACTGTCTTGTCGAGCCGATATATCTTGTTGCCGAATAAACGAGCGCACAGCCGAAAAGACTCGCCGCGGCACAAAGTATCAGCAGCAGCTTGTCCGTTTCGCGGATATAGTCGGCAATATTTTGAATGATCCTTTTCATCTAAACCGTCCTTTATCTGTCACTTAAGTTCGACGACCGTAACTCCGGCTTCACCCTCGCCGAAAGCGCCGAGTCTGAATGATCTGACAAATTTATTTGTTTTTAAATACTTTTGAATACCTGCTCTGAGCGCGCCTGTTCCTTTGCCGTGAATAACGGTAAACGACCCAACATGATTGAGCACGGCGCCGTCGATAAATCTATCAAGCTCAATAACGCCCTCTTCAACAGTCATTCCGCGGATATCAAGCTCCATCGAAGGCTTTTTCGCAGTTCTGCCGTCGTCGCCCGCACCCTTAAAATGCAGCTTTGAAGCGGTATCCTGCTTTTTCTGACCGATCAGCTTGACATTTGAAAGCGGAACTTTCATTTTAACAATGCCTGCCTGAACAAGCACGTTGCCGTTCTGATCGTTAGGAGAAAGCACGACCGCGTTGCGGTTTATATCCCGAAGCAGTATTTCATCTCCGGCTTCAAGCGGACGGGGAAGAACATATCCGTCGTCCGTCTTTTTTTCGGCGGCTATCCGGTCAAGCTCTTTAAAGCCGGTTTTCGCGGCGGCTCTTATCTTGCTCAGATCGGCGTTTTTATCTTTTTTCATCTGTTCGAGCTCATCGATAAGACGGTTTGCCTTGGCCCTTGCGTCATCGGCGATAGCCCTCGCGGTCGCATTTGCCTCGTCTATCTTACGCTCATATTCGGCTTTCAGCTTTTCAGCCGTCTGCTCGGCATCTTTCAGTTTTTTCTCAGCGTCAAAAAGCGCCTGCTGAGTTTTTTCAGTGCGTTCTTCATATCTTTTGCGCGACTGCTCAAGCTCACCCACAACACGCTCAAACCGTGTCGATTCGCTGTCAACCAGGCTTTGCGCCTGCGTTATAACTTCATCGGGAATACCGAGCCGCTTTGAAATAGCGAATGCATTCGATCTGCCCGGCACACCGATAAGCAAACGATAGGTCGGCGCAAGAGTCGCAACATTAAATTCGCAGCTTGCATTTTCCACCGATTGCGTGTCGAGTGCATAGGATTTAAGCTCCGCGTAATGCGTTGTAGCGGCAACAACGGCACCCGTCGCTCTGAGTGTTTCAAGCAGTGCCGCCGCAAGTGCCGCACCCTCAACGGGGTCTGTTCCCGAACAAAGCTCATCAAGCAGAATAAGACAGTTTTTATCCGCTGCTTTAAGTATTTTAGTGATGTTTTTTATGTGTGCCGAGAAAGTCGAAAGCGATTGTTCGATGCTTTGCTCATCGCCTATGTCGGCAAGCACCTTTGAGAAAACGCCGACTTTTGAGTCGTCCGCGCACGGTATCATCAGTCCGCAGGCTGCCATAAGGCAGATAAGTCCGGTCGTTTTAAGTGCAACAGTCTTACCGCCTGTATTAGGACCGGTTATAATAAGCAGCCTGTAATTTTCGCCGAGCGTTATGTCAACAGGCACGACCTTCTTCTGATCGAGCAAAGGGTGTCTTGCTTTTTTCAGTTCAATAATGCCGTCGCCGTTTAAAAGCGGCACACTCGCTTTCATATCAAATCCGAGCTTTGCCTTTGCAAAGATAAGATCAAGCTCGCACAGTGTTTCAAATGAGTATTTTATAATGTCCGAGCGTTCAGCGACCTGTAGTGACAGGGAAGAGAGAATACGGTCGATCTCCTCTTTTTCGGCGTTTGAAAGCACCCTTATTTCATTGTTTGCTTCAACGACCGCCATAGGCTCGATAAACACCGTCGATCCCGACGATGATGTATCGTGTATCAGGCCGCTGATATGCGAGCGAAACTCCGCCTTAACAGGCACAACATATCTGCCGTTTCTGATCGTAACAACAGCGTCCTGCAAGCAGCCCTTTGCGGCGTCCGAGCGGATAAGAGAATCCAGCTTGTCGCGAATACGGTTTTCCGCCGCAATGATCTTTCTCCTGATCCTGTAAAGCTCGGGAGAAGCGTTGTCGTGCATTTCGTCCTCAGACTTTATGCAAACGGTTATATTTCTTTCAAGACCGCTTTGATCGGTCAGCGCTTCAAAGTAGCTGTCGATAGATGTCGCCACCGCAAGCGATTTTTCACGCCATGAGATAACCGAGTCTACGCACCTGAGCAAGCTTGCGACATCAAGCAGTTCTTTCATCGAAAGCCTGCCCCCCGCGTTTGCTCTAGCAAGCAGACCGCTGACTTCCCGTATTTCCGAAAAGGAGGGAGAACCGAACCTTGCGATAAGCGAGTGAGCGTCCTCTGTTTGTCGGATCAAAGCCTCGGCGGCTGAAAGCTCGTTTGTCGGTTCAAGCTGTAAGGCGAGTGCTTTCCCTGCTGTACTCGAGCACCTTGAAGCCAGCATTTCGATTATTTTATTAAGCTCCAGCGTAATATGATTTTTGTCCATCTCTAAATATATTTAAGTACCTTTCGTTTATATCTGTTTATAAAAATCAAGCGTTTTAAACCGCCTGTCGGTCTGAGCCAAAACGAATTTCTCGCATACTCTGCAAAGCATGTCGAGCGATCGTTCGCTGAGCGAAAACGAAAAAGCGCGCTTTGCGTCGCTGTCGATTATATGTCTCATAGCCGATAAAACGCCTTTCGATACAGCCATACCGTTCCCGTGTTCCGAGCAGTATAAAACGCCGTCTCCCACATTGAAAACAGCGTTTTCGGGGTCGCTGTTGCCGCATTCGCAGCAGCCTGTCAGGTCGGGCATATATCCGGCATATGAGCAGAATTTAAGCTCAAAAACCGCTTTAACGATTCGTTTATCCTGCATTTTTTCCGAAAGCGCAAAAAGAGAATTGAGCGCCACAGATAAAAACTCCGGCGCGGCTTCCCCCGACGGTGCCAGCACTTCAATAAGCTCGCACATATATCCCGCAAGCGCCATCAGCGAAATGTCCTGCCTTAGCCCGAAAAAAACATTAACGGGCTTTGCGTCCGAAATGCGGTAAGTATTGTCTTTTGACGGTTTTATATACATTTTCGAGCAGGAAAGAAGCTGAGTCGCGCTCAGAAACTTAGAGTTTATTTTCAGCGCGTTCGGCACAAATGCCTTTATCACGCCTGCCTTGTCCGTCAGCACCGTTATCAGCCTGTCCGACTCCGAAACGCGCCTTTCCCGAATCACAAGACCGAGTGCCGCCTGAGTTTCCATGTTGCAATGCCTCCGCGGTGTTTTTATAAATAAGATAGTCGGTTATTTTGCCCGTTGCCGCAAAATTTCCCCAAAAATAATTTTCCACCGTTATCACCGTTTTTATAGTGTGCTCAGCGGCGGAAAATATGTCTGACAATTTATAGATCCAGTCCGAAATCGTGGATCGAGCCTACTCTGTTTCGCCAGCCTTCCTTGATCTTGACCCAAAGCTTCAAGTTGACCTTACAGCCGAAAAACTTTTGCAGTTCTATTCTTGCGGCTGTACCGATCTTTTTGAGCATAGCGCCGTTTTTTCCTATGATGATTCCTTTATGGCTGCTTTTTTCGCAATAAATAACAGCCGAAAGATCAAGCTGATCGCCTCTGTCGGAAAATGCTTCGATATCGACCGCCAGACCGTGCGGCACTTCCTTATCGAGCATATATAAAAGCTTTTCTCTTATAAGCTCGGAAGCAATAACACGCTCGGGCTGATCTGTCAGCGAATCGTCGTCAAAAAAGTGTACCGATTCTGTTCGGTATTCAAAAAACTTATCAAGCAGTTCGTCAATACCGTCTCCCGTTCTTGCGGAAACAGGGATAACAGCATCAAAATCATAAAGCTTTGAATAAGCGGCTATAACACCGAGCAACGCGGATTTTTCCTTTATAGTGTCGGTTTTGTTGATAACCAAAACACTCGGCAGCTTCTGCTTTTTAAAACGCTCGATAAACTCATACTCCGCGGGAGCGATCTTTTCATCGGGCTCAACAACAAGCGCGCAGCAGTCAACATCGGTCATTCCCTCATTGACCGCTTTCACCATGTTTTCACCTAAAGCGTTCTTCGGTTTGTGGAGCCCCGGCGTGTCAATAAAAACAAGCTGATCGCTGCCTTTTGTGAGTATTCCCGTGATCTTGGTGCGTGTGGTCTGCGGCTTCGATGAAACTATCGCGACCTTAGTGCCCAAAAGGCGGTTGAGTATCGATGATTTGCCGACATTCGGCTTTCCGACTATTGCGATAAACGCCGAAGTCGATCTTTCGTTTTGCATAAAACCCTCCGTCAGTTTTCAAACGGCGTGTCCTGATAGCCGAGAAGCTGCATAACAATGCGTTCCTTTTCCTGCATACGAACAGCCTCGATACCGCCCTCTTCATGATCGTAGCCTAAAAGATGAAGCATAGAATGAGCGGTGAGGAACGCCATCTCGCGCTGGAACGGCTGGTTGTAATCGTTGGCTTGCTTTTCCGCTGTCTGCGCGGAAATAACAATGTCGCCGAGCATTTTCGCGCCTGTTTCGGGGTTGATGTCGTAAACGCCGTTTTCACCGAGCGGGAACGAAAGCACATCGGTCGGTCGGTCTATCTTGCGGAATTCATTGTTGAGCTTATGTATCTCCTCATCGTCAACAAAGTAAATATTCACTTCTGCCGGATCGCTGAATTCCTCTGTTTTGAGTACTGCGACACAGCACCTGCGGAGCAGCATACGGATACCCGTCGGCATTTTGATCTTTTTCTGCTTGTCCGTGATCGTGACCTTAATTTTGTCCATATCCTTTTCTCCTTGTTTTATCATTTGTTCTTTCGTATGCTTTTTCATACGCTTTGACTATTTCCTGCACGAGATGATGTCTTACGACATCTTTCTGCGTGAGCTTGACTATTGAAATATCATCTACCGACTTTAAAACACGCATAGCGTCTGTAAGTCCGCTTGTCTTGCCGTCGGGCAGATCGATCTGAGTAACATCGCCTGTAACAACCATTTTGGAATTAAATCCGAGCCTGGTGAGAAACATCTTCATTTGTTCCTTCGTTGTGTTCTGCGCTTCATCAAGGATGATAAAGCTGTCGTCCAGCGTGCGTCCTCTCATGTATGCCAGCGGAGCGACTTCGATAGCGCCTTTTTCCTGCTGCTTTTGAAACGATTCAGAGCCGAGCATATCGAAAAGCGCATCATAAAGCGGACGAAGATACGGATCGATCTTCTGCTGAAGATCTCCTGGAAGAAATCCGAGCTTCTCGCCGGCTTCGACCGCGGGACGTGTTAAAATGATTCTTGCAACTTGCTTTGCCTTGAAAGCCCTCACAGCCTCCGCGACTGCAAGATATGTCTTACCTGTTCCGGCAGGACCGACTCCTAAAACAACGGTGTTGTTTTCAATGGCATCGACATACTTTTTCTGACCGAGCGTTTTCGGCTTGACGGGTCTGCCTTTCTGTGTGATGCAAATACAGCCGTCCTCCTGTTTCAAGTCGGTGAAGCTGTCGCTCTCATCATCGTCTTTAAGTGACACAAGATATCTGACTTCCTGCGTGTCGATACTGCCGCCTGCGGCAATGGTCTGCTCCATTGAGCGGATGACACGCAAAGCAGTCTCAACAGCCATATCGTCGCCGCCGATTTTTAAAGCGCCGTCGCGATAAACTATTGAAACGCCGCACAGCTTTTCAATAAGCTTGATATTTTCGTCAAAACTGCCGAACATTGCGCTCGGATTTTCAAGATTGCTTAAATCGATGGTTTTGTAAGTCACTCAAACGACCCTTTTCATAAAGAATTGATACATTTATATGCACAAACAGTATAACACAAAAATCGCCGTTTGTCACTCGTTTATTAAAATTTTTTCATCATAGCCTATGTTTTCTTCGCATAGGTAGCGTCTGAGCGCATAAACTCCGTCGGAATATGTCTTAAACTCGGTTTTCCCCTTGCTTATTATGCGGTTTTTAAATTTGTCGGCAGCGTTTTTTTCGATCGTTTCCTCTGCAAGTTTCATCGCACTTTGAAGATCTATCTCGTATTCTCTCGAGTTTATCGGATAAAAACTTGCTGTCGTTACCGATATCGGAAGCCTGACTCCCGAAAATTCAGGCGTTTTCACCTGCCTGCGAACTTCGTATTCACCGTCAACTCTGCCGAAAAACATCGGCAGATTCATTCCGAACACAGAAAGCACGGTTCTTCTCACAGGTGCTGCCAGAGTCGTCTTGTCGACTTGCCTGAATGTTATCCTGGTCTCAACAATGTTTTCGACCTGCGCTTTTATCAACGCGCTCGAATGGCAGAAAAGCGTTCCGCCGTTAGTCAGCTCGACTGCGCCCGAAACCAAAAGCTGACCTTTCACAACAGCTTGACCGGCTTTAACGCACGGTGTTCCTCCGTATGCTTTGATCTCGGTTATGACACCGCCTTTATTTGCGACAATATTACTCGGAGTATATTCGGGCCTCGGCGGAGTTTTTGCTTTCAGCCGACATTCCACATCGAGAATACACCCGTCTAAATTTATAGCCGCCCAGGAAAGCGAGTCAATGCCGTTGAGCATTTCATTGCGTATCTCCTTGGCGTTTGACGCGCCGAGCCTTGATGTCGGGCACGGTTCTTCTATCCCGAAATCTTTGAGCTTTTGCTCGATTTCGGCTCTCGGCAGATCGCCCGATCCCACAATGTTTATATTCCAGACAAATGACGACAGCACCTCAAGCAAAATAATAAAAACCGCTGTTCCTGCCGCAAGTCCGCTTCGGTGTTTGTATTTTTTCGCAGTGAAAAAAAGCCCCTTTTTCGCGCGGATCTTCAAAACCGTCTGAGCTTTTCTCGCGGTCGGAGCGATCTTCAGATAATCTTTGACATTCATGCCGCCGAAAAGCTTGCCGTTTTTGATCTTAGGCGAATAAACTTTTATCTTTTTTCTCGCGCAAAGATTTAAAAATCTCTCAAAAAAACCTTTTTTCGATTCAAATTCAACATAGGAAAAAATATATTTAAAAACGCTTGTCAGCGGCAATAATATCGTCTCCTCTTATCAGCAAAATGAAACAGATTTTATACAGCCTGTAATATTAAGATTTTGTTCGCCGAACTCGCTTATCGAAAGACCGCTTCCGCAGATATTCAAAATACTGTTTTGCGTGTTTATGGCGACCTTTTCATCCGAGTAGTTCAAAACATTGCAGTTTCCTTCGATATTGACAGTGCGGTTTGAATATATTTGAATGTAGAGCCCCTTGCCCACAGTGCCCTCCGGAAAGCCGAGCGCGTCCGCTATTCTGTGCGGTCTTTTCTGTTTGTCCGTTGCCATGATATTCACCCTTTCAGTTGTTTAGATATTTATGCCAAAGGAAGGTGTTTTATGAAAAAAACAGTGTGTGCGCTGTCGGTTGCGCTTTTTCTTATCATCTGCGGTGCGGTGTCTGCGGACGGTATCCGCCGAGGTATCGACATCTGCGGTCAGGTGCTGATACCGTCGCTCTTTCCGTTTTTGATCTTCACATCATATCTCTCAGAGTGCGGCTTTGTCGAAAGCGCCGCTAAAATACTCAAAAAGCCTGCAAGAGTGCTTTTGAAAAGCGGCGGGGAAGAGGCGGCGGTACTTCTTATCAGTATGCTTTCGGGCTACCCTTCGGGCGCGGCAATGCTCGGTATAATGCATAAAAACGGCAGCTTGTCTAAAGACCGTGCGCAGTCGGCGGCATACTATTGCTGTTCGGCAGGCCCCGCCTTTGTGTTCACGGCGATCGGGCAGGGAATACTTCATTCAAGGCAGTCAGCGGTGATTCTGCTCTCCTGCCACACTCTCGCAACGCTCATCACGGCATTCACAGTTTCAAGGCTTTCGCCTTGCACGATAAGTCTTGATCTCGGCGAACACACCCGTAAAACAGGCGGCGGACTTGTCACAGCCGTTTTGTCCGCAACAAAATCAATGATAAACATCTGTGCTTTTGTCGCGGCGTTTTCGGCTGTGTCGGAGATCGTGTCAAGACTGCCGCTTAATAAGCCGGTCCACGCGGCATTAAGCTGTCTGCTCGAAGTAACAGGCGGCTGTGTGTCATTGTCGGGTGTCAGCACATATCTGCCTTTCTATGCCGCTGCGGCAGGCTTCGGCGGTATATCCGTCATACTTCAGCTGAACGCCTGCGCGCCCGATTTGGATTTGCACCCGCTAAAGCTTATTGCGGTCAGATTGTTTCATGCGGCAGTCTCATTTGTTTTGTGCTTTATTTTGACCGGTGTTTTTCCGCAGTCAGTGCAGACATCATCGGTGGAAAAAAGCTATTTTTTCTCGGCAACACCGCAGTTGTCATTTGCGTTGATCCTGCTGAGTGCAGTCTATTGCGCGTCTATATTGGGTTTGCAAAGTGCAAAAAGCGAATAAAATTTTATTTTTTCGCTTTTTATTGTAGATTTTCGAGTTGAAATATGATAAAATATTATGGATTAAAAATTAAAAGTAGGAGGATCGTCGTGTTCTTTAAATTATACGGTGCCAATATATCGCCTGCCTGCCGCGTCTGCGAGCGGGTAAACGAGAAAAACGGCGTGCTTATCTGCCCGATAGTCGGCAGGGTCGAGGGCGACGGAAAATGCAGAAAATTTAAATACGATCCGCTCAAAAGGGAGCCGAATCTTCCGCGTGAGCTGGAGGAATTCGATAAAAGCGACTTTTCGATAGACAGTGAGGAATCCGTCGATGAAGCTTAATATCGCTTTACTCAACGAGTCGTTTCCCCCAACGATCGACGGTGTTTCAAACGCTGTATATAATTATGCGTTGAACCTTAAAAAGAATCATTGCAACTGTACTGTGATAACCCCGAAATACCCGAATATAACGGATAATTATGATTTTCGTGTTTATCGCTATAATTCGTTTGATATATCAAAAAAGCTCGGTTACAGAGTCGGCAATGTCTTATCACCGACAATGCTTTATGATCTGAAAAAAATGCATTTCGATATTTTGCATATTCATTCACCGTTTGCGTCAAGCGTTATCGCGTCCGAGCTTTTGAAAATAGGCTATAAAATGCCGGTGATTATAACATATCACACTAAGTTTGACGTAGATATAGCAAAGCGTGTGCGCTCAAAGCCTATGCGGGCTATGGCGATGAAGTTTTTAAAGCATAATCTCAATCAGGCAACAGAGGTCTGGTCGGTGACAAAAGGTGCGGTAGAGAATTTGAGATCGGTCGGCTATAAGGGCAAATGCCTTGTCATGGAAAACGGAACCGATTTTGCAAAGGGTGTCGCGGGAGATCGCGAATGTGACAAAGTAAGAACGCGTTTTATGATCGATCCGAATAAAAAGACGATGCTTTTTGTCGGCCGCATGATGTGGTATAAAAACACAAAGATCATTTTCGATGCGCTTAAAGGACTTGACGGTGATTGGCAGCTTGTCATGGTCGGCGACGGCGAGGACAGAGCCGCAATGGAGCAGTATGTCAGAGATATAGGGCTGCATGAGCGCGTTATGTTTGCCGGCGCCATCTATGACCGAGAGATCGTCCGCGCACTTTTCTCAGTCGCGGATCTGTTTGTATTCCCATCCACTTATGACACTTCGGGATTGGTCGTGAAAGAGGCGGCGGCTTGCTCTCTGCCGAGTATTCTTGTTGCCGATTCCTGCGCCGCCGAGGGCGTGAGGGACGGCGTAAACGGCTTTTTGTGCCGTGAAAACGCAGTCAGCATGAGAAGCCGTCTGTGCGATGCGCTCGGCGATGAACAAAACCTCAAGAAAATCGGCGAAAATGCGGCGGATACGCTCTATCTTTCGTGGAGCGATGCAGTCAGCCGTGCATATTCAAGGTATTGCAAGGTGGCGTCCGAATGGGAAAAACCGCTGCCTTATATGTATAGATAAAGAAAGGAAATCATATATGAGTAATTATCAGCTTCAGGGTAATGCGGAGCTTTCCGCCGTTATCAAAACCACACTCGGAGATATAACAGTAAGGCTGTTTCCCGATAAAGCACCGAAGGCTGTTGAAAACTTTGTAAAACACAGCGAAAGCGGCTACTATAACGGCATTATCTTTCATCGTGTTATCAAGGATTTTATGATCCAGGGCGGCGACCCGACCGGCACAGGCATGGGCGGTGAAAGCATCTGGGGAGTACCGTTTGAAGATGAATGCTGTATGGAGCTCCGCAACTACCGCGGCGCGCTTTCCATGGCAAATGCAGGCCCCGACACAAACGGCAGCCAGTTTTTTATCGTTCAGGCAGGCAGTGTGGACGACGGTCTTATCAGCCAGATGGAACGCCTTGCAGACGGCGGCTTCCCGGCAGAGGTAACAGAGAACTATAAAAAGCTAGGCGGAACACCGTGGCTCGACTTTAAGCACACCGTGTTCGGGCAGGTGACAGACGGTATGGATGTTGTTGATAAAATCGCAAACAGCGAAGTCGGCGCGATGGACAAGCCAATTGACGATATTAAAATAGTCGGCATAAATATTGTTAAGTGATGTTATTTGGAGGGATTATATGAACAGAATAGTTAAATGTGCTGCGGCAGGTATTATGGCTTTAACAGTAGCGCTAAGCGCGGCGGCTTGCTCCGGAACGGGATCATCGTCTCCGGGGGAGCAGGAAAAAACCATATCCTATGATTCTATTCCCGTAAATTCGAGAACAAAAGATAAAGTCGGATTTCAGTTTGATAAGCCCGAGGCAGGCGACGAGATAGCTGTTATCACCGTCAAGGGATACGGCACAATGAAAATGCGTTTATTCCCTGATTCCGCTCCCAAAACAGTTGAGAATTTCAAGGCTCTTGTAAACAGCGGTTTTTACAACGGAAAGACATTCTATGAAGCCGAAAAGGATGTTAAGATCCTTGCCGGCGACCCAAAAGAGGATAAAAGCGCGAACGGTCAGCCGATCGAGGATGAGTTCAATGCAAACCTGCTTAATTTAAGCGGCGCGGTGTCTATGTACAACGAGGGCTCAAACACAACCGCAAGCCGCTTCTTTATCAACACCGTATCCGCGGAGTTTTTTAAATCGACCACCACACGCACATCGCTTCGTTATTCGCTCGACGGATATATAAAAGCGCTCGGCGAATATGAGGCTGAATATAAAGAGAAATACGGCGATGAATGGGAGGCTTACGCCGCAAAGGATATGCCCGGCAGCGCGGCAGATCCGAGAAAGATAAACGATGAAACTTTCAATCTTTATCTTCAGCACGGCGGTAATATTACTTATGACGGCGAGCTTGCCGTTTATAATAAGGGCTATAATGTTTTCGGTCAGATCTTCGAGGGTTATGATATCGCTGAAAAAATATCGAATGTTGCTGTGGATGATTCCAAGAAACCCACACAGGATATTGTTATCGAGAAGATCGAGATCGTAAAGTACAACTAAGGAGAAACCTATGAAAAAAGCAGTTGCAATTATTTTGGCGGCGGCAATGCTGTTTGTGCTGTCGTCCTGCGGCGATAAAAGCTCAAAGACATCATCTTCATCATCTTCATCAACAGCGTCTGACAATTCCGGCTCAAGAACAAGCGATAAAGTCGGCTTTCAGTTTGAAAAACCTCAAAAAGGCGATGAGATCGCTGTTTTGACTATCAAGGATTTCGGAGAGATCAAGATCCGCCTTTTCCCTGATTCCGCTCCGAAGGCTGTCGAGAATTTCAAGGGACTTATTGAAAAAGGCTACTATAACGGCCTTACATTCCACCGCGTTATTAAGGATTTCATGATCCAGGGCGGCGACCCCAACGGTAACGGAAGCGGCGGTGAAAGTATCTGGGGAAAACCTTTTGAAGATGAATTTAATCTTAATCTTCTTAATTTCACAGGTGCTCTTTCAATGGCAAACAGCGGAGCAAACACCAACGGAAGTCAGTTCTTCATCAACTGCGTATCGCCCGAAACATTTAGCGCGAATTACACCATGGATACACTCAGACAGAATTACTCAAATTTCAACGACCTTGTCAAGCAGTATGAAGCGCAGTATAAAGCGCAGTACGGCGACAACTGGATGCAGTATGTGTTCCAGTCGGGTGCAGTCGATGTAACAAAGCTCACAGACGAAATTTTCAACCTTTATCAGCAGCACGGCGGAAACATTCATCTCGACGGTGCTCTTTCCACAATAGGCAGAGGGCACACCGTTTTCGGACAGGTTTTCGAGGGTATGGATGTTGTTGAAAAAATTGCCGAAGTTAAAGTCAATTCAAACGATAACAAGCCGGAATCGGATGTTGTTATCGAAAAAGCCGAGGTCGTAAAATACGAAGGCTGATCAAAGCAAATCGAGAGGTATGAATTAGTTGGAAGAAGCATTTAATTACGGCACAACGGTAGCCGTTCAGGCGGCGATACTGTTTGTGCTGATCTTTGCCGGTTATTTTATCGGCAAATTCAAGCTGATAAACCGCACGGGTGTCGATCAGCTCATCGATGTGCTGCTGTATGTCGTAACACCCGTTCTGATAGTAAATTCGTTTTTGTCGGTCAAGTTCAGCTCCGATACAATAGCCGATCTCGGTGTTTCCGCCCTTTGTGCGTTTCTCACACACTTTGTCGGAATAGCTGTGGCGTTTATCTTCTGCAAAACGAAGCCGGAGGAGAAAAGAGCGGTCTATCGCAATGGTATTATTTTCTCAAACGGCGGATTCATGGCGATCCCGCTTGTGGACGCGCTTGCGGGAGATTACGGCGTTTTCCTTGTGTCTACATATATCATAGCGCTGAATGTGCTTTCGTGGGTATACGGCGTTCGTCTTTTTCCGGGCGGCAAGAACACAGGAAGAATAAAAGCCGTGCTCAACCCCGGAACTATCGGCGTTTTAATAGGTCTGCCGCTGTTCCTTTTCGTGCCGGAAATGCCGAAGGTTATAACAGAACCTATTTCGTACATAGCCGATCTTAACACTCCGATAGCAATGTTTATAACAGGATTTTTCCTTATCGGGTCGGATCTTTTATCTGCGGTCAGGGATCTGAGATTGTGGGCTGTCTCACTAATAAGACTTCTCGCCATTCCGCTTGCTATGCTGTTTATTTTCAAGTTCGGATTCGGCTTAAATAATGAACTGCTTATAGCCTGCATGGTGCCCGCTTGCGCTCCGTGCGCGGTGAATAATATGATGTTTGCGGCAAAGTTCGGGGGAGATACCGCACTTGCCTCCCGCATGATATCGTTCACAACCATTCTTTCAATGATAACCATGCCGGTTATACTGGCTCTTACAAAACTGTAATAAGGAGAGTAAAATCAAATGCAAAAACAGCTAAGCCCGACTTATGATCCGAAAGAGGTCGAGTCGCGCACCTATAAATTCTGGCAGGACGGCGGCTATTTTCATGCTGAAATAGATCCCGAAAAGAAGCCGTATACAATAGTTATTCCGCCTCCAAATATCACAGGTAAGCTCCACATGGGCCATGCGCTTGATGAAACGCTCCAGGATATTCTTATTCGTTTTCGCCGTATGCAGGGATACAGCGCTTTGTGGCTTCCCGGAACAGACCATGCTTCTATCGCGACTGAGGCAAAGATCGTTGAAGCAATGGCTAAAGAGGGGATAACAAAAGAACAGATCGGAAGAGAAGAGTTCTTAAAACGTGCCTGGGCATGGAAGGAGGACTTCGGCGGACAGATCATAAATCAGCTTAAGATCCTCGGTTCTTCCTGCGATTGGGACCGCGAAAGATTTACACTCGATGAAGGCTGCAACCGCGCTGTAAATGAAGTTTTCAAAAGACTTTATGATAAAGGCCTTATATATCGCGGCGAAAGAATTATCAACTGGTGCCCGCATTGCAAGACATCTATCTCCGACGCCGAGGTCGAATACGAAGAGCAGGCAGGCCATTTCTGGCATATCAAATACCCGTTTACAGACGGCAGCGGATATATCGAGATCGCAACGACCCGCCCCGAAACATTGCTCGGCGATACAGCCGTTGCAGTACACCCCGATGACGAGCGATATAAAGCCGCTGTCGGCAAAATGCTCGTTCTTCCGCTTGTCGGCAGACAGATCCCCGTCGTTGCAGACAGCTATGTAGAGCCGGAGTTCGGAACAGGTGCCGTTAAGATCACTCCCGCGCACGACCCGAACGACTTTGAAGTCGGCAAGCGCCACGATCTGCCTGTCATCAATGTGATGACAGACGATGCTAAGATCGTTTCGGATTACGAGAAATACGCAGGTATGGACAGATTTGAGGCTCGCCGGGCTATCGTTTCCGATCTTGAAGAGGGCGGTTATCTCATCAAGATCAAGGATCACGCCCACAATGTCGGCACTTGCTATCGCTGCGGAAGCACGGTCGAACCGCGTGTTTCAAAGCAGTGGTTTGTTAAAATGGAGCCGCTTGCAAAGCCGGCTATCGAAGCTGTTAAAAACGGCGAGACAAAATTTGTCCCCGAGCGTTTTGATAAAACATATTTCCACTGGATGGAGGGGATCCGCGATTGGTGTATCTCCCGTCAGCTCTGGTGGGGACATCGTATTCCTGCATGGTATTGCGATGATTGCGGTGAGATCACCGTCTCAACAACAGTGCCCGAAAAATGCTGCAAATGCGGCTCGCATAATATTCATCAGGATGAGGACACTCTCGACACATGGTTCTCATCTGCGCTTTGGCCGTTCTCAACTCTCGGCTGGCCTGACAAGACTCCCGAACTCGACTATTTCTATCCGACAAGCACGCTTGTAACAGGCTATGATATCATCTTCTTCTGGGTCGCAAGAATGATCTTCTCCGGTATCGAGAACATGGGAAAACCTCCGTTCAGCACCGTCTTGATCCACGGTCTTGTGCGCGATGCGCAGGGAAGAAAGATGTCGAAGTCGCTCGGCAACGGCGTCGATCCGCTTATGGAGATCGAGAAATACGGTGCGGATGCGCTTCGCTTCACGCTTGCAACAGGCAACAGTCCCGGAAACGATATGCGTTATCTGCCCGAGCGTGTTGAAGCGTCGAGAAACTTTGCGAATAAGATCTGGAATGCGTCGAGATTTATCCTTATGAACCTCGATGAAAACGAGCCTGCTCCTCATCTTCCGAGCGATTTAAAGCCGGAGGATAAATGGCTGCTCAATGAATATAATGAGCTTATCAAAGCCGTGACAGAAAACCTTGAAAAATTCGAGCTCGGCCTTGCAGTCCAGAAGCTCTACGATTTCATCTGGGATATCTTCTGCGATTGGTATATCGAGATCGCAAAAATCAGGCTCAATTCCGATGATAAAGCGAATGTTAAAGCGGTGTTGGTCTATGTCATGAGCAACACATTAAAGCTGCTTCATCCGTTTATGCCGTTTATTACCGAAGAGATCTGGCAGACTCTGCCTCACGAAGGCGAGAGCATAATGATCTCGCAGTTCCCGACATACTCCGATGAACTTTGCTATGCCGAGGACGCACGCGAGTTTATGAAGGTCATGAACGCCATCAAAGCGATCAGAGCACGCAGAGGCGAAATGAATGTTGCAACAGGCAAAAAAGCGGCGATATATATCGTTGCCGCCGATAAAAAATGCTTTGATGAGAGCAGCGCTGTTATCGAGCGTCTTGCATTCGGCTCAAGCGTCACGATCGGCGATGAATGTAACATCGAAAACGCTGTGAACATCGTAACGGAAGATGCAAAGATCTATATTCCGCTCGGCGAGCTTGTCGATTTTGAGGCGGAGAAAAAGCGTCTTAAAAAGGAAAAAGAAACAGCGAGCAAACAGCTCGATCAGATAAACGGCAAGCTTTCCAATCAGGGCTTCCTTTCCAAAGCACCCGAAAAGGTCGTTGAAGAACAGCGCCAGCGTCAGAAAGCGCTTAGTGAGAAAATCGCGCTTCTCGATGAAGAGCTTGCAAAGCTTAATTAGTCCGATTTATTGTGCGGGCGGCGGATATCTGCCGCCCGACTGCGTTGTGAGGTGGTCTTTTGAATTTAAATGAAACGATGGACTATATAAACTCAATGCCGCGTTTTGTTAAAAGACCGGTTCTCGATATAATGCGCGCAATCATGAATAAATTAGGCTCCCCGCAGGATAGCCTTAAATTCATTCATGTCGCCGGAACAAACGGCAAAGGCTCGGCGTGCGCATATCTTTCTTGTATCTGCCGTGAGCATGGCATGAAAACAGGTATGTTCACATCTCCCTTTGTGATCGACTTTTGCGAGCGCTTTCAGATCAACGGTGAAATGATCAGCGAAAGCGAGCTGTGCGAAACAACACAGCAGGTGAAAACAGCACTCGATGAACTCGGAGAAGAGTATCTTCCTCCGCAGTTCGGGCTTATAACCGCAATAGGGCTTTTGTGGTTTTATAAAAAGCAGTGCGATATCGTTGTGCTCGAAGTCGGACTCGGCGGCAGAACCGACCCTACAAATATCATAAAAACTCCGCTTTGCAGTGTTATCATGCAGATCGGAATGGATCACACCGACAGACTCGGCGACAATATCGGAAAGATCGCATTTGAAAAAGGCGGCATTATCAAGCCGAGCGGTATCACCGTGCTGTACCCGCTCCAAAAGGAGCAGACAGTCAATGTCATCCGGTCAATGTCGATCCAGTCGCAAAGCCGATTTATCTATCCCTCGGCAAAACAGCTCACAGATGTCCGTCAAACTCTCGGTGGCTCATCTTTCACAAGATCCGGGCAGACTTATGAAGTCGGTATCTCAGGTAAATGCCAGCCGTATAATGCGCTGACGGTTATCGAGGCCGTTCATGCATGCCTGCCCGAAATTACCGATGACGAGATAAAAAGGGGACTTAAAAGAGCAAATCTCCCTGCAAGGATCCATGTTTTGCGAAGAGATCCCGCACTTGTTATAGACGGCGGGCATAATGAAGACGCTGTCGATGTACTGAGCGAATTCATCTCGCAAAACAGCTTAAAGCCTGTTTGTGTCATCGGCATGATGAGCGACAAGGATATAGACGGTTATCTTGCCAAGCTCGGTCCGCTTTGCCTTGAGATATACGCTGTCCAAGCGGCGAGCGAGCGGTCAGAGCCCGCCGCCGATATAGCCAAAAGGGCGCACCATTATTGCGATTATGTGAAAGTCAGTTATGATATGCGCTCGCTTCTTGAAAAGCTCATAAAAGAAAAAAAGGATCTTTTAATTTGCGGCTCGCTTTTTGTTGCAAATGAAGCCTATAAGATCTTGAATGATTTGAATATCTGAAAAAAGAACCGATGTCAAAAGACATCGGTTCTTAATTTATTATATATGATATTCAAAAAATGCGAGCAGATCGCTGTAAACCTCCTGCCGGTTCAGCTCGTTTAAAAGCTCATGCCGAGCACCGCTGTAAAGTCTCAGGCGAACATCGTTTTTTCGCTTCGATAAAAGGGAGAACACCTTATACGGTCCTTTTCCGTAACTTCCGACAGGATCGCCGTCACCCGAGATAATATAAGTCGGCAATGTTTTTTTGTATCCGTCATACCACTTTTTCGACGAAACATACTGCAAAACACCGAGCAGATTTCTGTATCCGTTTACAGTGAAATTGAAAGTACATTTTTTGTCACCGGCGTATTTCTCAATTGTCTCTTTATCTCTTGAGATCCAGTCGTGTTCGCTTGTGTTGTTTTCGACTCTGCGGTTATATGTGCCGAACGCAAGCTGATGAATACGGTCGCTGCGATACATCTCGCCGTGAGTCCTACGAACGGCATTCACAACATCTATCAGCCCGTCAATACCGACAACGCCGCCGCTCGTTCCGCAAAACACCGCGGCTGTCAGCTCATCGGCATAGTTAAAAGCATATGCTCTCGCGAGAAAACTGCCCATACTGTGCCCGAAAAGGAAATAGGGAAGCCCCCGATATCTGCGTTTCATTAGTTTTGTAAGGCTGTGCAGATCCTTAACGGCGTTTTGCCAGCCGTCGTTTTCCGAAAAGTATCCGAGTTCATCATCGCTTTCAACACTGCTTCCGTGTCCGAGATGATCGTTTCCGCAAACAATAAAGCCGTTGTCCGCTAAAAACTCTGCAAAATCTCTGTATCTTCCGAAATATTCGCACATTCCGTGCGATATCTGAACAATAGCTTTCGGCTCGCCGCTCGGAATCACAATTTCATAGAAAATGCTGTGAATTCCGTCTGCGCTTTTGTAGCGGCCGTTTTCAATTGTGTGTTCCATATTCATTCCCCTTTCGGCTTTCAAATCAAAGCAACATATTTTTGTGTGCCGGATTGAATATCATGTGTTTAAAGGCTATCGTACAAATCAGAACTACGACATATGCGCCGAGATCACTTTTTTATATATTTCTTTTTTCTGAAGAGTATTTCAAAAAAACCTATAAGCGTTCCGAAACCGTAGGCAACATGAAGAACGAGAAATAAAAACGGCAAAAGGAAGCAAAACGCGCTCTTTTTCTTACTCGGTATCGCGGCAGTGACCGACATAAGCACCGCGGCGGCACCGTAGGCTATCCAAAGCGCGATCATCGGCCAAAACACCGAAAACGCCGCAAGCACACCCGTGAAGATTATCGCGCACAAAAACAAAAACGGCACAAAATGATAATACATAAGGCATTTCGGGCAGATCCCCGTTGTAATGCCGATCCACTTGCCGTTTGAATACTTCTGCTTCACCATTTTGCGGAAGTTCGGCCGCATATACTGATATGAAACGATCTGGGGATCGTAATAAAGCTTATATCCGTTATTGCGCAGACGATAACTCATCTCATTATCCTCTGTCCGCGCAAGCCGAGTGTCATAAAAACCGATCTTGCGAAGTATATCCATGCGGTAAACACCGTGGAAAAGCGACTTTGCAAAGCACGGCTTTTCAGCTTTTCTGTACCCTGCGATACTGCTTCCGAACATCGACTCCTCAGCCATAAGCAAGGTGTTGCCCCAAGCGGTGTCCTGCTTTATAATGCAGGGGCGCTTTCCGCCCGCCGCATCGTGATCCGAAACAGCGTTCACCTCTTTTTCAACAAAGTCCGTCGGCAGCTTTGCATGAGCGTCGATTCTGAGGAAAAACTCGCCGCTTGCATTCTCGAGCACTATATTGATCCCGTGCTGAAGAGTGACTCTTTCGTTTTGAAAAATGCGGATGTTATAGTATTCCGTTTTGTGTTCATCGCAAAACTTATTGAAAATGTCCTTAGTATCGTCTTTCGACATACTGTCGACAAAAATAAGATCGATCCTGTCTTTCGGATATGTCTGATTATAAATATCAAAAAGAATATCGCTGAGATAATCGTGTTCGTTGTATGCAACAACACTGAGCGTTAAAAGCGGCAGATCCAAGAATAAAACCCCCGAATTTATAATGTTTTATGTAATTATACAACATCAGTCAGCCGCTGTCAACCGAAAACGCCGAAGCCGAAAGCCGATGTAAAACATAAGCGGCAAGTCGATTGAGACTTGCCGCCTGTGGCTGCGGAAGAAGGATTCGAACCCTCACAAACAGAGTCAGAGTCTGCCGTGCTACCATTACAC
>CAKSQZ010000006.1 GCA_934486895.1 uncultured Eubacteriales bacterium | reverse complement strand
CTGTTTTCATAATGGAACAGCCGCCTTACCGCCTGCCGTCTTTAAAAAGCCTTTTTAAGCACACGGGCGATAAGCTCAAAGGCTTTGCGGAAAAGGCGGGCACGGTTTTGATACTTGCGTTCGCAGCGATATGGCTGCTGGATAACTTCAGCTTTTCGCTTGAATATAAGCCGAATAACGGTGCTTTAAAAGACATTGCGGATCAGCTCGTTTTCATAATAAAGCCGCTCGGCTTCGGAAGCAGTCGGGCCGCATCGGCACTTCTGTCAGGCGTTATCGCAAAAGAGGCCGTCGCGGGAACGCTGTCTATGCTCACGGCAAACGATCTTTCATCGGTGTTCACAGCGGCGTCATCGTTATCATTCATGGTATTCACATTGATGTACACACCGTGTATCGCCGCAATATCGACGCTGTTCAAAGAGATGAACAGCAAAAAATACGCATTTTTAACGCTCGCATATCATTTCCTTGCGGCGTGGATATCCGCCTTTGCGGTTTATCGCATTGGCTTACTTATCGGGTTGTAACAAGCATGAAAGGACAGGGATCAAATGAAAAATTTGTGGAACAAACGAATGGCTCTGCGGGCATTGTATCTTTTTCTGAGTCTCAGTGCAGTTGTGGTGCTCAGCTTCCTGCTGACATATATTCCGCAGCTGTGGTCGGTTATCAAAGGCTTAATCGGTATTATAATGCCGTTTATAGTCGGATTTGTCATCGCTTATCTGATAAACCCCTGCTATAATTTCTTCCGCTATAAGGTGTTCGGCAAGCTGTTCAACCGCAAAAAGCCGCATCCGCGCCTTACAAAATCCATAGCCTTGCTCACAACATATCTGCTGATACTGGGCATTATCACATTCCTGCTCTATATCGTTATTCCGCAGGTCATAACAAGTATCACCGAGCTTATTGCGAATATCCCGTCTTATTACAGCTCGTTTACCGAATGGGTCAAGAGCCTCGGCTTCGGGATTTCCGATTCCGTTATCAATGATGTGCTTTCAAAGGCACTCGGCTGGCTCGTTAATTATATCAAAAACTTTGATATTTCCGATCTTGTTGTCATTAAAGACGTAACTGTTTCGATAGCGTCGGGCGTGTTCACATTTGTCATCGGTGCGATCGCGAGCATCTATATGCTCTATAATAAAGAAAAGCTTTTAGCACAGAGCAAGAAGCTCGGCTTTTCAATATTCTCGCGCCGTTCCATGCTTAAATTACAACGCTTTGTCGGCGAAAGCCATATCACTTTCGGCAAATATCTCTCCGGCGTGTTCACCGATGCGTTTATCGTCGGCTGCCTGACATTTATCGTGTCGATGCTGTGTCAGATCCCATATGCGACGCTTATCGGCGTTATCGTCGGTATGACAAATGTTATCCCGTATTTCGGCCCGTTTATAGGAGGCATTCCGAGCGTTCTGATCGTGCTTGTTATTGATCCGCTTAAAGCGGTTTGGCTGACTATCGCGCTCGTTTCGATCCAGCAGTTGGACGCCAACTTTATAACTCCGCGAGTTGTCGGTCAGAAAACAGGCATGCCTGCGCTGTGGGTAATGTTTTCGATCATCTTCTGCGGCGGCGTGTTCGGCGTTGTCGGCATGATAATCGCCGTACCGATGTGCTCTGTCCTGTTCTCGATGATCAGAGGTATGGTCAATCGTAAGCTTGAGCGCAAGCGGCTGCCTGCGGAGTCGGCTAATTATGAGGGAGTTTCTATCGATGAAATGGTTAAAATAAGAGTTCGCCCGAATAAAAAAGAAGAGTCCGCCTCGGATTCTGAGACGGACAACACTGAGGAAAACACAGCAGAATAAGAAACAGGCGGAAGCAATTCCGCCTGCCGTTATTTTCAAAACACCGATTCTATCAGCTTTTGCGAGCTTTGCGGCGAATACTGCCATGAATCGAGATGATCTTCGGTGAAGAAATATCTCGGCTTCTGAGACGGCAATGCCGAGTCAAACGAATCGATAATAATGAGTTTTATTTTCATCTTTTCGGGAATAATGCTTTTTATGTAGACACTTGCCGTCTGCGACGGCGCAATATTGTCTTTCGGCTCCGCAAGCCCCGCAAGATTCGGCGTCAGCTCAACAAAAACGCCGTAGCTTTCGACCGAACGTATCACACCCGAAACAGTCTCCCCCGCGCGAAACATTTTTGCGTTTTCTTCCCAGGTTCCGAGCAGCTCTTTCTGCGAAAGAGTTATCCTCGAGTTCTCAACACTTTTCACAACAGCTTTTATTCTGTCTCCGGCGCAGAACCTGTCTCTCGGGTGGCTTATTCTGGAGACTGATATAGCATCGATCGGCATAAGCGACGGTATGCCGCAGCCGATATCACAAAATGCGCCGAACGGCTCAAGATGAGTTACCACCGCATCAACAACATCGCCGCTTTTAAGCCGGCTGATATAGTTATCAACACATTCCTTCTGTGCCAGCCTTCGCGAAAGCATGGCAACAGGCTGATCATTTTCATCGACATCGATCGCCGTTATGATAAAGCAGATAGGTTTGCCCACTCTCGAGATGATAGCAATATCTCTCACCGATCCGTCGTCGATCCCGAGCGCTCCCTCACAGCGGGGAATAATGCCTTTCATGCAGCCGAGATCAACTATCAGATCATGATTCGCGTTGCAAACGCTTGCCCGCGCTTCAAGCACGATCCCTTTTGCAAAACAGTCTGCAACGGTAAGCGGCGTTCGCAGTCGTTGTGCGTTTTCGCTCGTTCCGATAAGGCTTCCCTCCGGAAGATATCTCTTCATTTTTGTATCAATCCCTTTCCTTTTGTTTGTGTTTCTTACAGTCAATTATATGATACATCCCACTTTTAAATTACAGAAACTGATGATCCTCCGTTTTGAAGCACTGCACTTTTCGCTCTTGCCGCAAAGTCAGAGGGAATACAAAACGAAAGCGTGACTCCGTTTCTTTCGGCAGGCTCGAAATATTCGTTGTAGATCGGGCCTCCGCTTAAAATATGCGGAAAACCGTTTAGATAAGCGGTGTGAGAGCCGTTAAGATATTCAGGCTTCAGCGGATAATTAACAGGCAGATCGTCCGATCGCTCCACATAATTCACGATCTTTATATGAGTGGCTCTCAGCCTTTCTAATTGTCTGATCACTCTGTCTGCCGACTCCGGATCTTCAAAACGCGCACAAATTCTAATATTCATAACTTTGATCCTTTCTTTATTTTATCATTAGTGTGCGTTTGTTCATGTCGGATTTTCAAAAAGAATTCAGCCAATTTTAAAGTGAAGTTTTAACAAACGAAATACATAATAAATGAAAAAAACCGATTTTGTCGATAATATACCGTTAAGGAGAAATATTTAAATGGAAATGATATTCGGCTACATACTCATGGTGCTCAGAATAGTGATACCGGCCGTCTGTGTGTTTCTCACAGTCAGCCTGTTTCGCACACTGCTTCGCCGCCGCCGGCTTCCTGTTATTGCGTCGCTCGCAATGATAGACACGCCTGCCGAGTATGATATCGTGTCGTGCGAGAACTTCATCGGCCGCAGTAAGATCAGCGATATAAGGCTGAATTTCGGCTCGGTATCGCGCAGAGCCGCACTTTTGACATACAGCGATGAGGACGGTTTTAAACTCACCGCACTTTCAAATCAGGAGATCCTCGTCAACGACATTCCGGTTGACGGCTGGGCTTATATAGATGACGGTGATATTATATCCGTCGGCGGCATAAAGCTTAAATTTTTTGTGAGCGACATCAATGATCTTGTTGAAGAAGCAAGTCCGAAGCTCGAAAAAAGAGCGATAAAACAGGCGGTTTTGCTGACGATCTTTCAGGTGCTTTGCCTGTGTGAGCTTGCGGTCGATCTTCGTTCCGAGCTGTATATCGCCGTTCCGATAGCTTTTGTTCTGCTTGTCGCCGCTGAGTGGACAGTCTTTTTGATCTCGGGCTTCAAGGGAAATATCCAAATCGAAATGATCGGCTTTTTCCTGACAACATTCGGCATAATGGTCTGCTCGAGCGCGTCGCCTAAATCTGTTTTAAAGCTGATAATCTGCGCGATAATAGGCATTATAGGATACTTCGCGGCAAACTTTGTTTTAAAGCGCCCTCAGCTTGTAACAAAGCTGCAATATGTCGCAATGATCTGCGCGGGCGTTCTATTTTTGTATAATATCATCTTCGGTGAGTATATCAACGGTGCTCGAAACTGGATATCGATCGGCTCATTTTCATTTCAGCCGTCCGAGTTGATAAAATTCGTGCTGATCTTTGCGGGAGGCGCAACCTTGCTTCAGATGATAAGCACAAAGCGGCTGCTCCTGTATATCGGCTTTGCATTTTGCTGTATCGGCGCGCTGTTCTTAATGCGTGACTTCGGAACTGCCTCGATCTATTTTGTCACAATGCTTATAATAATCTATATGCGGCAGGGCAATATCGTGCCGATCCTCGCGATCCTCGGCGTTGCCGCTGTCGGTGTTGTCGTTATTATAGGGCTCATGCCGTATGTTTTAAACCGCTTCTCGGCATACCGCCATGTTTGGGAGCTCGCTTCCGACAGAGGCTATCAGCAAACACGAACGCTAATCGCAATAGCAAGCGGCGGACTGTTCGGCATGGGAGCAGGCAACGGCAATTTAAGCGTTGTCGCCGCGTCGGACACCGATCTTGTGTTCGGCTTTGTGTGCGAGGAATGGGGAATGATCACGGCGTTTTGTGCGATTTCGTGCTTTGTGCTGCTTGCACTCTATGCGTTCAAGCGCACATCATGTACATCGTCCGCGTATTATGCTATCGTTTCGTGTGCGGCGGCGGGGATGTTTTTGTTTCAGATCTCGCTTAATATTTTCGGCTCAACCGATGTCCTGCCGCTCACAGGCGTAACAATTCCGTTTGTAAGCAACGGCGGCTCAAGTATGATCGCAAGCTGGTTGATGCTTTCGTTTATCAAGGCGGCAGGGCGGCAGTTTGTGCCCGCCGTGGCAAGAGAATAGTATTTGAAAGGGAGTGACGCTTTGTGAAACAAATGAGAGCAAGAGCGGTTATAATGATGATCATCGCAGCGTTGTTTCTGTCGGGCACAGTGTTTTTGTGCGGCGAGTATGTTGTCAGCGGCAGTGATTGGGGCTTATATCCGTCAAACACCCACCTTTTCAAAAACGGCGAGCTTTTAAGAGCCGGCAAGATAACCGATAGAGACGGGACAACTCTTGTCAGCACCGAGGACGGAAAGCGCGTCTATAATTCCGATGAATCGATCCGCAAAGCAACGCTCCATGCGGTTGGCGACCTGAGCGGTCATATCGAAACAGGTCTGCAAAGCAGCTATCTCGGTTTGCTTTGCGACTTCAACCTGCTCGACGGCGCTTATCAGCACTCAAACCTCGGCAACGATATAAAAACGACTCTCAGCGCGCCTGTCTGTGCCTCGGCGTATAAAGCGTTAGGCAGCAGAAAAGGCACAGTCGGCGTGTATAACTATAAAACGGGCGAGCTTATCTGCATGGTCAGCACCCCGACTTATGATATCAGCTCGTCGTCCGACAGTGAAAAAGCAAAAAACGGCGAGTATAAAGGTGTGTTTATCAACCGATTTCTCTCGGCTGATTATACTCCCGGTTCGACATTCAAGATCATAACCGCCGCCGCAGGTATCGACACTTTCAGCGATATTTATGACAGGGAGTATGTCTGCAAGGGAGGCGTCGAAATAAACGGCGAGTGGATATCCTGCATGGGCAACCATGGCAAGCAAACGCTTAAAAGCGCGTTTTCCCATTCGTGCAATGCTTATTTCAGCCAGCTCGCAGTTGATCTCGGGCAGGAGAAAATGACCGAGTATGCAGCAAAAGCCGGCTTTAATAAATCGTTCAGCCTTGACGGGATCGATGCTAAAACATCGTATTTCAATGTAAGCGACACACGCGATATCGATCTTGCGTGGGCAGGCATGGGTCAGCACACAAATATGATGAATCCGCTTCAGTATCTCACAATGCTCGGCGGTATCGCAAACGGCGGCACTGCCATAGAGCCGTATATGATCGAAAAAGCAACAACGCCTCTCGGTGTTCCGGTGAAAATGCGGCTGATGAACGGCACCCGTTCGGTATTCAGCGAAAAGGTTTCCAAAGAGGTGACCGATCTTATGGCTTATGCCGTTGAAAACAACTACGGCACATGGCGTTTCCACGGTCTCGATGTGTGTGCTAAGTCAGGCACAGCGGAGGTCGGCAAGGGCAGAACTCCCCATTCTGTTTTTGTCGGTTTCTCAAGAGATGAGGATTATCCTCTTGCGTTTGTCGTTGTTGCGGAAAACTCCGGTGCAGGCAGCTCGGTCGCCTGCAACATCGCGGCGACAGTGCTCGGTTCGATAAAGAAAAATGTGGAGTTTTGATTTTTTAGTGTAAAGAAAGGTATGAAGAAAGCAAATGTCTGATAAATTCACAAATGATCTGACACAGGGAAGTGTCGCAAAACAGCTTATAAAATTTTCGTGGCCGTTCCTTTTATCAATGTTTATTCAAAGCGTCTATGGTTTGGCAGACCTTATGATAGTCGGCTGGTTCATGGGACCGAACGGTATCAACGCCGTTCAAAACAGCTCGCAGATAACGCTGGTCGTAACCAATGTTATCGTCGGCTTTTCAATAGGCGGAACAGTGCTGATAGCGCAGTATCTCGGCGCAAAAATGATGAAGGATGTCAAAGAAACCATCGGCACACTGTTCACAATATTTCTTTTGTCGGCGCTTGTCGTTACTGTTGTGCTGCTCGCAACAGGCTCCGGATGTCTGAAGCTGCTCAACACACCTGATGAAAGCTTTTCCGATGCGCTTGATTACCTTAATATCTGCATCGGCGGCACAGTCTTTATCGTAGGATACAACGCTGTCAGCGCAGTCTTGCGTGCGCTCGGCGATTCAAAGCGTCCGCTTTGGTTTGTCGCTATCGCCGCCGTCACCAATATTGTGCTCGATCTTTTGTTTGTCGGCGTGTTTGATATGCGAGCGGCAGGTGCGGCATGGGCAACGGTCATCGCTCAGGCACTCAGCTTTATCATGTCTGTCGTGTATCTCAAGATGAACGGCTTTATCTTCGATTTCAAACCCCGGTCGTTCAGGATCCATAAGGATAAGCTTGTAAAGCTTGTTAAAGTTGGACTGCCCACAATGGCTCAGCAGACTCTCGTCAGCTTTTCGTTTTTGGCACTCACCTCGCTTGCAAACGCCGTCGGCGGTATCGCAGGCGGCACAGCAATCGGTATCGGCGGCAAGGTAAACAGCTTTGCGATCTTACCAGGTATTGCGATGTCGTCGTCTATTGCGTCTATGTCGGGGCAGAATATCGGCGCAGGCGATTATAAACGTGCGGTCAAAACACTCAAAGTCGGAATGGGTATCACGGTTGTTATAGCGGTGGTCGTGTTTGCACTCATGCAGATCTTCCCCGAAGCTATCGTCGATGCGTTCATCGGCACAACAGGCGGCTACACCGAACAGCAAATGACCGAGATCGTCGGCACTTCGGTGACATACCTGCGGCTTTTGTGCTTTGACAGCCTGATAGTGTCGGTCGGTTTCTGCTTTAACGGACTTATCAACGGTTCGGGCAAAACAATGGTAACAATGATAAGTTCATTTGTTTCGTCAATCGGAATCCGTGTTCCTCTCGCATATATTTTGGCACTCGGATGTGATCTCGGAATGCTCGGAATCGGTATCTCCGCTGCAGTATCGCCGATCTCAACAGTGCTTATCGGCTTTATCTATTATCGTTCCGGCGTTTGGAAAAAGAAAAGGATCATTTAAACAAAAAGCACCGCTTTTATAAAAGCGGTGCTTTTTCTGTACTCACTGTATCAGAACACAACAACAAGCAGCATTTTAAACTGTTCTTCGCCTAAAACAGCATGAGGATGGCCTGCAGGCATAACGATCGATTCACCCTCGCTCAGATGATATTCGACTCCGTCGATAGTGATCCTGCCCTTTCCGTCGAGATTGGTCACAAAAGCGTCTCCGCCTGATGCGTGCGTGCTGATCTCCTCGCCCTTGTCAAACGAGAAAAGAGTCACACTCACAGCGTCGTTCTGCACAAGTGTCTTGCTGACGACCTGCCCGGGCTGATACGCGATCTGCTCCTTCAGGGTCAAAACCTTTGCCTTTTCGATGTTTTTCATAATGTCTTTCATAGCCATACTCCCATTCAGTTTAAAATATTTCCGTCTACCGACACTGTAACGACCTGCCACGGAATGAATTTTCCGCTGTCCTGCAATGCCTTTTTTGCAGCATTTTCGAGTCCGCCGCAGCAGGGAACTTCCATTCTTATGATAGTGACGCTTTTAATATCGTTCAACTTTATTATATTTGTTAATTTTTCGCTGTAATCAATATCATCGAGCTTCGGACAACCGATAACAGTGATCTTACCGCGCATAAAATCCTCATGCATTCTCGCATAAGCGTATGCCGTGCAGTCGGCGGCGATCAATAAATTCGCCTTATCGAAATACGGCGCATTAACAGGCACAAGCTTGATCTGACACGGCCATTGCGCCAGCTGAGACACGCTTTGGGAAGCTGTCTGCACAGGTGCGGCGTCGTGTTTGATCGTTCTCATCTGTCTGCCGGGACAGCCCGCATGAACCGGCTCTTTTGTGTTTTTGCGTTTGTTTTCCAAGACCGCCTGCTCGTTATACTCGAGCGCCTCGCGTTCAACAAAGGTGATAGCGCCGGTAGGGCAGGTAGGCAGACAGTCGCCGAGACCGTCACAGTAATCGTCGCGCAGGAGTTTTGCCTTGCCGTCCACCATGCCGATCGCGCCCTCGTGGCACGCTTCGGCGCAGGCTCCGCAGCCGTTGCACTTGTCTTCATCGATCTGTATAATTTTTCTTATCATAAAATAAAACCTCTTTTCTTGACTTTGTGACTCAATTATAGTATGATTAAATCATAAATTCGGTTGTTGTAACAACGAAACGAGGTTTTCATGAATAAGAACTTATTTCCATTTTTCCGCGATTTGTCCGACAGCGAGTTTGAAGATATGTCCGCCTGCCTTAATATGCACAAAAAAATTTATCAAAAAAACGATTTTATTTACCGTGCAGGCGAAACAGTCTGCAATATCGGGCTTGTGATCAGAGGCAGCGTCAATATCGAAAACATCGATCTCTGGGGAAACTGCAGTATTTTGAGCAACATTTCGGCAGGGCAGGCGTTCGCCGAAACCTATGCGCTCTGCAATGAGCCTATGATGGTGGACGCCGTGGCGGCGGATAATTGCGAAGTCCTTTTTTTCGGCGCGGAAAAGCTTATGAACGGCAGCTTAGTTGATAAACCGTGGCATCCGAAAATGATGAAAAATATGCTTTCTGTTTCACTCAGAAAAAATATCGCTCTGTCCGAACGTATTTTCTGCACCGCATCCAAAACAGTCCGCGGCAGACTGCTCACCTACCTGTCGGCGCAGTCGGTGAAACAGGGAAGCGATGAGTTTTCGATCCCGTTCGACCGTCAGCAAATGGCGGATTATTTGAATGTCGATCGCAGCGCGCTTTCAAAGGAATTATCAAAAATGCGAAACGATGGAATGATAGAGTTTCGCAAAAATAAATTCAAGATCAAAAACTTAGATGAATAAAGCACTCGGAGCAGAAGCTCCGAGTGCTTTTTCTCAGTGACATGATCCGCTGAAAAATTCAGCGATCTTGATCTCTTCCTGATCGGGTTTTATAAAATAAAGCGATCTGAGCTTTTCTTTCAGACCATGTGACAGCTCGGCAATAAAACAACCGTGCTGAGCCATGTAAAACAGTGTTTGCCTGAGCACTCCGTCTGTCAGAGCAGCGTCGTCACATTCAATGCGGTGTATCATCCCGACAGGCGCGCTCGGCTCAAATTCGCAAAAACCGAGCCGTTCATCCCCGTTTTGCACAAGATAAACTTCATGCTTTGCGCCGACAGATCGCTTTTGCTCATCGTTTGCAAGCTTTAATTTTATCATCGCGATCCCTGCCTTTTCGCGTCCGAGTAAAGGGTGCGCACTTCGTTTTCGCTCAGATCTCTCCATTTTCCCTGCGGCAGCATACCGAGCCTTAATTGACCTATTGAGATCCTTTTGAGCCTGATAAGATTGAGCCCGACCGCTTCGCACATACGCCTTATCTGACGGTTTTTGCCTTCGCTTATGGTTATCAGCAAAACTATTCTCTCATCTTCATTGACCGCAACGGTGACCTCGGCAGGGCGTGTCTTATATCCGTCATCCAGAGTCACACCGTTTGAAAGCTCGTTGAGCTGTTCGTCGGACAGCGGCGGACGAACCGTCACACGGTAGGTCTTCGGAATATGACATCTCGGATGAGCCATGTAGTTCGCAAATTCACCGTCGTTAGTGAAAAGCAGCAGCCCTTCGGAATCCTTGTCCAGCCTGCCGACGGGATAGACCCGCTCCCCGACATCTTCGATAAGCATATCGACGCTTTTTCTTCCGAGCTCGTCCTGCATTGTCGTAACAAATCCGCGCGGCTTGTGAAGCATAATGTATCTGCGCGTTTTCTGCGGTTTTATATGCTGCTTGTTAATAGTCACAACATCATGCCTCGGATCGATCTTGCAGCCTATCTCGGCTTTTCTGCCGTTGACGCGCACCATTCCCGCGGCGATCATCTCTTCGGCTTTTCTCCTCGAGCTGACTCCGCTCTGCGACAGATATTTTTGAAGTCTTATTTTTTCAACTGCCATTAAACATTCCTCATTGCATAAGTATTCTGAGCAGGCTTTTAAGAAGTTCTCCTGCAAAACTGCGTCTTATTTCAATTATATCAGATTTTTCGGTTGCTGTAAACGGTAATTCGGCAATTTTTTCGTCGCCGATGTAATAGTCGGCATACCCGACTATATCGCCGTTTTCAACGCTCGCGTACAAAAAAGCAGGCAGCCTTATCCGAACGCTGAGCTCTGCCTTGCTCGAACTGGGAACACTGCATTCAAAAGCTTCGCTGCGCACCTTGATCTTGCTCTTATCGCCGCTGTAAACGGGAATTTCATATTCAAGATCGGCATTGTCAGCTCTGAGCGTTTTCATATCGCTGAAAGCCGAATTGTAAGCGGTGATGTGATCGTTCCAATCGTCCGGCGCATTCAGCGTCACAATTATGAGCATAGCACCGTTTCTTTCGCAGGCGGAGACTAAGCACCGCCCCGACTTTTTCGTGAACCCCGTTTTGATCCCGATACACCCGTCAAGCGAGCGAAGCAGGCGGTTGTGGTTGTAATAAGTACGGAGGGTGTCGCCGCCGTTGTAAGTCGCACGGTGGCTTTTTTTGCCGACTATCTCTTTGAAAGTCGGATTTTTCATTGCCGCCGCCGCGAGATAAGCCATGTCGAGCGCAGTTGTGTAGTGCTTCTCATCGTCAAGCCCGCTCGGTGTAACAAAGTTTGTATTTTTCATTCCGATCTTTTTCGCGGTCTGATTCATCAGCGCGGCAAACTTCGGGATCGATCCTGAGATAGCGTAAGCCGCGCAGTTTGCAGCGTCGTTTCCGGATTCAAGCATCAGTCCGCAGCACAGATCATAAAGCGAGATCCTGTCGCCGGCGCATAGTCCGGCGCTTGTGCCCTCAACCCGAAGCATGGACGATTTGACCTCGATCTCTCGTGAAAGATCGGGCTGACTGCAAATGATCAGCCCTGTCATTATCTTTGTCGTGCTTGCCATGGAAAGCCGCGTTTCGGCGTTTTGTGAAGATAAAACTTCTTTTGCCGCCGGATAATATAATACATAAGCCTGCGCCGAAACAGCATTTGCGTTTGTCGAAGCAAAGCCGAATATCAAAATCAGAACACAGAATAGCCAACACGCTTTTTTAAGCAAAAAAATCACCTGCCGCTAATAAATATATGCGGCAGGCGCTTTGGTTATATTTAATTGTTTTCCTCTTCCTTGTCCTTTTTAAATCCGGATTTGATCTTGTCGATAAGATCGGGAATCATGGTAATAACGCTCTCACCGGCTGTCGCTTCTGTTTTCACAGGCATAATTCTGACATTACCGTTGTTTATCACAAGAAATGCAACCGGAGTAACAGTCATACCGGCTCCGCCGCCGCCGCCGAAAACAGCGCGCTGAGCTTTGTTCGGAATATCCGAGCCGCCGCTCGCAAAACCGTAGGATACTTTAGAGATCGGAATTGCTCTGACATTTTCAGCAAGATCAATAGGCTCACCTATTATTGTGTCGGCGGTCGTCATTGCTCTGAGCTTGTCCATGGTCGTTTCCATTATGTTTTTGATATTGTCTCCCATTTTTGCATACATTCCTTTCGTCGAAGGCAGGCTTATCGCCTGCCGATTTTATTATGATTTTAAACAGCAACCGCAAGTCGCTCGCCGTGATATGAAGCAGCCGCGTGTGTAAAACAAGGTAAAAGCGAATATCGTTTTTTTGCATTGTGTAGTCAACGCCGATATTGATCTTCTGCTTTTTAACAGTTATCAGGTTTTCCGCAATTCCGAGCGCGGGATAAAACGCCGCGCAGAATTTGCCGTAGTCAAGAGCGACTGCCGCCGCGTCCTTTCCCGCTCCTGAAAAAACAATATTAAGATAAAGAGGCTTGATACTGACTTTTCGTGTGAGCTTGCCTATTTCGGAAAGTATCGGCCGCACATAAACATCTCTTATATACCCGAATGCGCCTATAATTCCTTTTTCATCGCAAAGCCGCCCAAGTAAGCCTTTTTTCTCTTCCTTTTCCTTTTCAGGCTTTTGAGATTTTGATTTTTGCTTTAGGTGTTTCGGTTTTTTCTTCTTTTCGGGCTTTTCTTTTAAAAGATCGAATTTCAAAAAGCCGTAGTATAAAAACACCCGAAACTCATCGGTGGAGCTTATCTTGATTTTAAGCGGCATTATAAGCAGCAAAAAGATAAAAAGCAGTATTCCGCCGATAATGTAAAGCGCGATCATTTGACCGCCTCGTCTGCAGCTTCCTGCCCGTCTGCATCTGTGCCGCCTTCATCGCTCGGATCCGCCGCGCTCTCCTGCTTTTGCGGCAGAGGCGGCAACTCCGATAGATCTTTAACGCCGAAACAGCGCAAAAATGTGTCGGTCGTTCCGTAGATCAGCGGCTTGCCCGGCAGTTCAAGTCTGCCTTTTTCTTCAATAAGCCCTTTATCGTAAAGGCTGGAGATAACTCCGGAGCAATCAACTCCGCGCACCTGCTCGACAAAGCTTTTGGTAACAGGCTGATTGTAGGCGATGACCGCAAGCACTTCAAAAGCCGCCGATGAGAGCGGAGTGTTTCTCTTTATCTCAAGCATTTCACGGATCTTCTGAAAATAATCTTTCCTCGAGCAGAGCTGATATTTTCCGTTAAGCTCGATCAGCGCAAAACCGCGCATATTTTCATCGTATTCTTCTTTAAGTTCCTGCGCCAGCTTTTCGACTTCGCTTTCACTCAGCTCTGTAAGAGCGGCAAGTCTGCTCTTCAAAACCGGTTCTCCGGCGGCAAAAAGCAGCGCCTCAAGAAGATATTTGTCATTCGTCTGCATTTTCAGCCACCTCGCCTGCATTTAGTTTCACAATAAGAAGATCGCCGTTTTTCTCCTCAGCTGAAATACGCTTTTCCTTGAGCAGCTCAAGCACCGCAAGAAAAGTCGCAACAACCTCCGATCTGCCTTTTGCACCGGAAAACAATTCATAAAACCGCATTTTGGTCTTTCTTTTGAATTTTCTGAGCACCAAAACGATGCCCGACGCCACCGAAACTATTTTTTTATCAACAATTCCCGAAAACGCCTGAACATCGGGCGGCAGCCGTCGGAGTCCTCTGCCTGCCGCATCCTCATAGTATTTTATCAGTACTTCGGCAGGATGAGTCCGTTTGTATGTGCGGTCAATATCCACTTTAACAGGCTCGCGCACAACAGTCATAAACCCGTCCGTTCGCTCGGATAAAAGCTTTGCCATGTGTTTGCAGAGCTGATACTCGATAAGCTCGCCTTGCAAACCCTCTTTAAGCTCGTCCGCCTCATCGTGCTTCGGCAGAAGCGACACCGATTTAAGATAAATAAGTCTTGCCGCCATCTCCAAAAACTCGCTTTTAATGTCCATATCGTCGTTCTGCGAACGCTCGATAAAGTTCATATACTGTGTCACGAGTTCGTTTATGCAAATATCGTTGATATTAAGTTTGTTTTTTGAAATAAGGTGTAAAAGCAGGTCTAAAGGACCTTCAAAGTCCTCAAGCCTGAATGAAATAGCCGCTATTTCCATCAGTTCAGCCCAAACAGCGTTATAAGCGCATTGTAGATAGCATATGTCACATTGCTGATCGTGTCCGACATAAAGCCGAGCGCAACGAGCGCCAGCGTCACAACAAGCAGGATCTGTTCATACTGCATTATCTTGTAGTAGAGTCGATCGCCGAGAATAAGACCGAGTATGCGCGAGCCGTCAAGCGGCGGCAGCGGTATCAGATTGAAAACGGCTAGCGAAATATTTATCATCGCGCCGTACTGACAGATCATGATAAGCACCGTAATTACCATTGCAGGTATCGCAACGGCTGAATAAAGCAGAACGGTGAGCCTTAAAAGCGCAACAAAAATTACCGCCATCAAAAGGTTTGAAACAGGGCCTGCAAGCGCAGTCAGCGCCATATCCCTCTTCGGGTTCTTGAAGTTGTAGATATTAACAGGCACCGGTTTTGCATAACCGAAACCGCACACCAGGATCAGTATTGAGCCGATGAGATCAAGGTGCTTAAACGGATTGAGCGTTATTCTTCCCGCAAACTTCGCCGTGGGATCACCGAGCTTTAAAGCGGCAAATCCGTGAGCCGATTCATGAACGGGAAAGCACACGAAAATAACTATCAGCGAGCTGATAAGCGTTCCGAGCACAGTCATAAGATCGCCCTGTCTGACCGCTTGTATAAAATCCATTATCATAAGACTTAAGTCTCCCAAAAGTATATAGATTTATTATACTAAATTCAAAGCATAATTGCAAGACAAATTCTTTGTTTGTTGCATTGTGGGCTGTTTTATGCTAAAATAAACAAAAACAAAAGAGGAGGGCAGATATGCTGAAATACGACGGTATGCCGGAAATAATCCGCGAATATATGGTCTATATCGAAACCATCAAGGGCAAATCCCCCGCAACAGCTGAAGTCTATTATCGCGATCTGCGCTCTTTTTTCAGATATATCAGATATATAAAAGGCAGGATCGCAAAGGACGATATTGATAGCTGCGATATAAGCGACCTTTCTTTAAATGAAGTAAAGTCGGTCACTTTGACCGACGCTTACAGCTATATGGTCTATTGTAAAAACGAGCGCGGTAACAATGCTAAGACCCAGGCTCGCAAGACGACTTCGATCAAGCAGTATTACCGCTATCTTGCAATGCGGGCGCACAAGATAGATAAAAGCCCGCTCGAGGAGCTCGATCCCCCGAAAATCGCAAAGACGCTTCCGAAATATCTGACGCTCGACCAAAGCAAAAGAGTGCTCGATAATGTCAGCGGCGATTTTAAGGAGCGAAATTATGCAATAGTCACCTTGTTTTTAAACTGCGGGCTGCGGCTCAGCGAGCTTTGCTCACTGAATGTTAGAGATATAAATTTCACCGATCGTATAGTCGTCGTCACAGGTAAGGGCAACAAACAGCGTCAGATCTATCTGAATGACGCTTGCGTTTCGGCAATCGAAGAATATCTCAAGGTAAGAAAACCGAAGGATCCAAAGGAAAAAGCACTGTTCATAAGCCGCCTCGGAACAAGGATCGGCAGACGTATGGTCGAGCAGCTCGTGACCGATCTTTTCAAACAGTCCGATCTCGGCGGCATGGGACTTTCTGTGCACAAACTGCGCCACACCGCTGCGACGCTTATGCATAGCTACGGTCATGTCGATATTCGTATCCTGCAGGAGATCCTCGGCCATGAAAACCTCGGAACGACCGAGATCTACACGCACTTGTCAAATGAGCAGATCCGTCACGCAGTAGATTCAAATCCGCTCGCAAATGTTCAAAGCAAAAAATGATGAGCAGTCGTATGACTGCCCATCATTTTTTATTTAATAAGTATTCTTTTCACAACATTTCCGACGCTCTTATAAAGCAAAAACGCAAGAATGGAATTAACGCCGGCTTTGATAAGATTAAAAGGAATAATGCACGGAAGCATTATATCAAGCACCGCCTCGAGCGGAGCACCCATGTAGATCGGGGTAAAAATAATATTCCAAAGCACCATTGTCACAGTCATCGTGAGTATTCCGAAAGCGAGCGAGACGACTGCGCCTTTAAGCGTGCGGTGCTTTTTGTAGATAAGTCCCGCAACCAGCACAAATCCGCCTGTTGAAACAATGTGCATAATACAGCCGATCCAGCCGCTCGCCTGGCTTACAAGCAGCCATTGCAGAACAGATACGACCGCCGTTGCGATAAGACCTATTTCGGGGCCGAACAAAAATGTCAGAATAAATATCGGAATATCCGCGGGGTCGTATTCCAAAAACGCCGCTGCAGGGAATATCGGGAAGTGTATCAAATACACCAGCACGACCGATATCGCGCAGAACATAGCAAGTGTGACCATTCCCGTTGTGCTTTTGCATGAGACTTTTTGAAGGTGTGTCTCAGGCTTTTTAACTTGTGTTTTCATCAAATCATGTCCTTTCGGCAATAAATTCGATAAAATATTTTTGTTCGGGAGACAAAAAATGCTCCGATCTTTTAAAAGATCAGAGCAAAAATCGTCTTTACACAGAAAAATTTTCTTTCATCCGGACTATACCGTCGGCTTCGGGATCTCACCGAATCATGCAAAACGCTCGTGGGCTTGTCGGAAAACCGCATTACCACCGGTGGGGACTCACACCCCGCCCTGAAAATATTTTTATCATCTATATTATAGTCTCGGGGTTTCGCTTTGTCAATAGGTTGGTGAAAATTTTTTAAAGCAAAAAATAATGCACAATTTTAATATTGTAAATTTGTTTAAAACGACAAAATATTTTGCAGACATCTGCTCGATATTGTTTTTAACAATTAAACTTGATATAATCTAAATACAGAAGGTCGCTGCCTTTGCAGGCGGCGGTCATCAATTAAAACAAACCCACAATAAAATAATGGAGGTACAGACAATGTTTTTTTCTAAGCTAAAACGAGTTGTCGGCGCGGTGCTTTGCGCTGCTGTAATGGTATCGGCTTGCATTGTAAACGGCGTTTCCGAATCATTCACAATGTGCGATATCAACTGCGACGGTGTTGTAAACGTCGCCGACCTTGTTTGCATGAAATGGCTCGTTGCGGGGGTCGAGCGCCCGAGCATCACAGCCGCAGGTGAGAAAAATGCTGATCTTAATTACGACGGTCAGATAACAATCACCGATCTGCTTTTGATGAAAGCAGTGATAGCTGAAAAACTCACAGTGGAGGACATTGAAAATAATCGTCCCACCACAACAACAACTACCACTACCACAACAACAACTACCACTACCACAACTACCACCACAACAACAACTACCACTACTCAAAATATAACTCCTGTCGATCCGTCGTATCCGACAGAGCATTCAGACAGTGTAGCGGTAAACCAGATCGGCTATTTCACAAGCGCAGCTAAAACCGCAAAGCTGTTTGAAAGCTCTTCCGTTGCAGACGCAGATAGTGTTATCAACAATGCTATGTGTTATGTTGTCGATGTATCGAGCGGAAATGTTGTATATTCCAAGGCGGCAGGCAAACGCAATCTCGATTCGCTTACCGAGATGTATGTCAGCACCTTCACATTCACCGATGTTAAAACACCCGGAACATATAAGGTTTGTGCACCGAACGGCGTTTCGTATCCGTTCACTGTTTCGTCCGATCCTTATGCAACTGTTACAGATGCGCTCATAACTCAGCTTTATTATCAGCGCTGCGGCACAGCTATCGACAGCTCGATAGTCGGCAGCCAGTATGCCCATGCCGCTTGTCACACAGGTGATAAGACTGTAACTATCCTTGACACATTCGATTCGTCAAAGAATAAATTTGTCCCGTCAGGCACAGCGAAAGCTTCCGATTTTGCAGGCGGCTTGCATGACGCGGGCGACTACGGCAGATACACGACACCTGCCTGCCAGACTATCTCCGATCTGCTCTACGCTTACATGCTTAATCCTGATGAAGCGACAGTCGATGTTATACAGGATAACGCAGGTGAAAACCTTCCCGATATTCTCGATGAAGCCCGTTATGAAGCAAAATGGCTGCTCAAAATGCAGGCTCCCTCAGGCGGCTTCTATTGGAGAATCGTAACCAAGGCTTTCGCGGGCTATTTTGATGTTCCGACATCCGATTCATCGTTCAACAGCAACGGGCTTTATGTAGACCGTGTTATGTACGAATCGACCGCTTCCGCAGTTGGAACGCTTGCCGATTGCTACTATGTGTTTAAGGATATCGATCCTGCATTTGCATCGCAGTGTCTTGCCGCAGCAGAGAAAGGCTACACCCAGCTCGACACGCTGAAAAACGATTCCACAAGAAACTGCAAGTTCGAAACCTATGGCTCCGATCCGTCTGTCGCCGCAGGCTCTTATGACGGCTCATCGGGTGCACAGGGCCGCTGGTATGCCGTCAGTGCGCTTTACAGAGCAACAGGCAAAGCGGAGTATGCTTCTGCCGCAAATGATTATTTCAACGCGACGATAAAGAGCAGCTCCTACGGAGTTTCCGTCACATCCAATGATATGAGCGGCTTCGGCACACTCAGCTATCTTATGAACACCGCAGGTGATGAATCGGTCAAGACATCGCTTAAATCAAAGGTCGAGAGCAGTCTTAATAAATATAAGACCAGCACAAGCCGCAGCCGACTCAGCTGTATGCTTGAGGCAGGCCACCTCTATTGGGGCAGCAACTCGTCGATCGCAAGCGCGATCAATATGATGGGCTACTATTCCAGGATCGTCGGTACAACGACATATAATGCGGCTATTCGTGATAATATCTCGCATATCCTCGGCAGAAACATTTCAGGCTACAGCTTTGTTTCGGGCTACGGTTCCAAGTCGTCTAACAACATCCACCACCGTCCGTCTATGGCAGCCAGAAACAGCGGCTATGCTTATTGTGCTCCGGGTATGCTTACCGCAGGCTTCAGCAATGTCGCAGGTGCTCAGTTCCTGCCGTCGGACGAAAGCAAGATCTTCGGCACGGCATATTACAATGATTCGTATAATGATTATGTCTGCAATGAGATCTGCATTTATTGGAACTCGCCGTTTGCGTCGGCGATGATCTATATCAATTCGCAGGAGTAATAAAAGCCTTGAGCGGCTGTGTCCGATCGGATACAGCCGCTCATTTTTTTGCCATATACTTTCTTTTTGTTGCAAGTCCGCCTCGTATATGCCGCTGTGATTTGTTGTGCTCGAGGACTTTTTTCACCTTGGCGTACAGCTGCATATCTGCGTATTTCAGTCTGCTTGTAAGATCTTTATGTACGGTGGATTTTGAAACTCCGTATTTTTTTGCACAAGCGCGTACCGTTGCTCCTGTCGCTGTGACATATCGCCCGAACAGCACGGCGCGCTCGGATTCAGCATTTTTTGACCTGTGAACCAAATCACGCAAAAAAATCAACTCCTTAGCACTGCTCATAAGAGTATATGCCAAGGAGTTTTAATTTATGTTTTGTTAAAACTTGCAGTCTATATCGAAGAAATCATTGTCTCTTACATCTTCGTCAAGATTATCATAGCAAATATCGAGTATCTCTTCCGCCTTTTCGGGATCTTTGCCGCAAACAAGCATAAGCTGAGCGCAATAAGCCGCCTTGACCCAGTTGCTGCCCGCGCGGTTAGTCGAATCGACAATGCTCTGAGCGTCCATAATATCAACAAGCGTCGCGTCAATTCCGACATCAATAATATAAGATTTCGCAATATCTATCTTAACAAGCGGATCATTAGCGTCAAGCCGATCCTTATAATTGCGAAGCTGTCTTTTATATCTTCTGATCGATGAAAAGATGTGATCTGTATCAACTATCATTAGTTTTTCCCTCCGACAGTGTTTCTCACAGTGTTCAGCTCATCTCTCATTCGGATAGCTTCCGCTCTTGCCGCTGCCGCATATTCGCTTTCGGGCACACCTGCTTTTTTGTAGGCGCACATGATCCCTCTCGATGAGTTGATAACAGCACCTCTGCCGTTTTCATCAAATCCGCCTGCAACATCTTTCGCACCGCCGCCCTGAGCACCATAGCCGGGAACAAGGAAAAATGTCGATCCGAGCGCCTTTCTGAGAGATGAAAGCTGTTCGGGATAGGTTGCGCCGACGACTGCACCGACGCAGCTGTATCCATACTTTCCGAGATCGTCTTTGCCCCATTTCTCGCACATTTTGCCCATGGTGAGATAAACGGGATCATTATCGAGTATTCTGTCCTGAAGCTCGCCCGAGGACGGATTAGAGGTCTTAACAAGCACAAAAATACCTTTATCTTCGTTCTTGCAGATGCCGAGCAACGGCTCAATACCGTCCGTTCCGAGGTAGCCGTTCACAGTCAGCGCGTCCGCGCCGAACGGAGCAATGTCATTTGTGCCGACTTTAACTTTTGATAAATGAGCCGCGGCATAAGCCTGCATTGTCGTTCCGATATCGTTGCGCTTGCCGTCTGTTATAACAAACATTCCGCGGCTTTTAGCGTATTCAATAGTGCGGTAAAGCGTGCGAACGCCCTGCCAGCCGTAAAGCTCATAGTAAGCGCACTGCGGCTTTATCGCAGGAACAATGTCATAAAGCGCATCAATAAGCCCTTTGTTGAACTCAAAGAGCGCTTCTGCCGCACCCTCAAGAGTCTCGCCGAATTTCTGAAAAGCCGAATCCTTGATGTATTGCGGAACATAATCGAGCTTCGGATCAAGTCCGGCAACTGTGGGGTTGTTCATTTCGTCGATCTTTTCGATCAGCCTGTCAAACGACATTAAAATCACTCCTTAAATTCATAAACGACATCACCGCCGACCATAGTCAGCATAACTCTGCCGAAAACAGCCATGCCGTCAAACGGGCAGTTCTGCGATTTGCCGTGCAGTTTGGTCTTATCGATAACATACTCCGCATTTTCATCAAACAAAACAATATCCGCAGGTTTCAAAACAGCAAGACTTCCGCCTTCTTTTCCGACGATCCTTGCGGGATTAAGGCTCATCAGCTTTAAAAGCTGCATAAAACCGATGTGTCCGCCCTTGCAAAGCACCGTATATGACACCGCAAGCGATGTCTCCATTCCGATACTGCCGTTCGGTGCCGACATAAAGTTCGCCTTTTCATCGGCGGAATGAGGCGCATGATCGGTTGCAATAGCGTCAACAATGCCGCTTTTTATCGCTTCAATGCAGGCGGATCTGTCGCTTTGCGTTCTGAGCGGAGGATTCATTCGAAAATCTGCGTTTTTCTTTAAAAGCTCTTCTTCGGTGAATGTGAAGTAATGAGGGCAGGTCTCACTCGTTATCCTGACTCCTCTGCGTTTTGCATCCCTTATCATATCAAATCCGCTTTTTGTGCTGATATGGCAAAGATGAACTTTAAGCCCCGTCGATTCGCAAAGCGCGATCTCTCTTGCGGTGCCGCAGTCCTCAGCGCAGGCAGGTATGCCGCGGATACCGAGCTTTTTCGCGATCTCGCCGTCGTTGACTTTACCGCCGCGGGCAAGGAAAAGATCCTCTGTGTGCGAAAGCACCGCAACATTATGCTCATTGGCAAACTCTAATGCGTTCAGCATAAGTCTGCTGTTTTCAACAGGCCGGCCGTCATCCGAAAAAGCTGCCGCTTTGTGCCGCAAAAGCTCTTCAAAATCGGTATTTTCCTCACCGCCGAGACCTTTTGTAATTGCCGCCGCCTGATAGATCCTGCAATCTGCGTCTTTCGCCTTTTCATAGATCAGATCGAGCGTTTGCGCGGTATCGACGGCAGGGGAGGTGTTCGGCATGGCGACAAGCGATGTCACACCGCCGGCAACAGCAGCACACGACGCACTCTTGATATCTTCCTTGTGCGTCTGCCCCGGCTCACGCAGATGAACATGAATGTCAAAAAGCCCGGGTATCAGGCATTTTCCGTTGCAGTCTATGATCCTGTCGGCTTTGCCACTGTTTTCACTGCCGACATAGGTTATAACGCCGCCGTCTGTGATAAGACAGCCGTTTTCGATTTCCGTATCGCTCGCGGGGTCAAAAATATGAGCGTTTATAAACTTCGTTTTCATGATCAAACATTAAATCTGAACAGAACGACATCGCCGTCCTGCATGACATATTCTTTGCCTTCGCTTCTCACAAGACCTTTTTCCTTAGCCGCAGCCATAGAGCCGAGAGCCACAAGATCATTATAAGATACGACTTCCGCGCGAATAAATCCGCGTTCAAAATCGCTGTGGATAACACCTGCCGCCTGCGGAGCCTTAGTGCCTTTCTTGATAGTCCACGCCCTGACTTCAGGCTTGCCCGCTGTGAGATACGAAATGAGTCCGAGCAGGGAATAGCACTCGGTTATAAGTCTGTCAAGTCCCGAGGATGAAAGACCGAGCTCCGATAAAAACAGCTCCTTTTCATCCTTTTCGAGCGAACAGATCTGCGCCTCAAGCTCCGCACAGATAGGTAAAACGCCTGCGTGCTCGCCTTCTGCTATCGAGCAAACGGTCTTAAATCTTTCGTTTTGCTCAATGCCGCCCGTAAAATCGCTCTCGCTCATGTTGCAGGCGTAGATAACAGGCTTCGATGACAAAAGAGCCATTGTCGAAAGGATAGCGCTTTCATCGTCCGTGCGCTCAACAGACCTTGCCGGCAGTCCGCTCTCAAGATGCTTGTAAAGCCGATCAAGAAATTCAACTTCACCCGCAAGCGATTTATCGCCTTTCATCATCTTTGCTGTCTTGTCTCGTCTGCGCTCGACCATCTCCATATCCGAGAAGATAAGCTCAAGATTTATAGTTTCAATGTCGCGTGCAGGATCGATACTGCCGTCAACATGCGTTATATCGTCATTCTCAAAACAGCGGACAACATGAACGACAGCGTCCACCTCGCGGATGTGCGAGAGAAACTTGTTTCCGAGACCCTCTCCTTTTGAAGCTCCTTTAACAAGACCTGCAATGTCCACAAACTCGATAACAGCCGGCGTTATTTTATCCGGCTGGTACATTTCGGCAAGCTTATCAAGCCTTTTATCCGGAACAGCGACCATGCCGACATTCGGCTCAATGGTGCAAAACGGATAGTTAGCCGCCTGTGCGCCTGCGTTTGTTATTGCGTTGAACAGAGTGGACTTTCCGACATTCGGCAGTCCCACAATTCCGAGTTTCATAAAATGTGTCTCCTCTTAAGATGAATTTTATCATGAATATTCAAACCACAGCTTTCGCTGATATTCCGAAGTGTCCGCCGATTTAGGCGGCAGACATACACATAAAGATTATACAATATTTATTGTTTGTTTTCAAGGGATTTCGGATGGTTTCTGAGGTTTTTGAAGAAATCCGAAAGAAGCCTTGCCGACTCCTCTTTGAGCACACCGCTTTTGACCGCGGGCGAATGGTTGTAGGGCAGCTCAAACATAGAGATCACCGAGCTCACAGAGCCCGCTTTATCGTCATAAGCGCCGTAGTAAAGTGTCTTTATCCGGGCATTGATTATCGCGCCGGCACACATAGGGCAAGGCTCCAGCGTGACATACATATCGCACTCTGAGAGCCGCCACGATCCGAGCTTTTTGCAAGCTGAGTTTATCGCTTCGATTTCGGCGTGAGCAAGAGCATTTTTGTCGCTCTCGCGGCGATTTCTGCCCTCAGCTATTATCACACCGTCCTTGACGATGACCGCCCCGACAGGCACTTCGCCGTCATCAAAAGCCTGTTTTGCAAGCTCCAATGCGCGCTTCATAAAATCCGTGTTCATCATGATCGCCTATCTCAGATAATAAACCGATGTGAGTATCTGCAAAACCGCATAGATGATTATTATCGGTGATAAAAGTATCATTCGGGTACGCTGAGCTCCGCTGAAATAAGACGGCGCATCGGGGCTTTTAATAAGCGCTCTGCGCCTAGACAGCATAACCGCTGCAAAAACAGACAGCCCGAGCAAAACAAGCGACAAAACGCCGGCGAAATCAGGCAGCCATTCATTAACGGTCGCAAGCGTATTGTTTGTAAAATGAACTATCATTGCGGGATATATCGAGCCGGTGCGGACAGTTATATAAGCCAGCCCCACTCCCATCACAAAGGTATAGGGAAGCTGAACAAAATTGCCGTGCAGAAGGCCGAAGAGCAGTGCGGAAACAATTATAGCACTGCGGTCGCCGAAACGGCGCAGTGTTCCGAAAATAATTCCCCTGAATGCAAACTCCTCACACATTGCGGGGAGAAGACACGAGCAGATAATGCTCACAATAAATGCGCTCACCGGATCCGAATATTTCTCTCCGAGCTGCGGCGTGTAAGGCTCAACACCTGCAAATATCTCAAAGAACGATGAAATAAGAGATGTAAATGCTCCTGCAACATACGTCAGTAAAATCGCAAAAAGGCAGTAATACACAGTTGTAGACGGGTCTGTCCTCGGCTTTGAAAAAACCGGCGTTATTTCGCTTTTGTTTTTAAGAAGGAAAACCATAAAACAGAAGGGCAGAGTCATAGCGATCGACATAATGCAGGCATTCAAAATTTCCGAGTATATAAGATCGTCGCTGAGCGATTGAACATTAACTCCGAATGCGGGCAGCAACAGCGTGATCCCAAGGCTCAAAAGAGTTGCCAGGATCTCGCAAAGGATCAATGTGCAGGCAACACTGTTAGACCTGCTGCGAATGTCACGCTTTTCCGACAGGCAGTTCGGGTCGTATACATATCTTGTGTTCATAGCTGTCCCTTTCAATTTAAAATATATATCCATTATAACATATCAAATCGCCGAATTATTAACAAAAATTAAAATTTATCGGCGTATTTCGTCAATATCCGTCCGCCGCTGCATAAAATGTATTATCAACTTATCGAAAGGTGCGGTCAAATGCTGTTATCGTTGATCATGCAGGTGCTTTCAAATGTGTTTTATTTTGCCTTGCATGTTGTAAATACCGGAGTATTTCCGAAAGCACTGTCGGAAAAAGAGGAGAAAGAGCTGCTGCGAAAAATGTTGGACAGCGGCGATACCGCCGCCAAAAACAAGCTGATCGAGCATAACCTGCGGCTTGTCGCCCATGTTATTAAGAAATACTATGCCAAAGGCTATGAGCAGGACGATCTGATTTCGGTCGGAACTATCGGGCTTATAAAAGGAATAAACACTTACAACCCCGATAAAAATGTAAAACTCGCCACATATGCGTCGAGATGTATTGATAATGAAATACTTATGTATATGCGAAGCGCAAAAAAGCAGGCGCTCGATGTTTCGATGAGCGATCCGATCGACACCGATAAAGAAGGCAACTCGCTGACTTTGATAGACATAATCGCCGATGATATGGATGTAGAAGCCGAGATAGAAAGTATGATCGACATTCAGAAACTGAAAGTCGCGGTGGATAAATGTCTCGATGATCGCGAACGGACGATAATAGCTTATCGCTACGGGCTTTTCGGTGAGGATGAATTGCCGCAGCGCGAGATCGCAAAAAAACTGAAAATATCCCGGTCATATGTCTCCCGTATCGAAAAGCGAGCGCTTCAAAAGCTGCGCGATGAAATAACTGAATAAATTGCTTGCAATGCTGACAAAAATATGCTATAATCTTTTTAATTTAAATATTGAAAAACGCAGATGTGATTCAATGGCAGAATGTCAGCTTCCCAAGCTGAATACGCGGGTTCGATTCCCGTCATCTGCTCCACCCAAGGAATGGCTTAAATAAGCCATTCCTTTTGTTTTTGGCTTCATATTCAAAAAAGTAAAATAAAGTCCGTTTTATGGGACATATAGGCTTGTATAATGGTATCAGAAAACTAAAAAAGCTTTTGCAATGATAAAAAAGAGGGATTGTTATGAAACAGGAAAAAATATTACCGTCGCAGTTCATTAAAACATTTTTGGATTTTATCGATGTCGCTAAAGCAGACTATAATTATAATCTTGAGGCAATGAAAAAAGAAGAAAAGATCACTCAGGATTATTTGCACAAACTGGAGCTCGAGGATCTTAATTACCGTGAACGCAGCAAAATAGCAACACAGCTGACCTCAAACCGCAAGGCTCGCAGAAACTATAAGGATAATGTTGAGGAATTAGAACCTATCGTAGAATTTTTTGAGAACCCTCAAAATAAGAGTTTAGTCAAAAAGATATCCGAGCTTTTAGGTCAAGTACGAAAAGTTGAAAATTATCATCAAAAGCGTTTTTACACTCCTAAAGTCATATCGGGTGAAGTGATCAAAAGTGATAATGAATTAAGTATAACAGCATGAAGCTTTATAAGCAGGAAGAATTATGAGTTTTAAAATAGGATTCACAGCTCAGACAACCGATACGAATAACGAAAAAACTGCGGAAATTGCGCTGCAACAGAACGAAATGCCGCGCAGATGTGTAGCGCAGATCTACTTTGCAAACAGAAATATGACGCTCCCCTACTACAATGACCGATTCAACCTGTATCGCGGGGACATGGTGTATGTGGACGGTAAGCTGGAGGGAATGCTCGGTCGTGTCATCGATGTCGATTATAATTTCAAAATCAAAATGTCCGATTACAAGCGTGTAATTGCCGTGGTGGACACCGATGTACACGGTCGTTTCTTTATGGCGGGCAGTCATTTTGTCACATTTGACCGCAAGGCATTGCCGTACGATAAGGTTTTGCTGTGGTTTAAAGCGCCGGCGGCGGACGGCGATGAATTTGTCTACGGCAGTGACGACACATTTTTTCGTATTGATGATCTAGGCGATATGAATGTTGACAAAGCGACCGCTGAACGCGGACATAAATACTATTTGGATAACAAGGTCAGATACATATGTCTTGACGGCTGTAAGGGATATGCGATCGTTGAAGGAAGCGAAATCTATGAGGTGGAGTTTGAATATCAAAACGGCGAGATCAGCAAGCTGGTTTGCCCCTGCTTTTGCGGAGGCAGCTGCAAGCATGAGTTTGCCGCTGTGCTTCAGCTTAAAGAAACGCTTGGAGTAATTGAAAAAAATCATACTGCCGAATACGAGAGTGCCGGTTACTTTGCCGCAGTCATCAAGGAGGTGTTGCTCACATTTGCAACCGACGGTAAAGACACCGATACATTTACGCTTTGAGTTTTTAAGTGATAATAAGTTTTAGCCCTTACAAATTAATATATCCTCGGCAAAAAGATGCCAAAACCATCGGGTTCCGGATTTGGTATATACGGAAAAGTCGGCTTTAGTTAGTCGACTTTTCTTTTTTGTAAGACACAGACTTTTAAGTAAAAAATAAACGGTTGAAAAGATTATTGCGGGGTGGTATAATTATAGACGAAAGGATGAAGAAATTTTGGAAGTTAAAAAGTTGCGCAATTCCTTGCTTCTGCTGCTTACAGCCACTATTTGGGGAGTGGCGTTTGTTTTTCAGAGCAAGGGAGCGGATGTTATGCGTCCGTTTACATTCAACTGTCTTCGCTTTTTTATCGGCGGAGTGTCGCTCTTAGTGTTGATGTCGGCGCAAAGTATGATAAAAAAGAAAGAGCCTGAACCGAATAAGAAGCCGTGTAAAACTTTGATCGCAGGCGGTGTGCTTTGCGGCATCCTGATGTTTGTCGCAACGAATTTTCAGCAGTTTGGTATCGAGCAAACAACAGTCGGTAAAGCCGGGTTTATAACAGCATTTTATATAGTGCTTGTGCCTTTGCTCGGCATTTTCATAAAGAAAAAATGCGGGATCCGCGCTTGGATCTCGGTCGCGATAGCACTTGTCGGTCTGTATTTTCTCTGCATTAAAGACGGTTTTTCAATAGAGATCGGAGATTTTCTGATATTAATGTGTGCCTTCGCGTTTTCGGTTCATATACTCGTAGTGGATCATTATGCTCCTTTGTGCGACGGCGTGCACCTCTCGTGTATTCAGTTCTTTGTCTGTGCGATCCTGTCAGGCGTGTGTATGCTCTTTTTTGAAAATGATCGTATGGCTCAGGCATTTTCCGCTCTCGGCGGGTGGGACGCTTGGCAGGCTCTCATCGTAACGGGTGTTTTCTCCTGCGGCGTTGCATATACGCTTCAGATAATCGGGCAGAAAAATATGGACCCGACGATCGCATCTCTCATCTTGAGCCTTGAATCGGTCATGTCGGCTCTGGCAGGCTGGGTTTTCCTCGGTCAGTCGCTATTGCCGAAAGAAATGCTCGGATGTGTGCTTATGTTCTGTGCGATAATAATGGCACAGGTTTCCCCTAAAGTGATAATCGATCGCTTTAAAGAAAAGACCGTAAAAACAGCGAAACGGAGAATTTTTAAATGAAATTTGCCGATTTTTCGCAGCTTTATCTTGAAGCTCGGAAAAGCAAAGATAGGGAGCAGTTTTTGAAAGACCTCAGTTGGCAGGATTGGATGGAACCGTATTATTACACCAATCGGCTCGATGATCTTGATCTGCTGCTTTCAAATGTTTATAGGTGCGCCTGTGATGAAATACAAACGCTTCTTTCGATCACCGATCTCGATGAAAAGGATTTCGCATCGAAGTATATGCTCGGCGTGAAAACTGTTGAGGATTGGAAGAGCGGAAAACGCCCGCCCGACAAAGTTTGTATTTATGTCGCCTTTGCGGTGTTCACCGATTGCGGCGCGATCGGCTCATACCCGACAGCCAAAAAGAAGAAAAGCGATGATGAGAGCGTTTTTCATGAACGCTTTAATAACCCTTTCGGTGAATAATATCGGTATTAAACGGAGATATCCGTTAAAAAATAAAGTATTTCGGAGGAGAAAATCATGAGTTTTTGTAAGAATTGCGGAAAAGAGCTTAAGGACGATGTTCGCTTTTGCGCCGCTTGCGGCACACCTGTAAGCGCAGAGGAAACAGCACAGCAGCAGGCTCAGCCGCAACAGTCGCAGGCAGGTCAGAACTTCGCACATAATATAGCTCAGCTCAACAACACAGCCGACTATACCTCGCAGATCGACCCGAAAGACGCAGAGGCAAACAAGGTGTTTGCAATTCTCGCTTACATCGGAATATTGGTGCTTGTCACAATTTTTGGTGCACCGAAGAATTCAAAATTTGCCCGCTTCCATGCTAATCAGGGGCTTGTTCTCCTTATTGCAGGAGCGGTATACGGCGTCTTTTCCGGCATTATCACCGGTATAATCAGAGCGATCGTTCCGGATTATCAGTTTATTTTCGGCGGCGCAGGTGCGGCTTTATACGGTATTGTATCCGTACTCCTATCGCTTATCAGCATAGTCTTTCTTGTGTTTGCGATAATCGGTATCGTCAATGCCGCAACAGGCAAAGCTAAGGAACTCCCCATAATCGGCAAGATTAAAATACTAAAGTGATCCGACCGGTTTTTTAAAACAGATACTGTCAATCTGCTGTGCTGACGGCTTGTCCGTCAGCACAGCTTTTTTCTTCAATTAAAAATCGTACCGACCTTCGCATGACTGTCTGAGTGCAATAATAAAGAAAAAAGAAAAGTAACAATATGCGGTGCTGTTCGCATTCGGCTCTGTTTGTTTACCGGGCTGACCTCAGGCCTCGTATAATGCGGCATTAAAAAGGCGGACTCCGATATCGGCAGACACAGGCTTTAAAAATCCCAAAACAAAAACTCGGTGCGGAATTTGTCGCACCGAGTTTTTAAAATGTCTGACGAATAAACTTATTTGTTGTAATTGTAGTTGCCGGTGAATACTTTGGATCCCCACAGGCTGTCATACTTCTTCTGAAGCGCGGCACCGTAAGACGAGATCTGCTTGGAAGCAGCGGCTCCCTTGAATACCGGGTGAACTATTTTTGTAAGATTGGGCATACCGTCTGCATCCGAACCGTCCGGATCGAGAATGGAAACCGCACTTACATACTTACCGTATTTAACGCCGGATGTATCGGTAGAAGCGTATTTGATAAGGTAAGCCATAGCCATCGAATCATTGTCGAGGTTGTAGTTCTTGTAGGAGTTTACAAACATCTGTTCTCTGTAACGATAGAGCTGACGCATCTCTTCATCGCGCAGGAAGAGCATCTTTGCAACTTCCGTGTCGTTGTTGTAGTAACTCGGGATAAACGAGATAAACTGAACATCCTGAACGCTCTTATAAGTCTTTGAAGCAGACTTTGACGGGAACGGAACGATACCGATGCTGTTCTTGACAGCCGAACCTGTGCAAAGGTTGAGAGTATCGTGCGATGCGAGAGTCATAGCGACCTTACCGTCTGCAAACAGCTTCTTGTTGGCAGCCCAATCCTCATCTGCATTAAAGACAACAGCCTTTTTCTTGACCCATGTTTCTATTTTGGCAAGAGCGTCTCGTCCTGCCTGAGAAGTGATATTCGACTTCGGAGCCGAACCCTTCTTAAGCTCAACAAGGTTAGTGCCCATAGCGGACATAAGCGAGCTGAGAAGAACAGGACCGTCCTTAGCTGCGATACGGAAGCCGGGTGTAGAGGATGTTGTGAGTTTCAGAGCGTAGCTTTCGAATGTATCCCAGGTCCACTGACCTTTTCTTGCGGCAACGATAGGATCTGTGAGATTAGCCGCTTTGATAAGCTTCTTGTTATAAAGAATACCTGCCGGCAGAGTGTACTCGGCGTCGAACGAAGTCCAGCCGTACTGACCGCCGTTGATAGCCGCGATCTGAGTGTTGTTGAAGTCATACCACGCTTCTGTGAAATTGATAGCCGCAATATTCTGAGCGGAACGCAGGTTCTTCATATAATTGTTCTTGATATACGAAGCAAAATTGAAGCTCTGTACTTCGTACATCTGATATTCAAACTTGTTAGCGGATATCTCGCCCTGGAGGATCTTATTGTAATCCTGGAACACGCCGATCTCTTCGATTGTTGCGCCGTATGTATCTTTGACATACTTGATAGCGGTTTTGTAGTTGCCGAGAGAAGAGCTCGATGTTCCGGCCTTACCGCCGAAATTCCACGGATGTTTTATCTTCAGAGTGTAACCCTTGACCGACTTGATGAAAGAGTCGCTCGGGCGTTTTTTATCCGCCGGAGTATTATATACCTTAGCGGACTTACGAATGTTCGGCAGAGCGGGAAGATTGCTTCCTGCATTGCTGTTTGCAGCAGAAGCAGAGTTTGAGGCCGATGTTGCCTTGGTTGTGGTTGAACCAGCATCGGCAGATGTCGCGGCAGTGGTTGCCGCTGCGGTTGTTGTTGCGGTTGCAGACTCGCTTGACTTATCGTCTTTGCAACCTGCGGGCAGGATTGCGAGCGAAGCGGCAAGGATGAGCGCAGCCGCTCGTTTTGCATTTTTCAAAGTTGAGCACCCCTTAAAATATATTTGCAAATTAATTATACAATGACTGCAAATATAATTCAATTTGCCAGAGCGTAAAAATTGAAATTAAATTATTGTGCAGATTGACGATTTGTGATACAATTTGAGCAAAGAGGTAACATAATATGAAACAAAACAGTGATTACAGTAAAAAAATAACTGCTCATCTTTTTGAGATGCGTGATGAGCAGTACAGAGATTTTCACGCCTCGCTTATGCCGACAGTGGATAAAAACACAATCATAGGCGTCCGTGTTCCGTCTCTCAGGGCATATGCCAAGACGATATTCAAAGACGGCGGATATGATGAATTTTTGAATGATCTTCCGCATGAATATTATGAACAAAACAATCTTCACGCAATGCTTATTTGTTATAATTCCGATTTCGACGAAACCGTATCACAGCTGGAGCGGTTCCTGCCGTATATCGACAACTGGGCGACTTGCGACATGATAAACCCGAAAGCATTTTCAAAACAACCCGAAAAACTGCTTTCCTATATAGATAGGTGGCTTGACAGCGATAAGACATACACCGTACGTTTTGCGATAGGCGAGCTCATGCGCCGGTTTGCCGATGATCTTTTTGATGAAAAGTATCTTCGAAAAGTCGCCGCCGTCTCATCGGATGAATACTATATCAAAATGATGATCGCATGGTATTTCGCAACACTGCTCGCAAAGCAGTACGAATCGACTCTGCCTTATATAGAAAACGCCGTTTTGGAGCCTTGGACTCATAATAAAGCAATACAAAAGGCGGTCGAAAGCCTGAGGCTGACCGCCGAACAAAAAGCATATTTAAAGACATTCAGAATAAAAGTGCCCCGCTCCAAAGCGAAATAAGCTGTTCGAGCGAGCAGGCGGCGTTTGCGGGACTTGTCGATGGCATGCATATATCGTCTATTCCTATATCGTTTTTGATGAGTTTCAGATAAAGCCTGTGAGCGGTCTGTCCGTTTGTTATTATCCGTTTGATCTCGGCGCAGCCGAGGATTTTCCCAAGGTCGTTCGGCACAGCGTTTTTAATACTGCTGTCCGACGATCCCTTGATGTCGCAGCTTCCGACAACATCCCAAAGTGCAATACCGTGATTTAGTAAAAGAGCGGTCTTTTCGGGAATATCGGCAGGCACTTTTTCATTGAAAACAGCGGCAAGCATCTTCCAAAAGCGGTTTTGCGGATGTCCGTAAAAAAACTGCTGCTGCCGTGACTTAACAGACGGGAAAGAACCCAGTATTAAAATTCTTGAGTTTTTATCAAAAACAGGTGCAATATTGTGCTTTTCCGTGATTATCAGTCCTTTCGGCAAAAATTTAAGCGGCGATAAACACTACCGCCGCTTAAGATTTCAGTTATACCCGCCCTGCCGCAAAACACCGCAAGAAGTATAACCTGCAAAACTGACAGGTGGGTATCCTCCCAACGGTTTTGCGCTTCCAACATCCCGATAATATCGGGGAGGCCTGCAGGACCCGCCGTCGGAGACCGGACTCCCTTTAATACAAGTGTAGGGTTATATGCGCGGTGAGATACACGAACAGGGCAGGAGAAGATCAGTCTCTGTCTACTTCGTAAAACTCTTTAAGACGCTCTGCAAAAATATCGCCGACTTCATTATATTCATCGTCATCTTCAATCTCTTCGTAGTAAAATTCGCCGTCGTCATAGACTTCTTTAAGAACAACAAGCGTGCCGTCGTCCTTATCGGCGTCCTTTCCTGCGGGAACAAGAGCAAGATAATGCTCTCCCTCGAGATCAATGGCGTCCAGCACTTCAAGTGAAAATTCTTCGCCGTTTTCATCGGTCAGAGAAATAATATCGGGCTTATAATCGTCCTGCATCGGGGAACGCTCCTTTTTTGCTTTTTCTAATTATATTTTATAATATATTTTGCGTTTAGTCAACTGTTTTAACCGCTAAAAAATATTTTTATTTTATTTTTGAAAACCGCTTGACAAACGCGTTCACAAGTGATAAAATATGCAAAGACAACAAAGAAGAGCCGTCCGGTTCTCACCTCGGAGCGAAAGCTGCCGGTGGTCAATAACCTTATCAATGGGATTATTGCGGGCGGATTATTTCGCCCGTTTTTTGTTGCCATCATATTTCGGAGGTGTGTATTTATCAGCAAGCAAGAGCATTTCATCAATGAACAGATCAGAGACAAAGAAGTAAGACTGATCGACGCGCAGGGCAATCAGGTCGGTGTCGTTCCGACAGCAAAAGCGCAGGAAATGGCAGAGGCGGCAAACCTCGACCTTGTCAAGATCGCGCCGAATGCGGTTCCGCCCGTGTGCAAGATCATGGATTACGGCAAGTTTCGGTTTGAGCAGTCCAAGCGTGAAAAGGAAGCCAGAAAGAGCCAGAAGATCATCCGTATCAAGGAGATCAAGCTCGGTCTCAATATCGATGTGCATGATTTCAACACTAAGGTCAAGCATGCCGAGCGCTTTATCGCAGACGGCGATAAAGTAAAGGTGTTTATCCGTTTCCGCGGAAGAGAGCTCGGTCATCCTGAGCTCGGCACAGAAACGATGAACAGATTCGCGCAGGCTTGCGATGAGTTTTCAAGCATAGAGAAACAGCCGAAGATGGAAGGCAGAACTATGCAGATGTTCTTGTCACCGAAGAAAAACTAAAACATTCAATCTCAAGGAGGAACTAAAAATGCCGAAGATCAAGACTCACAGCGGCGCTAAAAAGCGCTTTAAGCTTACAAGCTCTGGCAAGGTCAAACGCGCTCATGCGTACAAATCTCACATTCTTAACAAGAAGACTACCAAGAGAAAGAGAAATCTGCGCAAAGGCGTTATTGCAGATGTAACGAACGAAGCTCAGATCAAGCGCCTTATCCCGTATAAATAAGCTTATATCTAATTTGCTAGAGAAAGGAAAGATAATAAATGGCAAGAGTTAAAGGCGCAATGATGACGCGCAAAAGAAGAAATAAAGTTTTAAAGCTTGCTAAGGGCTATTTCGGCTCTAAGCACAAGCTTTTCAAGACGGCTAAAGAAGCTGTTATGAAATCCGGCAACTATGCATATATCGGCCGTAAGCAGAGAAAGAGAGATTTCCGCAGACTGTGGATCACTCGTATCAGCGCGGCTGCTAAGCAGAACGGTATGAACTATTCAACCTTCATGAACGGTCTTAAAAAAGCCGGTATCGTAATGAACCGCAAAATGCTTGCAGAGCTTGCAGTAAGTGATGCCGCTGCTTTTACAGCACTCACAGACACTGCTAAAGCTGCCCTTAAATAAGTTTTATTATGCACCCGAAATCAGTAGGCTTCGGGTGCGTTTTTGGTTTAGATTTTCTGTGATTTCGGAGGTGACGATAGGTGGCGGTCGTAAATATCAGTGCGAAAAACAATGAAAAGGTCAAGCAGGCGGCTCGTTTGCTCAGCTTCTCTGCATACCGCAGAGAATGCGGAGAATACGCCGTTGAGGGCCTAAGGCTGTGTGTGGATGCTGTCGAAAGCGGTCTGTGCTTTTTGCGTGTTTTCGCAACAGAAAAGTTTGTGCGCGAGCATGAAGCGGAGTATATCCGCCTGCGCGAAAATGCCGCCGATGTTTATATTGTCACCGCCGAGATAATGAAAAAGATGTCCGACACTGTCTCGCCGCAGGGTGTGATCGGGGTTTTGAAAATTCCGGAAAACACCGCAAAGCTCGATCCGCTCGGTAAGTATATAGTCCTTGTGAATACACAGGACCCCTCGAATCTCGGCGGTTGTGCAAGAACGGCGGAAGCACTCGGACTGTCGGGAATGATAGTTTGCGGCGGCTGCGATATTTGCAATCCAAAAGCTCAAAGAGCGTCGATGGGAGCTTTTTTCAGAATGAATGTCAGCTCGTTTAAAACAGCCGATGAAATGCTCGATACGCTCGGCTCTCTCGGCATTAAGACTTATGCTTCCGTCCCCGTGGCGGATGCTTTGCCGGTAAGCGATATAACTTTTGAAAAGGGAAGCGCAGTCCTTATCGGCAACGAGGCAAACGGGCTTGATGATGATATTGTCGCTCGGTGCGGCAGTATGATCACCATACCCATGGCAGGCAGAGCCGAATCGCTCAATGCCCATGCGGCGGCGGCGATCCTTTGCTATGCAATGATGCTGTGAGGTCGCAAATATGAAAAACGCAAGATATTGGATCTGGCTTCAAAATGTTTTCGGCTACGGCTCCGCCAAAATTATGAGAGCGCTCGAAAACTACGACAGCGCAAAAGATTTTTATAAAGCCGGAGTGAAGGGCTGGAAGGAATGTCGGTTTTTAAGCTCCGAGGATATAGCGAAGCTTCACAACACGAATATCAAAAACTCCGATGCGATCATAAAGCACTGTGAAGAACGCAGATACGATATAATCACTCCGGAAGATGAAAATTATCCGGCAAGGCTTATCAGAATAAAAAATCCGCCGGCTGTCCTCTATGTCAGAGGAACGCTCCCCGATATTGATGACGAAGCCGCAATAGCCGTTGTCGGAACAAGAAAATGCTCAAATCTCGGAACAGCCATCGCGGGAACGCTCGGCTACCGCCTTTCGAGATGCGGAATGATGATAGTCAGCGGCGGCGCGGTCGGCTGTGATATAGCGGCGTCAAAAGGCGCTCTAAACGCAGGTGCAAAGTCGGTCATCGTTATGGGCTGCGGCCTTAGCTGTTACTATCTGCCGCAAAATGAAAAGATAAGAAGAGCGGTCGCCGAAAACGGTGCTGTCATAAGCGAAATGCAGCCTCTTTCAAGACCGTCGCCTTTCTCATTTCCGATAAGAAACCGCCTGATGTCGGCTCTGAGTCTTGCGGCGCTCGTCATAGAAGCGCCGAAAAGAAGCGGTGCGCTGATCACCGTCGATCATGCGCTCGAGCAGGGCAAGGATGTTTTCGCAATACCCGGGTCGATAAACTCCGCAGAGTATTCGGGCAACAACCGCCTTCTGGAGGACGGCGCTTATCCCGTCTACACACCGCACGATATTGTCGCAGAATACATGAGCGAATATCCGCATAAACTGAACTTTGAAAATTCATATACTCCTCTCGGAGAGGACATTATGTTTAAAGAGATCTTTCGAAAGCTCGAAAACCGCAATAAACCCAAAAAGGCAGACAAGGCGGCAAACGCCGACAAAACGCCGGACCGAGCCGACGATAAACCGAAGCCCGAACCAAATCTTTCGGGCATCAATCAAAAAATTTACAGCTTTTTCACAAACGAACCGATAAATATTGATAAAATAATAGATAAACTTGAAATAGATCCTGCCGATGCAATGGTCGCTCTGACCGAGCTCGAAATGGAAGGCCTCATAAGACCGTGCTCCGGCGGAAGATACGAAAAAGCGTAAGAACGAAAGGAATGACCGCAATGTCAAAACTCGTTATTGTCGAGTCGATCTCCAAGGCAAAAACCATACAAAAATATCTCGGGCAGGATTATGAGGTTATCCCGTCGGTAGGCCATGTAAGGGATCTGCCGAAATCCAAGCTCGGCGTTGATATAGAAAATAATTTCAAGCCCGATTATATCGAAATGCGTGATAAAAAGGATGTTATCAAGCAGATAAAGGCTAAAGCGAAAAACAGCGATTATGTTTATCTCGCATCTGACCCTGACCGCGAGGGAGAAGCTATATCGTGGCATCTCAGCCATATTCTCGGAATGTCGGAAAACGAACCAAACCGAGTCACATTCAATGAAATAACCAAAAGCGGCGTTCAAAAGGGAATTGCCGCTCCGAGAACTATCGATCTGAATTTGGTAGACGCTCAGCAGGCGCGCCGTATTCTTGACCGTATCGTGGGTTATAAATTGAGCCCGTTCCTTTGGAAAAAGGTCAAGAGAGGGCTCAGCGCAGGCCGTGTCCAGTCGGCAGTCCTCAGAATGATAGTCGATCGTGAAAACGAGATCAGAGCGTTTAATCCTGAGGAATATTGGTCGATCGACGCTGTTTTGAAAAAGAGCAGGTCGAAATTCAAATCATATCTCCACAGCACACCGGACGGTAAAAAACTGAAGATCTCCGATGAAAAAAGCGCACTTTCAACAGTCGAAACACTCAAAACCGCTGAGTATATCGTCCGCTCGGTAAAAAAGGGCACACGCAAAAAATCTCCTGCACCTCCGTTTAAAACATCAACTCTGCAGCAGGACGCTTCGCGCAGACTGCGCTTTTCATCCGAACGCACAATGCGTATCGCGCAGGAGCTTTATGAAGGCGTCAATGTCGCAGGTATCGGTCAGACCGGTCTTATAACTTATATGCGTACCGACAGTCTGCGTATCTCAGATGAAGCCCGTGCCCTCGGCACGCAGTATATCACCGATACCTACGGTGAAAAGTATCTGCCGCAGAAGGCGAGATATTACAAGCAGGCTGCAGGCGCGCAGGATGCTCATGAAGCTATCCGCCCCGCAAATCCGCTTATAACCCCCGCTCAGATAAAGGATTCGGTATCTGCCGATCAGTATAAGCTATATAAGCTTATCTGGGAGCGTTTCATAGCAAGCCTTATGGATGTCTGCGTGCACAACACCGTCAAGGTGGATATCGACGCCGCAGGCTACACATTCAAAGCAAGCGGCTATTCCGTCAAGTTCGACGGTTATACGGTGCTTTATGAAGAAGCATCCGATGATGAAAAGGAGGAGGAATCGACCCTTCCCGAAATGAAGGAGGGCGACAAGCTGACGCTCGATTCTCTCACGCCGAATCAGCATTTCACACAGCCCCCTGCAAGATACACCGAAGCAACGCTTATCCACGCAATGGAGGAAAACGGCATCGGCAGGCCGAGCACCTATGCTCCGACTATCTCGACGATATCCAAGCGCAGTTATGTAGAAATCGAGCGCAAGTCTCCCAAGACCATCAAACCGACAGAGCTCGGCGAGATAATCACGGGACTTATGAAGGATATGTTTTCGGACATTGTCGATCTGAAATTCACAGCGAATATCGAATCCGAGCTCGATGAAGTCGAACACGGCGAGATCGGCTGGACACAGGTTTTGGATAAATTCTACGGCGGCTTTGATAAGACATTGAAGGAAGCCGAGAAAAAGCTCGACGGAACAAGGATCAAAGTTCCCGAAGAAGAAACAGATGTCGTCTGCGAAAAGTGCGGCAGAAAAATGGTCGTCCGTTCGGGCAGATTCGGAAAATTTCTCGCTTGTCCCGGATTTCCCGAGTGTAAAAACACAAAACCGATCGTGACGGAAATGCCCGGCGAATGTCCGAAATGCGGCAGTAAAATACTGCTTCGCAAGTCGGCAAAGGGCAATAAGTATTATGCCTGCGAAAAAGGCAAAGCCTGCGGCTTTATGACATGGGACGAGCCGACAGACGAGAAATGCCCGAAGTGCGGGAAGACATTGTTCAAACGCCGCGGCGGCATAACTGTCTGCCTGAACGAGCAGTGCGGTTTCGAGAAAAAAACAGAGAGAAAGAAAAAGAAAGTATCCGAGAATGACAATTAAAATAATAGGCGCAGGTCTTGCAGGCTGTGAAGCTGCAAGTCTGCTCTCAAGATGCGGCGCAAAGGTCATCCTTTTCGAGCAAAAGCCGAAAAAACATTCACCCGCTCACAGTAAAGACGGATTTGCCGAGCTTGTTTGTTCCAACTCCTTGAAGGCGGACAGACTATCGAGCGCGGGCGGACTTTTAAAAGCGGAAATGCGGCTGTTCGGTTCTGTCTGTCTTGAAGCGGCGGAAAGCTGCCGGGTCAAAGCAGGCGGCGCGCTCGCGGTTGACAGAGATAAATTTTCGCAGTATATAACCGATAAAATATCAAATGATCCGAATATCGAGATAAGGCACGAAGAGGTCACACAGATCCCGACCGATGCTCCCGTGATAGTCGCGAGCGGCCCTCTGACCGACGGCAAGCTGTACGATGAGATCGGTGCTTTGTGCGGCGGCAGACTTTCGTTTTACGATGCCGCAGCGCCCATAGTCACTGCCGACAGTATAGATATGAACAGCGCATTTACTCAGTCGCGCTATGAGGGCGGCGAGGGCGATTATATCAACTGCCCGATGAACAAAGATGAGTATGAAGCGTTTTATGAAGCGCTTGTCAACGCACAATCGGCAATGCTCCACGAGTTCGATAAGCCCACGGTTTACGAAGGCTGTATGCCTATCGAGATAATGGCGAAGCGCGGAGCGGACACTATCCGTTTCGGCCCGATGAAGCCTGTCGGTCTGCGCGATCCGAGAACAGGCCACAGACCCTGGGCTGTGGTTCAGCTAAGGCGCGAAAACGCCGACGGCACTATGTTCAACCTTGTCGGATTTCAGACAAATCTTAAATTCGGCGAGCAAAAACGGGTGTTTTCCATGATCCCCGCGCTTAAAAACGCCGAGTTCACACGCTACGGTGTTATGCACCGCAACACATTCATCTGCTCCCCGAAACTGCTGAACAGCTTTTTTGCGATGAGATCGAATGAAAACATTGCGTTTGCAGGTCAGATGACAGGCGTTGAAGGGTATATGGAATCCGCAATGTCGGGTATTGTCGCGGCGCTCGGTATGTTTGCTCGGCTCAGCGGCACACCGCTCGACGACATTCCGATAGGAACGATGATGGGCGCACTCAGCGCATATATCAGCGACCCGACCGTGGTTGATTTTCAGCCTATGGGAGCAAACTTCGGATTGTTGCCGAAGCCCGAACAGAGAATTAAAAATAAACAGGAAAGATACACGCTCATAGCAAACGGCGCTCTTTCCGAAATGAAAAAATACAGAGAATATGTTAAAGGTAGGATAGGAATATGAGAATAGCAGTAGACGCTTTCGGCGGAGATAATGCGCCGCTTTCGGTTATCGACGGTTGCTCGCAGGCAATGGCGGCAAACGATAAGATCGAGATAATCCTTTTCGGTGATGAAGATAAGATAAAGTCCTGCGCCGAGCAGAATAATATCGATATTTCAAAGATGAAAACAGTCCACACATCGGAGCGGTTCGATATGCACGATGAGCCTAAAGAACTGCTCGGTTCAAAAGGCAACACAGGGCTGGCGCTTGCATTCAAAGCAGTCGCCGCAGGTGAGGCGGACGCGATCGTTTCCGCAGGAAGCACAGGTGCTGTCCTCATGGGCGCGACATTCATTGTAAAGCGAATCAAGGGCATTAAAAGAGCCGCTATCGCCACAATGATCCCCACAACAGGCAAACCATATCTGCTTATCGACAGCGGAGCAAATATCAATGTCCGTCCCGAAGTGCTCGTTCAGTTCGGTGCGCTCGGCTCGGCTTATATGCAGAATGTAATGGGAATAGAAAATCCAACAGTGGGATTGCTCAACAACGGCGCCGAAGATACAAAGGGCGGCGAAACGCTTGTCGAAGCGCACAGACAGCTTAAAGAATCATCGCTCAACTTCATCGGCAATGTCGAAGCGAGAGATGTACCTGGCGGCGCTTGCGATGTTTTGGTAGCGGACGGTTTTGCAGGCAACATCGTGCTTAAGCTCACAGAAGGCCTTGCAAGCTCGTTTATGTCTATGTTTAAAAAGGTGTTTATGAAAAGCACCGTCACCAAGCTTGCCGCGGCTGTTCTTCGCCCCGGTCTTCGCTCGCTGAAAAAACAGCTCGACTACACGGAATACGGCGGAGCGCCGTTTCTCGGAGTCCGCAAGCCGGTCATCAAAGCGCACGGCAGCAGTAACGCAAAGGCGATAAAGTTCGCAGTTCTTCAGGCGGAAAACTGTGCTAACCACGATATCAATGAACAGATCGGCGATTTTGTCGCCGCTATGAAACAGGAAAAAGCAAAGGAGAGCGCAGAATGATGGATACCGCTCGGCTTGAAGAAAATCTCGGCTACACTTTCAAGGATAAGCAGTTGCTTAAAACCGCGCTCACACATTCATCTTATGCAAACGAGTCGCACGACGGTTCTCCCAGCAATGAACGCCTTGAGTTCTTAGGCGACAGTGTGCTTTCCATAATAGTTTCCGATCATATTTATAAAAGATACAATACTCCCGAGGGCGAGCTTACAAAGCTGCGTGCGTCGCTTGTGTGCGAGGCTTCTCTTTATGAGTTTGCGAAACAGCTCGATATCGGCAGCTTTATGCTGCTCGGCAGAGGCGAGCGCAATCATAAAGGCGGCGAACGCCCGTCTATTCTGGCGGACGCTTTCGAGGCGGTTCTTGCCGCTGTCTATCTCGACGGCGGAATGAAACCCGCAAGCGACCTTGTGCTTCGCTTTGTCAAGGAGGATTTAAACCACAAAGAGAAGATCTCCTTTCGTGATTATAAAACAAAGCTCCAGGAGGTCATTCAGAAAAACCCGGAGGAGCGGCTGGAATATGTCCTTGTTGACGAAAGCGGCCCCGACCATGATAAGCAGTTCACGGTCGAGCTCAGACTCAATTCCAATGTCATAGCTTCGGGCACGGGCAAATCCAAAAAAGCGGCGGAACAAAGCGCCGCGGCGGAAGCACTCAAGCTCATGGGACTATGAGCCACTCGAATATATCCGTTTTTGTGCCGCATATCGGCTGCCCGTGCAGATGCACCTTTTGCGACCAAAACAGTATAACTCAGTCGTCGGCGGTCCCGAATGAAAATGATGTGCACAATGCTGTGAAAACAGCGCTTTCAAGCCGCCGCTATGACCCGAAAGACGGCCAGATAGCGTTTTTCGGCGGCAGCTTCACCGCGATCGACCGTGATTATATGCTAAGCCTGCTCAGCGCGGCAAAACAGCATATCGACAACGGCGACGCCGGCAGTATCAGAATTTCGACCCGTCCCGACTTTATCGATGATGAGATCTTAAGCATTCTCAAAAGCTACGGTGTTTCGGCGATAGAGCTCGGAGCGCAGTCGATGGACGATGAAGTGCTCAAAAAGAACCGCAGAGGACACACCGCCGAATGTGTTGCGAAGGCAAGCGAGCTTATAAAGTCGAACGGCTTTGAACTCGGACTTCAGATGATGACAGGGCTCTATTGCGACACAGATGAAAGAACGCTCGCGACTGCCGATAAGCTTATCGCGCTCAAGCCTGCGACTGTGCGTATCTACCCCGCAGTCGTGCTGAAAAACACCGAGCTTGCACACCTTATGGAAAAAGGGGAGTATCGCCCGCAGTCGGTCGAAGAGGCGGTAGATATCGGCGCGGTGCTGATTCCGAAATTCTTATCAAACGGTATTAAAGTCATAAGATTCGGACTGCACACGGCACAGCAGTCGCAGATAGTCGGCGGCGCGTGGCATCCGGCACTTGCCCAGCTTGTTTATTCGAGAATTGCGAGAGAAAGGGTGTCGGAAGAGCTATCGAAAAAGCCAAAAGGCGCCTATGATATAAAATGCCCGAAAGCGGAAATATCAACAGTCATCGGGCAGAAAAGAGAGAATATTCTCTATTTCAAAGAAAAAGGATACGATTGCCGCGTTGTCGGATGCGAATATCTCGGCGGCATCTCAGTTCAGGAAAGGAAAAAGTAAGGTGAAATTAAAATCGGTCGAAATTCAGGGATTCAAGTCGTTTCCCGATAAGACGAAACTCACATTTGAAAAGGATATAACCGCTGTTATCGGCCCAAACGGCAACGGTAAGAGCAATATTTCCGATTCGATCCGCTGGGTACTCGGCGAGCAGTCCAGCAAAACGCTGAGAGGTCAGAAGATGGAGGACGTTATTTTTAACGGTACCGTCCGCCGCCGACCGCTCGGCTTTGCCGAGGTGTCGCTGACGCTTGATAATTCCGACCGCACCTTAAATTTCGATAACGATGAAGTAACCGTCACAAGAAGATATTATCGTTCCGGCGAGAGCGAATACAAGCTGAACGGTGCGTCTGTCAGACTCAAAGATATCCACGAGCTTTTCATGGATACAGGTCTCGGCCGCGACGGCTATTCTATGATAGGTCAGGGCAGGATCGATGAGATCGTCGGCGCAAAATCCAACGACCGCAGAGAGATTTTTGAGGAAGCCGCAGGCATTTCAAAATATCGTTATCGCAAGCAGGAGGCAGAGCGCAAGCTTGCTCATGCCGAAGAAAACCTTGTGAGACTGAGAGACATTTTTGCCGAGCTCGAAGGAAGAGTCGGCCCGCTCGAGGAGCAATCAAGAAAAGCGCAGGCATTTTTAGACCTTTCCGAGCAAAAGCGATCGCTCGAGATCGGTCTTTGGCTCAACACCGTTGAGCATTCCAAAACTCAGCTGCGCGAGCAGGACTATAAGATAACGCTTGCGAGATCGCAGTATGACGGTATCACAAACGAGCTTGCGAATATAGAAGCGGGCTCTGAGATCAGTATGCAGGACAGCCGGCAGATCACCGCGAGGATAGATGAGATCCGCAGGGAACAGACAAAAGCTGAGGAAGAATCATCGCGCATAAAAGGTGATATCGCGGTCTTGCAAAACACCGCTCAGATGAACCTGCAAACTAAGCAGATGCTCGCCGCCGATATTGACCGCGCCGCGGAGGACGATGATAAAACGACCGAGCGTATCGCCGAGTGTGAGCAGCAGATAGCCCTGCTTTCGGATAACAAAGAGGAGCTTGTTAAGCAGCAGTCGGAAATATCGTCGCAAATGAACCTTTTGGCAGACGACAGCGGTGGAAAAACAGAGCAGATAGAGCAGAAAAACCGCGAGCTTTCGAGAATTGCGCTCGACATTTCAAACAGCAGAGTTGCGCTCGCAAAAGCTCAGACAGCGGCCGATGAACTTCGTACCCGTTCGCTCGAAGCGGACGAAACCATCCAAAAGCTTAACGCAGCCGTTTCGGAATACGAAAGCGAGCTTTCACAGCTTAAAGACGATATGAAAAGCGTCGATGAAAAAATATCCGAAAGCTCAAATGTCGCAAGCGGCAATGAGCTCATGCTCCGCTCACGCAATAAAAAGCTTGAAGATCTGCGCTCGGGTCTTTCGGAGCTTCAGGGTAAAGTAAGTGAGTATGAACGCCGCGCTCAGATCCTCTCTGATCTTGAAAAGAATATGGACGGCTTTTCGGGTGCTGTTAAAGCCGTGACAAATGAAGCAAAGCGCGGAACACTTCGCGGTGTCCACGGACTTGTTTCCAGACTTATCAAGGTCGATGATAAATACGGGGTCGCAATAGAAACCGCGCTCGGAGCCGCAATGCAAAACATCGTCGTTGAGGACGAGAACAGCGCAAAGCGTGCGATGGAAATGCTAAAGCGCAATAAAGCCGGCAGAGCGACATTTCTGCCGCTCACATCTGTTAAGGCTAATCGTCTGCGCGAGGATGCGTCGGGCGAATCGGGCTATGTCGGCAGAGCGGACGAGCTTGTTGAGTTTGATAAAAAATACACCGATATAATCGGCTGGCTGCTGGGCAGAACAGTCATCTGCGAGGATATCGATTATGCCGTTGCAATGGCGAGAAAATTCTCGTATCATTTCAGAATAGTCACATTGGACGGTCAGGTCGTAAACGCAGGCGGATCGCTCACAGGCGGTTCTCATGTCAGAGGCGCGGGTCTGCTCGGAAGAGCGGCTGAGATCGAGCGTCTGCATGAAAAAGCAAGGCAGACAAAGTCGCAGTATGACGAGCAGAATGAAAAGTTCAAATCGCTTGAAGCGGAGGTGCTTAAATTTGAAGCGCAGATAACCGCCGCAAAAGACGAGATCAATATCGCAATGCAGGATAAAGCGCGTCTGGAAAGTGAGCTTCGTCTTGTCGGCGAACAAAAGGACGCGGCTTTGAGGAATATTAAAGAGCTGTCCGATTTGAAAACCGATTTTGAAAAACGCGGCAGCAGTACCGACAGCGAAGCGTCCGACGCTCTGCGGATAATATCGGAAAGCGAAACGCTCAAAAGCCGGCTTGAGCGCGAGATCGAACTGCTTTCGGGCGGCAGAGATGAATTGCAGGCCCGGCGCGATGAACTTGCGGCGACACATTCGCAGCTCGGAATGAAAATTCTTGAGACGGAGAAAAATATCGATGTTCAAAGAAGCGTTATTGAGCAGTGCAAATTAAATATCTCCGATCGTGTATCCCGTGTCGAATCACTGAAAGCACAGATCGGATCGCTCGAAAACGAAAACGAAGAGATCTCGCATAAGATCGAGCAGCATAAAATTCTTATCAGCGGTTTTTCAGCCAAATTTGAAGATTCCGACCGTCAGATAGCCGATCTCGAAGAGCGCAGGGATGAGCTTGAACAAAAGACTTATGCTCTGCGCGCAAGAGAAAAAGAGCTTTCGGGTCAGAAAGAGTATGCCGCAAGCGAACTTGCAAGGCTCAGCGCTAAAAAAGAAACGCTTCAGCGCGAATACGATAATGTTATCGCAAAGCTGTTCGATGAATATGAATTGTCGGTCGATCAGGCGATAGAGCTAGGTATCGAAATAGAGGACGAAAAAGCCGCGGCATCTCAGCTTAATTCACTCAGAGCAAAGATCCGCGCGCTCGGAACAGTTAACCTCGCGGCAATCGAGGAATTCAAAGAGGTAAATGAAAGATATCTGTTCATGAAAGAGCAGATAGACGATGTCGAAACCTCAAAGCAGCAGCTTTCAAAGCTTATAAACGGGCTCACAACTCAGATGAAAGAGATGTTCCGCGAGAAGTTTGCCATCATTTCGTCCAATTTCGCAGAGGTGTTCAGAGAAATGTTCGGCGGCGGCACAGCGAGCCTTGAGCTGCGCGACCCCGAAGATATTTTGAATTCGGACATTGATATAAATGTTCAGCCGCCCGGAAAGAGCATATCCATTCTCGAGCAGCTCTCAGGCGGTGAAAAGGCGCTTGTCGCCGTTTCGATCTACTTTGCGATAATGAAGGTCAACGCACCGCCGTTCTGCCTGCTCGATGAGGTCGAGGCGGCACTCGACGATGTCAATGTCGACAGATTTGCAAAGTATCTGCGCCGAATGAGCGGCAACACGCAGTTCATCGTCATAACACACCGCCGCGGCACAATGGAAGAAGCCGATGTGCTTTACGGTGTCACAATGCAGGAGGCAGGCGTTTCAAAACTGCTTTCTATCGATGTGTCTCAGATCGAAAAAACACTCGAGGGCAAAGCCAAATAACGAAAGGGGCAGCATAATGGGAATATTCAGCAAAATAAGCAGCGGCCTTAAAAAAACACGCGATGCGTTTTCAGGTGCTGTAAACGATATTTTCGCTTCATTCACCAAGGTGGACGATGAATTTTTTGAAGAGCTGGAGGAAACGCTGATATTGGCAGACGCAGGTATGCCGACAGCGCAGCGTATCTGCGAAAAGCTGCGCGATCGCGTCAAGCATGAAAGAGTGACCGATCCGGAAACCATCCGCAAAATGCTCGAAGAAGTCATAACCGAAACTCTCGATGTCGATAACTCGCTCAAAATATCGACAAAGCCTTCCATAATCCTCATGATCGGCGTCAACGGCGTCGGCAAAACGACCACTATCGGCAAGCTTGCAAAACGCTTTAAAGAAGAAGGCAGGTCGGTGATACTCGGCGCGGCGGATACTTTCCGTGCAGCGGCCTTCGAGCAGCTATGCATCTGGGCGGACAGAGCCGGAGTCCCCGTTGTGAAACACGGCGAGGGAGCAGACCCTGCCGCAGTGGTTTACGATACCATAGCGTCTGCAAAAAGCCGCGGTTCCGATGTCATTATCATTGATACCGCAGGCAGACTTCACAATAAGAAAAACCTCATGGACGAGCTTGCGAAGATAAACCGCGTAGCCCGCAGAGAGCTGCCTGAGAGCGATATGGAAGTGCTGCTTGTTCTCGATGCCACAACAGGTCAGAACGCTGTCAATCAGGCAAGAAGCTTCATGGAAGCCGCCGATATAACGGGCATAGTGCTCACCAAGCTTGACGGTACCGCAAAGGGTGGAATAGTGCTCGCTATCCATGATGAGCTCGGCTTGCCCGTTAAGCTGATCGGAGTCGGCGAACAGGCAGATGATCTTCAGGACTTTTTGCCCGAAGAATTTGCAAGAGCCATGCTTTCCGATGAGGAGAAATAAAAATGAAATTTATCCTTGCAACAAAAAATCCGAAAAAACTTTCTGAGATGCAAAGAATACTTTTGCCGCTCGGAGTTGATGTAATAAGCGAGCGCGAGTTCGGCGAACTGCCCGAAGCCGTTGAGAACGGCGAGACTTTCGCGCAGAACGCCCGCATTAAAGCGCTCAGCGCAATGAATGCGTCGGGTCTGCCTGCCATTGCGGACGATTCGGGTCTGTGCGTCGATGCACTCGCCGGCGCGCCCGGAGTTTATTCCGCAAGATTCAGCGGAGATCACGATGATAAGGCGAACAACGATAAGCTTCTTTTTGAGCTTTCTGATGTTCCGCCCGAGAAAAGAACAGCGCGTTTTGTCTGCAATATCTGCTGCGTTTTCCCGAACGGAGATGAACTCACAGCCCACGGGGAATGCGAAGGTATGATCGGCTATGTGCCGAAAGGCGAAAACGGTTTCGGCTACGATCCTCTTTTTATGGTCGGGGATAAAAGCTTTTCCGAGCTTTCGAGCGAGCAAAAGGACAATATCTCGCACAGAGGCAATGCAATGCGTGATTTCGCCGAAAAACTGAAACAATATATTAAGGAGAATAATAATGACAAGTAAGCAAAGAGCCTATCTTCGTTCGCTCGCTTCCAATATCGATGCAATAATCCAGATCGGCAAGGACGGCGTTGGCGACAATCTCATAGAACAGGTGGACGGCGCAATTAAAAACCGTGAGCTTATCAAGCTCACCGTGCTCGAAACTTCACCGATAGCCGCGTCGGACGCCGCTATAGAGATCGCCGAGCGGACAAAGAGCGAGGTCGTTCAGATAATCGGCAGAAAAATAGTGCTTTTCCGCCGCAATCCCCAAAAGCCGAAGATCGAATTTAAAAAATGAGCATTAAAAAAATCGGTGTGCTCGGCGGCTCGTTCAATCCGATCCACAAAGGGCACACAGCGCTCGCCACAGCCGCTAAAGCGGAGTACCGGCTCGATGATGTTTTGCTGATACCGGATAAGATTCCGCCGCACAAATCGCCGGATGGACTTGTATCAGAAGAGCATAGGCTCAATATGTGCCTGATCGCCGCAAAAAACGCAGGGCTTTCCGTTTCGGATATCGAACACAGACTTTCGGGTGCGTCATACACCTATCGTACGCTCGGCATTTTAAAAGAGATGTATAATGAAAGCGAGCTGTGGCTCATTTGCGGAACGGATATGTTCAACACTCTGCTTTCGTGGAAAGAGCCCGAAAAGATATTCGGTCTTTGCACTGTCTGCGGATTGTACAGGCAGGGAGAGGACTATGAAAAAATGCTTAAAATGCAGGAGAAATATTTAAAGATCGGAGCAAAGGCTCATATATTCAAAGCCGACCTTCCGTGTATCAGCTCCACAATGATCAGAAATAAGCTCAAATCGGGCGACTCTGTCGACGGACTTTTGGACCCCGATGTTTACAGTTATATAGTAAAAAACAATTTATATAAGGATTGATTGTGATGTATGAAGAATATGTTGCCCTGATAAAAGGCAGACTTTGCGAAAAAAGGTTTATCCATTCTCTGAATGTCGCCGCAAAGGCAAAGGAGCTCGCCGAGAAATACGGCGCGGACGCCGACAAAGCACACCTTGCAGGCTTACTTCACGATGTCTGCAAAAACGATACAGAAGAAAATATGTTGCAAATCTTCGATGAGTTTGGTATAATGTTAGATAGCGTTCAGAAAGCGTCAAAAAAACTGTGGCACGCGATCGCAGGAGCGGTGTTCATTGAGCATAAGCTCGGCATTGCCGACAGGGAATTGCTTGATGCCGTCCGCTATCATACAACATCGCGAGAAAACGCAGCCTTAATGGATAAGATATTATATATTGCCGACTATGTTTCGAGCGAAAGAGATTTTGACGGCGTCGATGATCTGCGGCGTGATCTTGATGTAAGTCTTGATCTGTGCTATAAGAATGCGCTCATTATGTCAGTTTCGGATCTTTGCAGCGAACATCGCCCGATCCATGCGGACACTTTTAACGCTTACAATGAAGTATTGCTCAGCGATATCTGATAAAAGTAACAGTTGTGAAAGGAAAGGTCAGTATTATGGATAACAACAGAAGATCATCAGACGATCTCAAAAAAAGACCGCGTTCAAATCCGTATAGCCGTTCGCGTTCGGGCCGTGAAAGAACGAGCCGTGAGCGTGCCGAGCGTCCGAGCCGCCAAAGCTCAGACTATTCGGATGTTTATTCAAATACATCGCATAACACAGCCGGCCGTGTTCATACACCTGAGCAGGAAAGCGGTTTCGATCTGAACCGTATGGCTTCGAGAAACTCTGCAAAAGGCGGCAGAAATTCGAAGAACAAGAAAAGCGGCGTAATGGCGGGCAAAAAGCGCATTCTTATTAATGTTGCGCTTTCGCTTTTGCTTGTTATCTCGCTCCTCGGCTCAACAGCGTTCACACTTCTCGAATCAAGGATCCTTGTTAAAAAAGAGGAAGATGTCGAGCAGGGTGAGTTCGAAAGCGTTGTAACAAGTCCGAGCGGCGATGTTTCCTACTTCCTTATATGCGGCACCGACCTCAGCGAAAAGCTCACCGATATTATGATGGTTGCCTGCTACGATCTTAAAAACAACCGAGTCGATATTCTTCAGCTCCCGCGTGACAGCTATGTCGGCACAGACCAGGGCCTCGGTAAGCTCAATTCGGTTTATCAGAACGCGCGTGAAGGCGAGTCGCCCATCAAAGCGCTTATCCGCCGTATCAATAAAGAGTTTGCCCTTCCGATCGATCATTATATAACAGTAACTATTCCCGGCTTCCGTAAGATAGTCGATGCTCTCGGCGGTGTCGAGATGACATTCACAAGAGCATACCATGTCGAGGATTCCCGTCCTGTCGATAACGGCGGAAAGGCTGTTAAGATAACTCTCGCAGAGGGCGCAACAAAGGATAATCCGATAACTCTCAACCTAAAAGGTTATGAGGCAGAGGGCTTTGTCCGCCACAGAAACTCTTATAACATGGGCGACCTCGGAAGAGTCGAAGCTCAGCGTAAGTTCTATGCCGCGTTTGCCAAAAAGGTAGTCAGCATGAACTTCAGTCAGCTCAGCCAGATAGTCACAAACTGCATGTCCGATATAACCACCGATCTGTCCCTCGGTCAGATGCTCGGCTATGCGGAAAAGGCTCATTCTCTCGACCTTAATAATGTAACTATTGAGGCAGTCCCCGGCGGTTCGAGAACAGTCCGCGCAAGAAGCGATTGGCCGCGTCAGTCATATTTCTCGGTCGATAAGAGCGCGCTTGTTGAATTGCTGAACGCCAAATTCAGACCGTATGAAACAACTCTGCTCACAGAGGATGATCTCGAAATAACCTCTGTTCCGGGCTATTCAAGATCCGATAACTACTTCGGTAATGACGAATCGAATTCGTTCAGCTCGATCAACGGAGACGCAACAACCACAACCACAACAGCTTCCGGAGGAAATTGATGGAGTCATACGATATTTTAAAAAATGCGGTGAAAGTGCTCGACGCTAAGAAGGCGAGCGATATCCGCGCGATGAAAGTCGAGGATATAACACTGCTTGCGGACTATTTTGTGATCGCAACAGGCAGCTCGAGCACGCAGGTCAGAGCGCTTGCGGAAGAGACGGAATTTAAGCTCTCTCAGCTCGGAGTCGAACCGCTGCACATTGAGGGCAGATCGTCCGGCTGGATCCTTATGGACTATGGCACGGTTATAATCCATGTATTTTATAAAAACGACCGTGAGTTTTATTCACTCGATCATCTCTGGCAGGATGCCGAGCAGATCGATGTAAACGCGCTTATCAAATAACAGCAAGGTGAGGACTTTGAAATACAATTACAGTGAGATCGAAAAGAAGTGGCAGCGTGTTTGGGAGGAGAAAGGCACATTCCATGCCAAAAATGACTATTCTCTCCCGAAATACTATGCGTTGGTAGAGTTTCCGTATCCGTCAGGTCAGGGGCTTCATGTCGGACATCCCCGTTCATACACAGCGCTTGATATTGTGGCAAGAAAGCGAAGACTTGAAGGATATAATGTTCTTTACCCGATGGGATGGGATGCTTTCGGACTTCCGACTGAAAACTATGCTATTAAAAATCATATCCATCCCGAGATCGTCACTCAGAAAAATGTCGCTCATTTCAAAGAGCAGCTTCAATCACTCGGCTTCTCCTTTGATTGGAGCCGCGAGATCAACACGACCGATCCCTCCTATTATAAATGGACTCAGTGGATATTCCTTCAGCTTTTCAAAAAAGGCCTTGCTTATAAATCCGAAATGAGCGTGAACTGGTGCACTTCATGTAAGTGCGTTCTTGCTAACGAGGAAGTTGTCAACGGTGTTTGCGAACGCTGCGGCAGCGAAGTTGTAAGAAAAACAAAGAGCCAGTGGATGCTCAAAATAACAGAGTATGCCGAGCGTCTTATCAATGATCTTGATGATGTTGATTTCATCAGCAGAGTCAAAACTCAGCAAAAAAACTGGATCGGCAGATCAACAGGCGCCGAGGTGACATTCAAGACTTCCGCGGGTGACGGCCTTGTGGTATACACCACCCGTCCCGATACGCTTTTCGGTGCTACCTACATGGTAATCTCCCCCGAACATCCGTTTATCGAGAAGTGGGCTGATAAAATAACGAATCTCGACGCTATCCGCGCCTATCAGCAGGAAGCGGCTAAAAAGTCCGACTTCGAGCGTACCGAAATGGCAAAGGATAAAACAGGTGTTAAGATCGAGGGCGTCACAGCAGTGAACCCTGTCAACGGCAGACAGATCCCGATCTTCATTTCCGATTATGTCCTTGTTTCCTACGGAACAGGCGCTATCATGGCGGTTCCGGCTCACGACACCCGCGACTATGAATTTGCAAAGAAATTCGATCTTCCGATCATCGAAGTTGTCAAGGGCGGCAATGTTGAAAAGGAAGCGTTTGTCGATTGTGCGACAGGCATCATGGTCAATTCCGGCTTTTTAGACGGTCTTTCGGTGGACGAAGCTAAAAAGAAGATCACCGAATATCTCGAAAAAGAGAAGATCGGTCACGCAAAGGTAAACTATAAGCTCAGAGACTGGGTATTCTCAAGACAGCGTTATTGGGGCGAGCCGATCCCGATCGTCCATTGCGATAAGTGCGGTTATGTTCCGCTCGATGAATCCGAGCTTCCGCTCACATTGCCGGAGGTCGAATCCTATGAACCGACCGAAACCGGTGAATCCCCGCTCGCCAATATGACAGAGTGGATAAACACGACCTGCCCGAAATGCGGCGGACACGCTGTCAGAGAAACCGATACAATGCCTCAGTGGGCAGGCTCTTCGTGGTACTTCCTGCGTTATTGCGATCCGCATAACGATAAACAGCTTGCGTCACCCGAGGCACTCAGGTATTGGCTGCCGGTCGATTGGTATAACGGCGGCATGGAGCACACAACACTTCATCTGTTATACAGCCGTTTCTGGCATAAGTTCCTTTATGACATCGGCGTTGTTCCGACAAAGGAGCCGTATGCAAAGCGCACAAGCCACGGTATGATCCTCGGCGAAAACGGCGAAAAAATGTCGAAATCCCGCGGAAATGTCGTCAACCCCGATGACATTGTAAGAGACTACGGTGCGGACACAATGCGTCTCTACGAAATGTTCATAGGCGATTTTGAAAAGTCTGCTCCCTGGAGCTCGACATCTATCAAAGGCTGCAGCCGCTTCCTCGATCGTACTTATAACCTGTTCGATATGATAAGCGGCAACGGTATCCGCCCGCAGCTCGAGAGCGATTTCCACCGCACCATCAAAAAGGTAACAGGCGATATTGAAGAGCTCAAGTTCAATACGGCTATCGCCGAAATGATGAGCCTTATCAACAAGATCTATGAATCCGGCTCGATAACCAAGGACGAGTTCAAGATCTTCATAACCTTGCTTAATCCGTTTGCACCGCACCTCACAGAGGAGCTTTGGCAGATGGCCGGGTTCGACGGTATGCTCAATGAGACCGAGTGGCCGAAATACGATGAATCGAAGTGTGTTGAATCGACCGTCGAGATCGTAGTTCAGGTAAACGGCAAGGTCAAAACGAGGCTCAATATCGCAGTCGATGCAAGCGAGGAAGAAGTTTTATCTCTTGCGCTCGGTGATGAGAAAGTCAAAGCCGCAACAGACGGTATGAATATCGTCAAAAAGATATATATCAAAGGCAAGCTTTGCAATATTGTTGTAAAACCGTAAAAAAACACTTGACAAATAAAATTTTATATGCTATCATATAAAAGCTGTCCGATCTAAAGACAGCAGGCATCATTTGATTTAATGGGAAACCGCCTGCCGAGGAAAGGTGCGCATATATTATGTGTGTTTGACCCTTTCCTTCACCGGAAAGGGTTTGTTTTTAATCAGGACGGGATAAATCATTCGGAGGTGAAAAATATGCCCAGTACTGCTATTTTGGAGCAGAAGAAGCAGGTAGTCGCAGGCGTTGCCGAAAAGCTGAAAGCAGCTGTTGCAGGTGTCGTTGTTGACTATCGCGGTATCACCGTTGATGAGGATACAAAGCTCAGAAAGCAGCTTCGTGAAGCAGGTGTTGATTATTTTGTAATCAAAAACACTCTTCTCGGCCGTGCTGCTGACGAAGCAGGTCTGTCCGACATCAAGGCAGTTCTCGAGGGAACAACAGCTATTGCGCTCAGCGAAAGCGACTACGTTGCAGCAGCTAAGATCCTCAACGAGTTTGCCGAAGGCAAGGATTATTTTGAAGTGAAGTCCGGCTTTATCGACGGCGAAGTCATCACTGTCGAAAAGGTCAAGTCTCTTGCAAAGCTTCCGTCCAAGGAAGGTCTTATCGCAAAGGCTCTCGGAAGCCTCAAGGCTCCTATCACAAACCTTGTTTATGCTCTCAACGCCATCAAGGACAAAAAGAGCGAAGAGGAAGCAGCATAAGTATAAGTGCGCTTTCATCAAATGTTATTATCTTAATTAATTGGAGGAAATCAAAATGGCATCAGAAAAGATTGCAAAGTTTATTGAAGACGTAAAGACTCTTTCCGTTCTCGAGCTTGCTGAGCTCGTTGAGGCTCTCGAGGAGGAATTTGGTGTATCGGCTGCTGCTCCGGTAGTAGTTGCAGGCGCTGCAGGCGGAGACGCTGCTGCTGCAGAAGAGAAGAGTGAGTTCGATGTTGTTCTCACAAGCGCAGGCGCTTCGAAGATCCCGGTTATCAAAGTTGTTCGTGAGATCACAGGTCTCGGCCTTGCTGACGCAAAGGCTATCGTTGACGGTGCTCCGAAGGCTATCAAGGAAGGCGTTGCTAAGGACGATGCTGAAGCTATGAAGGCTAAGCTCGAAGAAGCAGGCGCAACTGTTGAACTGAAGTAATTTCAGCTTAAAATCAAAACGACCGATGTTTTAATCGGTCGTTTTTTCTGCCCTGCTTATTTCATCATGCAGGAAAGATCGCTGCAAACATTGCTCATCGTATCGAGCATACCGCTCATCTTTCTTTTTGTTTTTTTAACAGGCTTTGCGCCTCTCATCATAACCGAACCGACAGCAATCGCAGCAGCGCCCACAGCCACGCCGGCTGTAAGACCTTTTGCAAAGGAAGAACGTTTTTGCATATTTAAAACCTCCGTTTTCATTGTAATGATATTTTTATCTTAAAAATGAGATTTAACCGCATAAAACGGTAAAAACAAATGGTAAAACAAAATGAAAAAAACGGCGCAAAAAAATTTAAAAAAACTAAAAAAAACAGCTTGACATATGGGCTTATCTATGATAATATAGACAAGTACGAGTGCAAAAATATGCTGTTGCACCGTGTAAAACATGCGATGAAGCGGGAGGTGGCCACCTAAAAAGGTGGGGAATTTCCGCCGAGTATGTCCGATTTTAAAACCGGGCGAATCAAACTGCGATAACCCTTGGTGAGCATCTTCATTACAGAGCAAAAGCGCTTTGTGAATAGGGTGAACACAAGCTGTATTATCCGGATTAAGCCTAAAAGCGATCCGGATTTATGTTGGCAAAACATGAAACACGCGGAAAAGGGTAAATGCAGAAAAAGCCCGCCGATTATGGAGGCGAAAGAGAAATGGCAAAGGAAAAAATCAGAATCAGAATCAAGGGATACGATCACGCGTTAGTCGACCGTTCGGCTGAAAAGATCGTTGAGACCGCGAAGCGCACAGGCGCAAGAGTATCCGGTCCGATCCCGCTCCCGACAGAGAAGGAAGTCGTAACTATCCTCCGCGCTGTTCATAAGTATAAAGACAGCCGTGAGCAGTTCGAAATGAGAACTCATAAGAGACTTATCGACATTCTTCGTCCGTCGAACAAAACCGTTGAGGCATTAACGGGTCTTGAATTACCTGCCGGTGTTGATATCGAAATCAATCTTTAAGATACACACACCCAAGGTCATGTTGGTGAAAACCAACCAATAACCAAAGGAGGAAAAACAAATGCAAAAAGCAATCATTGGAAAAAAGCTCGGCATGACCCAGCTTTTTGACGAAAACGGAAATGTAGTACCGGTAACGGTCGTTGAAGCAGGTCCCTGCGTTGTATCGCAGAAGAAGACTGTCGAGACCGACGGCTACGAGGCTGTTCAGATCGGTTTCGGCGATCTGAAAGCAAACAAGGTCAACAAGCCGATGAAGGGCCACTTCGCAAAGGGCGATGTCGCTCCTAAGAAGTACCTTCGCGAGTTCAGACTTGACGATATCTCCGCACTGAATGTAGGCGACATCATCAAGGCGGACACTTTTGCAGAGGGCGACAAGATCGATGTTGTCGGCACCAGCAAAGGTAAAGGAACAGCAGGCGTTATCAAGCGCTGGAACTTCGGCAGACTTAAAGAGTCTCACGGTACAGGTCCTGTACACAGACACGCAGGCTCGCTCGGTGCTTGCTCCTCGCCTTCGAGAGTATTCAAGGGCAAGAAGCTCGCAGGCCACCTCGGCAGCGAAAGAGTAACCGTTCAGAACCTTGCGGTAGTTAAGGTGGACGCTGAAAACAATATTATCGCAATCAAGGGAGCGATCCCCGGTCCGAAGGGCGGAGTAGTAATGATCTCCGATTCGGTCAAGGCGTAAGGGAAGGAGAGAAACACTATGCCTAAAGTAGCAGTTGTAAATATGGCGGGCGAAAAGGTGTCGGACATCGTCCTCAGCGACGCTGTGTTCGGTATCGAGCCCAACAAATCGGTTATGCACGCGGCAGTTGTAACATTCCTTGCGAATCGCCGTCAGGGTACGCAGTCCGCGCTCACAAGATCCGAAGTTTCGGGCGGCGGTAAAAAGCCGTGGCGCCAGAAGGGCACAGGTAACGCAAGACAGGGTTCGACCCGCGCTCCGCAGTGGACACACGGTGGTGTCGTATTTGCGCCGAAGCCCCGTGATTACAGCCTTTCGATGAACAAGAAAGAGAAGCAGCTTGCAATCAAGTCCGCTCTTTCCGATAAGGTTGCAAACAACGCCCTCATCGTAGTAGATGCTGTCAGCATGGATGAATACAAGACTAAGACCGCTGCCGCAATGCTCAAAGTGATCGGCGCAGGCAAAAAGTCGCTTGTTGTTCTCGATGAAAACAATGTCTATGCGGTAAGAAGCTTCAAGAACATCCCCGGCGTCGTATCTGCTCAGACAAACACTATCAGCACTTACGACATCGTTAACGCCGACACTCTGGTGATCACCAAAGCAGCGGCGGAGAAACTCGAGGAGGTGTACGCGTAATGAAATTCGCTCAGGATATCGTTATTGCACCGGTCATCAGCGAAAGAAGCATGACAGTAGCAAGAGATAAGAAATATACTTTCAGAGTAGCGTCAGACGCGAACAAAATTGAGATCAAAAAAGCGGTTGAAGAGCTTTTCCCCGGCACACAGGTTGAGAAAGTCAACACAGTGTCTGTAAGAGGTCAGCTCCGCCGTTACGGCAGAAATGAGGGCTACACCGAGTCTTGGAAAAAGGCTATCGTAACTCTCAAAGCCGATTCCAAACCCATTGAATTCTTCGACGGTATGCTCTAAGCAAACCTTTAAGGCGAAGTATGGGGCGGTAAAGCCCCGCAAAGCTAATTTTCAAGGAGTGAATAAAAATGGCAGTAAAGCGTTATAAACCGACAACGCCGGCTAGACGCGGCATGACGGTTATTGACTATTCAACTCTTTCAAAGGTTGCTCCCGAGCGTAGCCTCCTCGCACCTTTGAAAGCAAACAGCGGCCGCAACGCTAACGGCAGAATCACTGTCCGTCATCGCGGCGGCGCTAACCGCAGAAAGTACAGAATCATCGATTTCAAGAGAAACAAGTTCGATGTACCCGCAGTTGTTAAAACTATCGAGTATGATCCGAACCGTTCTTCTCACATCGCTCTGATCGAATATCAGGACGGCGTCAAGAGCTACATTCTTGCTCCTGTCGGTCTGAAAGTAGGCGCAACAGTGCTCAACGGCCCGAACGCAGATATCGTTCCCGGCAACGCACTTCCGCTCACAAACATTCCGGTCGGTACTTTCATTCATAACATCGAGCTTATGCCCGGTAAGGGCGGCCAGCTTGCAAGATCCGCAGGCATTCAGGCACAGCTCATGGCTAAAGAAAACGGTATGGCTCTTCTGAGACTTCCGTCAGGCGAGCTCAGATATGTTCCGGACGGCTGCATGGCAAGCATCGGTCAGGTCGGCAACATCGAGCATGAAAATGTCAACATCGGTAAAGCAGGCCGTAAGCGTCACATGGGCTGGCGTCCGACCGTTCGCGGTTCGGTCATGAACCCGTGCGATCACCCGCACGGCGGCGGTGAAGGTAAATCACCTGTCGGCCGTCCCGGACCTGTTACTCCGTGGGGCAAGCCTGCTCTCGGTTACAAGACCCGCAACAAGCATAAGGCTTCCGATAAGTTTATCGTGAAACGCCGCAATGCGAAGTAATCGGATGAAAGGAGCTATTTATAATGAGTAGAAGTTTGAAAAAAGGTCCCTACGTCCAGCCGGTTCTTCTTAAAAGAGTAAAGGAAATGAACGAAGCGGGCGAAAAACGGATCCTCAAAACATGGAGCCGTTCGTCAACTATATTCCCGGATTTCGTCGGTCACACTTTCGCAGTGCATGACGGACGCAAGCATGTTCCGGTATATGTGACTGAGGATATGGTCGGTCACAAACTCGGCGAGTTTGCTCCCACAAGAACATACAGGGGCCACGCCGGTTCCAAGACAACAAATTCAGGTAAATAACGGCCGAAAGGAGAGGTAATTATGGAAGCAAGGGCAACACTTAAACACGCCCGTATTTCCCCGAGAAAGGTAAAGATCGTTCTCGATCTTATCCGTAATCAGCCGGCGGACAAAGCAATGGCTATTCTCCGCCATACGCCTAAGGCCGCTAGCGAGAGCCTTGTAAAGCTCTTAAAGTCAGCAATGGCTAATGCTGAGAACAATCATCAGATGGATGTTAGCAGCCTCTATGTTGCAGAGTGCTACGCTACTCCCGGTCCGATCCTCAAGAGAATGCGCCCGAGCGCACACGGCAGAGGATTCAGGATCTTGAAGAGAACATCTCATGTAACCCTTGTGCTCAAGGAAAAAGAAGATTAAGGTAAGGAGGTAAACACATGGGCCAGAAAGTTAATCCGCACGGTTTGCGTGTCGGTGTTATCAAGAATTGGAGCAGTCGTTGGTTCGTCAGAGACGATAAGTTCGGCGACACCCTCGTTGAGGACTATAAGCTCCGCAAAATGCTTAAGAAAAAGCTTTACGGTGCCGGCATCGCTGCGATCGATATCGAGCGTGACGCTGCAAGAGTAAGAATCTTTATCTCCTGCGCAAAACCGGGTATCGTTATCGGTAAGAGCGGTTCGGAAATCGAAAAGCTCAAGGTCGAGTGCCAGAAGTTCCTCGGCAAACCGGTAGTAATCAATATTGTTGAGGTCAAAAAGCCCGATCTCAATGCTCAGCTCGTTGCAGAGAACATTGCAACTCAGCTTGAGAAGCGTATCTCCTTCCGCCGCGCTGTCAAACAGGCGATCGGCAGAACGATGAAGCTCGGCGCAAAGGGTATCAAAGCTCAGGTCTCCGGCCGTCTCGGCGGTGCAGAGATCGCGCGTTCGGAGCATTATCATGAGGGTACAATCCCGCTTCAGACAATCAGAGCCGACATTGACTACGGCTTTGCAGAGGCAAACACAACCTACGGTAAGATCGGCGTTAAGATCTGGATCTACACCGGCGAAGTGCTCAAGAGCGCAAAGAAGGTTTCCTCACCCAGACGCAGAGAAGGAGGAAGACGCAATGTTAATGCCTAAACGTGTTAAATACCGCAGAGTGCAGAGAGGCCGTCTTAAGGGCAAAGCACTCAGAGGTAATAAGGTTTCCCACGGCGAATACGGCCTGCAGGCTCTCGAGCCGGCTTGGATCACTTCCAACCAGATCGAAGCTGCCCGTATCGCTATGACCCGTTACATCAAGCGTGGCGGTCAGGTTTGGATCAAGATCTTCCCTGATAAGCCGATAACCGAAAAGCCCGCAGAAACCCGAATGGGTTCCGGTAAGGGCTCGCCCGAATATTGGGTGGCAGTAGTTAAGCCGGGCAGAGTTATGTTTGAAATCGGCGGCGTAAGCGAAGAACTTGCAAGAGAAGCTATGCGTCTTGCAATGCACAAGCTCCCGATCAAATGTAAGTTTGTTACCAGAGAAGAACAGGATGGTGAGCAATAATGAAAGCAAGTGAAATCAGAGAACTTTCTGTTACCGAACTCAACGAAAAGCTTGTTGAGCTTAAAAAAGAACTTTTCAACCTTCGCTTCCAGAACGCCATCAATCAGCTTGAAAATCCCATGCGCATCAAGGCGGTTAAGAAGGACATCGCTCGTGTAAACACTGTTCTGACAGCGAAAAGCCTTGAAGACGGCGAGAACGCTTAACGGAGGTATTTGAAATGAGCGAAAGAAATCTCAGAAAAACAAGAACGGGCGTTGTTGTCAGCGATAAGATGGACAAAACGATCGTTGTTGCAATTAAAGATAATGTAAAGCATCCGCTTTACAACAAGATCGTAAAGAAGACGGTTAAGCTCAAGGTGCATGACGAGAACAACACCGCAGGCACCGGCGACAGAGTTTCGATCATGGAAACCAGACCGCTTTCTAAGGACAAAAGATGGCGCCTGGTCGAGATCATCGAGAAGGCAAAATAAAGGAGGAAGCCACTGTGATACAACAACAGAGTTACCTTAAGGTTGCTGACAATACCGGTGCAAAGGAAATCATGTGCATCCGCGTATTGGGCGGCTCCGGCAGAAGGTATGCGAATATCGGCGATGTCGTAGTTGCTTCGGTCAAGAAGGCTGCGCCCGGCGGTACAGTCAAGAAGGGCGATGTAGTTAAGGCAGTCGTCGTTCGTTCGGTCAAGGGGCTTCGCCGCGAAGACGGAACCTATATCCGATTTGATGAAAACGCTGCGGTACTGATCCGCGACGATAAAACACCGAGAGGCACCCGTATCTTCGGACCGGTTGCCAGAGAGCTCCGTGACAAGGATTACACCAGAATTCTGTCACTCGCTCCGGAAGTACTTTAAGGAGGTACCGGAAATGAGTAACAAAATTCATGTTAAAACTGGCGACGAAGTAATGATCATCTCAGGTAAGGACAAAGGCAAGACCGGTAAGGTCATGGCTGTAAGCCCGAAAGAGGGTAAGGTCATCGTCGAAAAGAGAAATATGGTAACAAAGCATGTAAAGCCGCGCAAAGCAGGCGACCCCTCGGGTATCGTTAAGGCAGAAGGCGCGCTCTACGCTTGCAAAGTAATGCCCGTTTGCCCCAAATGCAAGAAGCCGACAAGAGTCGCTCATAAGTTTGAGAAAGACGGCAGCAAGTCCCGCGTTTGCGCAAAATGCGGCGGCAAGCTTTAATAGGGGGAGGTCATGACAATGCCAAGATTTAAGGACACTTATGTAAATGAAGTAGCACCGGCTCTTATGAAGAAGTTCGGCTACAAGAGCGTCATGCAGATCCCGAAGTTCGACAAAGTCGTCATCAATGTCGGCTGCGGCGAAGCTAAAGACAATTCCAAAGTCGTTGACTCCATCAAGACCGATCTTGCAACAATCACCGGCCAGCAGCCTGTGATCTGCAACGCAAAGAAATCGGTTGCTAACTTCAAACTTCGTGAAGGAATGCCGATCGGCGTTAAAGTAACGCTCAGAGGCAACAGAATGTATGAATTCATCGACAGACTTTTCTCGATCGCACTTCCGCGTGTGCGTGACTTCAGAGGTATCAACCCGAACTCATTTGACGGCCGCGGCAATTACAGCATGGGCGTTAAAGAGCAGCTGATTTTCCCTGAGATCGAGTATGATAAGATCGATAAAGTCCGCGGTATGGATATTACATTCATCACCACTGCAAAGACAGACGAAGAGGCCAAAGAGCTGCTGACTCTTATGGGCGCTCCGTTCGCGAAGTAAGGAGGAGTAAAGTTGGCTAAGACATCAATGAAAAATAAGCAGCAGAGACCTGCTAAGTTTTCAACAAGAGCTTACAACAGATGCAAGATCTGCGGCAGACCGCACGCTTACCTTCGCAAATACGGTATTTGCCGTATCTGCTTCCGTGAACTCGCTTATAAGGGTGAGATCCCGGGCGTTAAAAAGGCAAGCTGGTAAAGCGGCAAACTGAAAAGGAGGTTTACGACATGCAGGTAACCGATACAATCGCCGATATGCTCACTAGAATCAGAAACGCAAACTCGGCAAAACATGATTCGGTTGATATCCCCGCGTCCAACATGAAAAAATCGATCGCTCAGATTCTTGTTGACGAGGGATATGTTAAAAGCTTCACCGTTATCGATGACGGTAAGCAGGGCATCATCCGTATTCAGCTGAAATACGGTGAGAACAAGTCCAGAGTTCTGCAGGGACTCAAGAGAGTATCAAAGCCCGGTCTGCGTATATATACGAATGTTGAGGATATGCCCCAGGTAATGAGAGGACTCGGAACAGCGATCCTTTCGACATCCAAGGGTATCCTTACCGACAGACAGGCCAGAAAAAATAACATCGGCGGCGAAGTACTCGCCTTCGTATGGTAAGGAGGTAGCGTAATGTCACGAATAGGCAAAAAGCCTGTAACTATTCCGGCAGGCGTAGAGGTCAAGCAGGATGGCGCTACTCTTACCGTTAAGGGTCCGAAAGGCACCCTTGCTCAGAAAGTGCATCCTAACATAACCGTTACTATCGAGGGCAACGAAATTTTGTTCACCCGTCCGAACGACGATAAAGAGAATCGTGCGCTTCACGGTCTTACACGTGCGCTCGTTGCAAACATGGTCACAGGCGTAACCGAAGGCTTCAAGAAAGAGCTCGAGGTAAACGGTGTCGGCTATCGTGTTGCAAAGCAGGGCAAAACACTCGTTATGAACCTTGGTTATTCTCATCAGGTCAAAGTCGATGAGATAGACGGTATCACGATCGATGTTCCGAACCCGAACGCAATCGTCATCAGCGGTCCGGATAAGCAGAAGGTCGGTCAGTTTGCGGCAGAAGTTCGCGAGAAGCGTCCGCCGGAGCCTTATAAGGGCAAGGGTATCAAGTATGTTGACGAGCATATCCGCCGTAAAGAAGGTAAAGCCGCCAAAGGCGCTAAGAAATAAAGAAGGAGTGAATAACAAATGGTATCAAAACCTGATAGCAATAAGGCTCGTATTAAGAGACATAAGCGCGTTCGTGCTAAGCTCAGCGGCACCGCAGAGCGTCCCCGCCTTAATGTTTTCCGCTCCAACGCTAATATCTATGCGCAGATAATCGATGATGTAAAGGGCGTAACACTCGTTGCGGCATCGACAGTCGAGCCGGCATTCACCGGCAACGGCGGAAACAAAGAAGCTGCTAAAAAAGTCGGCGCTATGATCGCTGAAAGAGCAGCAGAGAAGGGCATAACCGAGGTCGTATTCGACCGCGGAGGAAATATCTATCACGGCCGTGTCAAGGAACTGGCCGAAGGCGCTCGCGAGGGCGGCCTCAAGTTCTGATAAAGGAGGAGAAAGCTTTGGCTAATATTGACGCATCAACAATGGATTTGCAGGAAAGAGTAGTTGCCGTAAAGCGTGTTTCCAAAACCGTTAAGGGCGGCCGCATTATGAAACTTGCTGCACTCGTAGTCGTCGGTGACGGCAACGGAACAGTAGGCTTCGGTATCGGTAAGGCAAGCGAATTTTCCGAGGCTATCCGCAAGGGCTGTGAGGACGCAAAGAAAAATCTCGTAAAAGTATCGCTCAAAGGAACAACAATTCCGCACGAGGTAATCGGTGCTTTCGGCGCAGGCAGAGTTCTTATGAAGCCCGCAGCTCCCGGTACCGGTGTTATCGCCGGCGGTCCTGCCCGTGCTGTCATAGAGACAGTAGGTATCAAGGATATCCGTACAAAGGCGCTTCGTTCAAACAATCCGTGCAACGTAGTTCGCGCTACAATCGAGGGTCTTAAATCGCTTCGCAGCGCCGAGCAGGTTGCAGCGACCCGCGGTAAGACCGTTGAAGAAATTCTTAAATAAGGAGGCAGCGTTATGGCAATCGAATATAAGGCTGCAAGCCTTAAGATCACACTCAAAAAGAGCCTGATCGGCTGCAAGGACGATCAGATCGCAACAGCGATCTCGCTTGGTCTTAAAAAGATCGGCAACACCGTAACACAGCCGAACAACGAACAGACAATCGGTAAGATAAAAAAGATTTCTCACCTTATCGAAGTAGCAGAAGCTTAAGGAGGTGCTAAGATGAAACTTCATGAGTTATCCCCCGCTCCCGGCTCGACAAAAGAGTCGAAGCGTATCGGTCGCGGACACGGCTCTGGTCAGGGCAAAACAGCCGGCAAGGGCCATAAGGGACAGAAGGCGCGTTCCGGCGGCGGAGTTCGTCCGGGATTTGAAGGCGGTCAGATGCCGCTCGCAAGACGAGTTCCGAAGAGAGGCTTCAATAATATCTTCGCTAAGAAGATCGTCACAATTTCGCTTTCCGATCTCAACAAGTTTGAAGACGGCGCAACTGTTGACACACAGGCGCTTCTCGACAAAAAGATCATTAAAGACGCTGCCGACGGCGTAAAGGTTCTCGGCAACGGCGAAATCACCAAAAAGGTCAACTGCACACTCGCTGCATTTTCTGCTACAGCAAAAGAAAAGATAGAAAGCGCAGGCGGAAAGGCCGAGGTGGTTTAATATGCTGAACACTTTAAGAAACGCATGGAGACTTCCCGAACTCAGAAAAAAGATGCTGTTCACACTGTTCATCATCCTTATTTTCCGTTTCGGCTCGGTTCTCCCCGTGCCGTTCATCGACGTTGCAGCGCTCAAATCGGCTATGGACCAGTCGCTCAGCAGCGCCAACGCGGGATCCGGCAGCTTCTTCAGTTATCTCAGCGTATTAACGGGCGGTGCTATGGATTACGGTGCACTTTTCGCAATGTCCGTAACTCCGTACATCAACGCATCCATCATTATGCAGCTTCTCACAGTTGCCATCCCGCCGCTTGAGCGTATCGCAAAAGAAGGCGAAGAGGGTAGAAAGCGCATTGCAAAATATACTCGTTTTGCAACCGTTATCCTCGGTCTTGCTCAGGGCGCGGCATACTGGTGGTGGCTGCACGCCAGCGGTTATATCAAGAATGAAGGCGGATTCGATACTGTCTTTGCTGCAGTTGTAATCATCACTTCGTTCACAGCCGGTTCGGCACTTATGATGTGGCTCGGTGAGCAGATCGATGCCAAGGGCGTCGGCAACGGAATCTCCATTCTGCTCTTTGCCGGTATTATTTCAAGAGTTCCCACAGGTATCGCAACCCTCTGGAACTACTTCTTCGAGCTTGATTATTATGTTCAGGTCATCGTGCTTCTTGTTCTTTTCCTCGCAACAATCGTGTTCATCGTTTGGATGAATGAGGCAGAGCGCAGAGTTCCGATCCAGTACGCTAAGCGTGTTGTCGGCAGAAAGCAGTACGGCGGTCAGAACACTCACCTTCCTATCAAGGTGAATATGTCCGGCGTTATGCCGATCATCTTTGCGAGCTCGATCCTCATGATCCCGACACAGATCCTTGCGTTCATGGGTACATCCAATACTCAGGGCACATGGTATAGGATCCTGAGCCTGTTCAGCTACAACAACTGGCCCTATGCGATAATCTACTTTGCGCTTATCATCGCTTTTGCCTTCTTCTATACGACCATTCAGTACAATCCGGTCGAGATGGCAAACAACCTGCGTAAGCAGAACGGCGCTATTCCGGGTATCCGTCCCGGCAAGCCCACACAGGATTACCTCACAAAGATCATCAGCCGCATCACTTTGATCGGCGCGATCTTCCTCGGTATCCTCGCAGTTCTGCCGATCGTAGTCGGTCAGTTCAGCAAGATAAATGTTTCACTCGGCGGTACATCAATCATCATCGTTGTCGGTGTTGCTATCGACACTGTTAAGCAGATCGAATCTCAGATGATGATGCGCCACTACAAGGGCTTCCTTGATTGATCGGAGGATATGATATGAATCTGATTTTTCTCGGCGCTCCCGGTGCCGGCAAAGGAACACAGGCAGAGATCGTAAGCGAAAAGTATAATATTCCGGCAGTTTCGACCGGAAATATTATCCGCGAAGCGATGAAAAACGGAACTCAGATGGGTGCAAAAGCCAGCGAATATGTCCAGAAGGGCGAGCTTGTTCCGGATGAAGTCGTTATCGGCATAATCAAGGAACGCCTCGCTGAGGACGATTGCAAGAACGGCTTTATACTCGACGGTTTCCCGAGAACGATCCCGCAGGCCGAAGCTCTCGACAGCATGGGCATTGCAATCGACAAGGTTATCGATATCGAAGTTCCTGACGATAAGATAGTCACCCGTATGTCCGGCAGACGTGTCTGCCCGAACTGCGGTGCAAGTTATCATATCGAGTATAAAAAACCTGCAAAAGAGGGCGTCTGCAATAATTGCGAGAGCGAGCTTATCATCCGTAAGGACGATAACCCCGAAGTCGTGCTCGACAGACTTCATGTCTATCATGAGCAGACAGAGCCGCTTAAGGATTATTATAATAAATCAGGCAAACTCGTTGTAATAGAGGGACAGGAGAAAGTCGCTGATACAACGGCACTCACCCTCAAAGCATTGGAGGATTAAGCATGATCGTGCTCAAAACCGCGCGTGAACTTAAACTCATGCGCGAAGCCGGAAGAATTTCGGCAATGGCGCTCAAGCTGGTCGGGGAAGCAGTTGAGCCGGGCGTTTCAACCTATGATCTTGATAAAGTCGCGTATGATTTTATTAAAAGCCAGGGTGCAACTCCGGGATTTCTCAACTACAACGGTTTTCCGGCAAGCGCATGCATATCCATAAACGATGAAGTTATCCATGGCATACCGGACAAAAAGACAATCGTCAAAGCAGGCGATATAGTCAGCGTCGATCTCGGCGCGGTGTTCGAGGGCTATAACGGTGATAATGCTGCTACTTTTGCGTCGGGCGATATCTCGCCTGACGCGAGGCGGCTGATCGACACAACCAGGGAGAGCCTGTATGAAGGTATCAAAGCGGTGCGTCGGGGCGGCAGAATCGGCGATATAGGCTCGGCAGTTCAGCGGTATGTCGAGGCGCGCGGTTACTCGGTGGTACGAGATTTTGTGGGACACGGAGTAGGTGCGAGCCTTCACGAAGCCCCCGAAGTGCCGAACTACGGCAGAGAGGGGCACGGCGTCAGACTGATGCCGGGCATGACTATCGCCATCGAACCGATGGTCAATCAAAAGGGATACGGTGTCAAAACACTATCCAACGGTTGGACGGTTAAAACAATAGACGGAGGGCTGTCAGCCCACTTTGAGCATTCCGTTGCCGTAACAGACGACGGACCGGTTATACTTACCGAGGCTTAAAGGAGCGTGATGACTTGGCTGTTGAATACGGCAGAGTTGTTAAGTCTTTGCGCGGACGGGATAAAAACAGTTATCTCGCTGTCGTCGGCAACGACAACGGCAGGATACTTGTGTGCGACGGGCACGAACGCCCGATAGAGCGCCCCAAGCGTAAAAACGAAAAACACCTATTAAAATCGTCGATCGTTTTAGATGATCAAGCGATGGCAACAAATCGTAAATTGCGGCGCGCACTGCGTACGCTTACCGAGGAGGATTAAGTGATGTCCAAAGGGGATAACATCGAATTTCAGGGAACCGTGGTCGAGGCGCTGCCGAATGCCACGTTCAAGGTAGAACTCGAAAACGGTCATATAATATTGGCCCACATATCCGGCAAGCTTAGAATGAACTATATCAAAATATTGCCGGGCGACAGGGTCACGGTTGAGATTTCACCGTATGACCTTGATAAGGGACGCATAACCTGGCGTTCCAAATAAGCTAAATCTACAAAAGCCGCAAGGTATTTGTATTACGCATGAAAGGAATGATTGATATGAAGGTCAGACCTTCTGTTAAAAAGATGTGCGAAAAATGCAAAGTGATCAAACGCAAGGGTAAAGTCATGGTTATCTGCGAAAACCCGAAGCATAAGCAGCGTCAGGGCTAACCTGCGCATTACGGAGGTGTAATAATAATGGCACGAATTTCCGGTGTTGATCTGCCGAGAGAAAAAAGAGTCGAGATCGGTCTTACCTATATCTTCGGTATCGGACTGACAACCTCGAAGAAGATCCTTGCCGAAACCGGCGTTGATCCCGATAAGAGAGTTAAGGATCTCACAGATGACGAAGTTGCAAAACTGCGTGAGTATATCGACCATAATGTAACGGTCGAAGGCGACCTGCGTCGTGATATCGCATTTGATATCAAGCGCCTGATCGAAATCGGCAGCTACCGCGGAACCAGACACAGAAAGGGACTTCCCGTTCGCGGTCAGCGTTCCAAGACAAATGCAAGAACTCGCAAGGGTCCGAAGAAGACGATTGCGAACAAGAAAAAGTAAGGAGAGGGTTTAGAGTATGGCAGGTAGCAAAACTACAAGAACAAGACGCCGCGAAAAAAAGAACATTGAGCGCGGCAGCGTCCACATTCAGTCGACCTTCAACAACACGATCGTCACAATCTCCGATGTTAAAGGTAACACAATTTCGTGGGCATCGGCAGGCGAGTTAGGCTTCAGAGGATCGAGAAAATCGACTCCGTTCGCAGCTCAGTCGGCAGCAGAAACCGCTGCAAAGGCTGCAATGGAGCACGGCCTTAAGACGGTCGAGGTATTTGTCAAAGGCCCGGGCGCAGGCAGAGAAGCTGCGATCAGAGCACTCCAGACCGTCGGTCTCACAGTGTCCATGATCAAGGACGTCACGCCTATCCCGCATAACGGCTGCCGTCCTCCGAAGAGAAGACGCGTATAGTAGAGGAGGAAATTTAAATGGCTAGATATACCGGTCCTGTATGCAGACTTTGCCGCAGAGAAGGCGAAAAGCTGTTTCTCAAGGGCGAGCGCTGCTACTCAGACAAATGCTCCATCGCTGTAAGAGCATACGCTCCCGGCCAGCACGGTCAGGGTCGTAAGAAGAACAGCGAGTATGCTACTCAGTTCAGAATGAAGCAGAAGGCTAAGCGTTACTACGGTCTTTCCGAGAGCCAGTTCCACAAGTATTTTGTGGAGGCTGAAAGAAGACAGGGCGTAACCGGTGAAAACCTTCTTCGTTTGCTCGAGAGCCGTCTTGATAACATCGTTTATCGTCTTGGCTTTGCTTCTTCGAGAAATGAAGCAAGACAGCTCGTTCTGCACAATCATTTCGAGCTCAACGGCAAAAAAGTGAACATCCCGTCGATCCTTCTCAAAGCCGGCGACACCGTTTCGATCAAGAGCGGCAGCCTGCAGAGCGAGAAGATCAAGGCAGTGCTTGAGGCTAACGGCTCAAGACCCACACCGAACTGGCTCGAGCGCGTAGGCGACGGTAAAGCCGGCAAGGTTGTCGCACTTCCGACCCGTGAGGAAATCGATACTCCGGTAGAGGAATCGCTGATCGTCGAGTTGTATTCAAAATAATCCGCTGTTTGTTTTCAACAAAGCTTTTCGGGCGGCTTTATGCTGCCCGGATAAACAACGGTGCGGACGGCTATTCTATCCGTTCGCCGCAGCGCAGTGAAAACTGCGAGAAAAACAAGGAGGGTTTTTATGATAGAAATTGAGAAGCCCAGAATTGAGGCTGTTGATCTTGCAGCTGACGGTTCTTACGGTAAATTCACGATCGAGCCGCTCGAGCGAGGATACGGCATTACTCTCGGCAACAGCCTGAGAAGAGTGCTTCTTTCTTCACTTCCGGGCGTGGCAGTCACTTCGATAAAGATAGACGGTATTCTGCATGAATTTTCGACAGTTCCCGGCGTTAAGGAAGACGTTACGGAAATGGTTCTGAATATCAAGGGAATCACCGCAAAGATCCACGGAGACGCTCCGAAGATCTGCTATATCGAAGCAGAAGGCCCGTGTGAAGTTACTGCAGGCTCTATCAAATGTGATTCCGAAGTCGAGATCTTAAATCCCGATCTTCATATCGCAACACTTTCCGACGAAGGCAAGCTTTTCATGGAGCTGACCCTCGATAAGGGTCGCGGCTATGTGTCAGCGGAAAAAAACAAGCAGGCAAAGCCCGTTGTCGGCGTTATCCCGACCGACTCGATCTATACGCCTGTAACTAAAGTTAATTATTATACCGAGAATACCCGTGTCGGTCAGATCACTGATTACGATAAACTCGCGATCGAAGTCTGGACGAACGGTACTATCTCCGCAAGAGAAGCGGTATCGCTCGGAGCCAAGGTGCTCACTGAACATCTCAACCTGTTTGTTGAACTTTCGGAAGAAGCTTTCGAGGGCGACTTCATGGTCGAGCGTGACGATAACGGCAAGGAAAAAGTCCTTGAGATGACCATTGAGGAACTTGACCTTTCCGTACGAAGCTTCAACTGCTTAAAGCGTGCCAGCATAAACACTGTCGAAGACCTTATCAGCAAGTCCGAAGAGGATATGATGAAGGTGAGAAACCTCGGCAGAAAGTCGCTTGATGAAGTCATCAATAAGCTGAAAACGCTTGGTTTCACGCTTCGTAAGGAAGACGAATAATAATTACACGCAGATTTATCTTAAACACGACTGTAAAGGAGTGAATTGAAATGCCAGGAACGAGAAAGCTCGGAAGAACGAGCGATCAGCGTAAAGCAATGCTTCGCGCAATGGTAACTTTCCTGCTCGAAAACGGTAAGATCGAAACTACCGTTACCCGTGCGAAGGAAGTCCGCGCTATGACCGAGAAATATATTACAATCGCAAAGGAAAATACGCTTCACAACAAGCGTAAAGTAATGGCTTTTGTCACAAAAGAGGATGTTGTGAAAAAGCTGTTCGATGAGATCGCGCCGAACTATTCCGACCGTAACGGCGGATATACGCGTATCATCAAGACCGGCCCGCGCCGCGGCGACGCTGCCGAGATGGCTATTATTGAGCTGGTTAAATAAACCGGTAAAAAGAGCGGGAACCAAAAGTTCCCGCTCTTTGGTCTTGATTTTGACGAATTGATTATTTTTTAACATTTATTTATAATTTTTCTTGAATTATTGCACAAATTGAGCCAATTAAATTGGTATAAATCTCATAATATCAATACAAACATATCGATATTTTATATAAACATTTCACAAATCCAAAATTAGATATATAATTGAATTGTAATAAAAATTCCAAGGAGGATTTTCTGAAATGGCTAGATTTACTTTACCGAGAGATTTGTATCATGGAAAAGGCTCACTTGAGGCTCTTAAAGACTTCAAGGGCAAAAAAGCAATGATTTGCGTAGGCGGCGGCAGCATGAAGCGCTTCGGCTTCCTCGACAAAGCGGTTTCTTATCTTAAAGAAGCCGGCATGGAGGTTGAACTCTTCGAGGGCATTGAGTCCGATCCGTCTGTTGAAACTGTTATGCGCGGTGCCGAGGCAATGCTCAAGTTTGAGCCGGACTGGATCATTGCAATGGGCGGCGGTTCGCCGATCGATGCTGCAAAAGCTATGTGGATCAAGTATGAGTATCCGGATATCACATTTGAAGAAATGTGCAAAGTATTCGGTATCCCCAGCCTGCGCCGCAAAGCTCATTTCTGTGCTATTTCGTCCACATCGGGCACAGCAACAGAGGTAACAGCATTCTCGATCATCACCGATTATGAAAAGGGCATTAAATACCCGATCGCCGACTTCGAGATCACTCCCGATGTTGCTATCGTTGACCCCGACCTTGCAGAGACAATGCCTAAGAAGCTTGTTGCTCACACAGGTATGGACGCAATGACACATGCTATCGAAGCATATGTTTCAACCGCTAATTGCGACTATACAGATCCGCTCGCGATCTTTGCTATCAAGATGATCCAGAACGATCTTATTAAATCTTATAACGGCGATATGGAGAAGCGTGACAGCATGCATAACGCTCAATGCCTCGCAGGCATGGCGTTTTCAAACGCACTGCTCGGTATCGTTCATTCAATGGCGCATAAGACAGGCGCTGCTTTTGCGGATTACGGCGCTCATATTATTCACGGTGCGGCAAACGCTATGTACCTGCCGAAGGTAATTGCGTTCAACGCAAAAGATGAGGCTGCTAAGAAGCGCTATGGCGTGATCGCGGACTATATGGGTCTCGGCGGCGATAATGACGATGAGAAGGTAGCTCTGCTCATCAAATATCTGCGTCACATGAACGACGAACTTAATATCCCGCACTGCATCAAGAACTACGGCGCGGACAGCTATCCGACTGAGAATGGCTTTGTTCCGGAGGATGTGTTCCTTGAGAGACTCCCCGAGATCGCAAAGAACGCTATTGCAGATGCCTGCACAGGCTCTAACCCGCGTCAGCCCAGTCAGGAAGAAATGGAAAAGCTGCTTAAGTGCTGCTACTATGACACTGAAGTAGATTTCTGATAAAGACCGAAAGGGCTGTTGCAGTTATTGCAGCAGCTCTTTTCAAACTCAAACCTAAACAAGGAGAACAGGCTTATGTATAAAATCGTTAAAAAAGCCGCGCTCAACCCGACCGTCACAATGATGGATATCGAGGCTCCTTTTGTAGCTGCAAAGGCTCAGCCGGGCCAGTTCATCATTCTCCGTGTTGACGAAGAGGGCGAGCGTATTCCGCTCACAGTTGCAGGTTACGATCGCGAAAAGGGAACGGTTAAGATTATTTTTCAGATCGTTGGCGCAACAACGGAGAAGCTGAATCATAAAAACGAGGGCGAGTATCTTCAGGATTTTGCAGGACCGCTCGGTGTTGCCTCCAAGCTCGACGGACTTAAAAAAGTTTGCATTGTCGGCGGCGGCGTCGGTTGTGCCATTGCGCTTCCCATCGCTCAGAAACTGCATGAGATGGGCTGTGATGTAACCTCGATAATCGGTTTCAGATCAAAGGATCTGCTCATTCTTGAGGACGAATTTAAAGCAGCTTCCGACAACCTCGTTGTCATGACCGATGACGGCAGCTACGGCAGACACGGAAATGTTTGTGTTCCGCTCAACGAAATGTTTGAGAACGGCGAAAAGTTCGATGAAGTTATCACCATCGGCCCGCTGATCATGATGAAATTTGTTGTCGCAGCGGTCAAGCCCACAGGCATTCCCTGCACAGTTTCGATGAACCCGATCATGATCGACGGAACAGGTATGTGCGGCGGTTGCCGACTGACGCTTCACCGCGACGGTAAGCCGATAACAAAGTTCGCTTGTGTCGACGGTCCTGATTTCAACGGCTATGAAGTGGATTTCGATGAAGCAATGTCCAGAGGTGCAATGTACCGCGACTTTGAACGCCACGCTTATGAAGAAACCTGCAACCTGTTTAAAAAGGAGGCGCAGAACTGATGTTCAAACCCAATATGGATCCTAAAAAACATCCGATGCCGTCTCAGGCACCGGAAGTCAGAGCGCATAATTTTGAAGAGGTAACCACCGGATATTCCGAAGAAACAGCTATCGAGGAAGCACTCAGGTGCTTAAACTGCAAAAATATGCCGTGTGTATCAGGCTGCCCCGTAAATATTCATATCCCCGAATTCATCGCAAAGATAAAGGAGGGCGATTTTGAAGGCGCATATCAGGTCATCCACCGCACATCGTCTCTTCCGGCTGTCTGCGGCAGAGTCTGTCCGCAGGAAACTCAGTGCGAAGCCAAGTGCGTTCGCGGTATCAAGGGCGAGCCCGTCGGTATCGGCAGACTTGAGCGTTTTGTTGCCGATTGGCATAATGCTCATTCCGAGGAAGCTCCGAATGTCGCCGAGCCTAACGGCCATAAAGTCGCAGTTGTAGGTTCGGGTCCGTCCGGTCTCACTTGCGCAGGCGATCTTGCCAAGAAAGGCTATAAGGTAACTGTTTTTGAAGCGCTTCACACAGCAGGCGGAGTGCTTGTCTATGGTATTCCTGAGTTTCGTCTGCCGAAATCCATTGTTCAAAAAGAGGTAGATAACCTCAAGGCTATGGGTGTCGATGTCGAAACAAATATGATAATCGGCAAAACACTCACTGTCGATGAACTGCTTGAAGACGGATATGAAGCCGTGTTCATCGGTTCGGGCGCAGGCCTGCCGAACTTTATGGGAATTCCGGGCGAGTCGCTCAAAGGCGTTTATTCCGCAAACGAATTTCTCACCCGTTCCAACCTTATGAAGGCTTATAAGGAAGATCCGGTAACACCGATAATGAAAGGCGGCAAAGTAGCAGTTGTAGGCGGCGGTAATGTCGCAATGGACGCTGCCCGTACCGCGCTTAGACTCGGCGCAGAGAAGGTCTATATCGTATATCGCCGTTCAATGGAGGAATTGCCTGCCCGCCGCGAAGAGGTCGAGCACGCAATGGAAGAGGGAATTGATTTTCGTCTTCTCAACAACCCGGTTGAGATCCTCGGCTATGAAAATCCCGATGATAAACGCGATCCGAAAAACGGCTTTGTAACAGGTATCAAGTGCATTAAAATGGAGCTCGGCGAGCCCGATGAACGCGGCCGCCGCCGTCCTGTTCCGATCGAGGGCAGTGAATTCATACTTGATGTTGATACAGTTGTTATTTCTATCGGCACTTCACCGAACCCGCTTATCAAGTCCACCACAAAGGGCCTCGATGTTAATTCCCGCGGCGGCATTATCATCGAAGAAAACGGTGCGACCACCAAAGAGGGCGTTTATGCCGGCGGTGACGCTGTAACAGGCGCCGCAACGGTTATTTCCGCAATGGGCGCAGGTAAAGTCGCAGCTAAAGCCATCGATGAATACCTCTCTCAAAAATAACAGAATAAAAACTCCGCTTCTGCATATCACGGCAGAAGCGGAGTTTTTTGTTATTATAGCGAGTGATAATACAGCGGATGTGTTTGTATCCGTCATCGGTTTTG
>CAKSQZ010000005.1 GCA_934486895.1 uncultured Eubacteriales bacterium | reverse complement strand
AAAAACAGCCGAAAGAAAAGGAACCCCCGTACACAGGCGAAAACAGCAACAATATGCTGTGGATAACCCTGCTCTTTGTCAGCGGCGCAGCTGTCATCACGACAACTGTTATCGGCAAAAAGAAACATTCTGATAAATAAAATTGCATTGATTTAACGCAAAAAAAGAAACACTCGAAAGAGTGTTTCTTTTTTGTTGTTACATAACTTCAAAGCTGAATATTCCGAAATCGTCGGCTCCTGTCGTTTCAAGCGGTATAAGCTCAATTTTCCGAGCAGTCACATCAAGCGGAATATTCACAAGCCTCTGGCGATTATTGCGGTATTCGCAGATCGTCTTTCCGTCGGCAATAATATCAAAGTCCTTTGTCAGCGTTTTCGGCAGATGAAAACGGGTTTCATGAAGCTCGGCTCTGCAAGGCATATTCGGATAATCGCGGTTCAAGTCGCTGTCGAAAACAAGCCGCACCGATTTGATATGCTCGGCGTTTTCAAATTCATAGACCGCTTTTTCTCCGCGCTTTAAAACACAAAGCCCCTCAGCGGTGCGTTCAATTCCGTTTCTGAGCTTTTCGTGGCTCGCTTTAGCCTTCATAGTGAGAGCGGAGATCTGCCGCTTGCAGTAAGGCAAAAAGCAGTCGTCATTCATCAGAATACGCTGAATTTCTTTAACATCGGCTTGTCTCGGCAAAACGCCGTCACGCAGGGCAACCGCCGCCGCAGTGCCGACTGCCTGACCGAGCAGAGCGCAGGTCGCCATAACTCTCGATGAACTCATTGCAAGATGAGAAACACTGATATTTCTTCCTGCGAACCAAAGGTTTTTGATGTTTTTGGAGTAAAGCGCGCGATAGGGAATACCCCACGGCGATTCGGCATGGCTGTGAACATCCTGCCTGCCGCCCTTGTGAAAAAAGCCTGCCGGATCATGGTTGTCAATAGTCCAGCCACCGTATGCCACAATATCGTCAAACCGTCCGCCCGACTGAACATCCTGCTCGACAACAACATAATCGCCGATGTATCTGCGGCTCTCGCGCTTTCCGGGCAAAAAGCCTATCCAGTCAAGCTCCCAGTTTGCCATACCGTGGTCGCCCTGATTTTTAAAATGATCCCAAACTCCGAATGCGATCTTCAAAAGCTCGTGTCGGAGTTGTTCGGTATCTGCAATTCCGTCCTGCTCTCCGCCGAGTTCTATGTACCAGAAGTTAGACGACATATTATGCGAAAACATCGGAAGTTCATCGTCCGTCTTGAAAGTGTATGCCCATTCGGGCTTGATATATTTCTTTTCCGAATCGGTTTCTCTTATCTCAAAAAGACAGCTCATACCCATCGTTTTGCGATCTGCTTTTTCGGGAGCATCGGGCTCATTGTATTTCGCTTTTGCCTCTCTTCCGAATGTAAACTCGGCATTTGAAAGCGGCGCTAAAATACTGTCGCCGCTGCAATCCGCATAATAGTCGGCTTTGATAGTAAAATAGGTCTGCGTTGTTGTCTGCCAGCCTGTGATACTTTTTATCGCATTATCCTGCGTGTCCGCGTCCAGGCAAGAGCAGTTTAAAAGCAGAGTTATATTCGGCTCAGCCATGACCTTTTCATAAACAACGCTGTCCCAGACCGTGTATTTCAGTCCTGTATTGCGATAGAAATTCTCAAGTTCGATCTCTTCGATAATTCCGGTTTCTCGGTTGTTTTCACCGTGAGCACCGCATATCCACATTCTGATCTCGCTTGAAGCGTTTCCGCCGAGCACAGGCCTGTCCTGCATAAGAACAGTTTTAACGCCGTGCCTTGCAGCTGCGATAGCGGCGCAAACGCCTGCCATACCTCCGCCTACAACGCAAAATTGTGCGTCTATCTCTTTTTTTAAAATGTTCTCCATAGTTGCCACCTCAATAATGTCAAACAGTTTTTATAAGCGTGCCGCTGTGAGCAGGCAAGCTGATCTCAATGTTTCCGTCTTGCAGCTTGATCTCATTATCCTCGGAGAGCGAAACTGCGGCTGACTTTTTAAAGCACTCTTTTTGAGCGGAGCAGAGCTGCTCGCCGAGTGTGTTATAAATATCAATTGCAGTTTGCGCGGATTCCTCCGAATCGATCGCTTTAATGCCGTCAAGCAGTTCGACAGCGGTGCTTATCGCTTTGTCGAATTTTGAAAAGTCGGGCGTTTCCGGTTCATTTTTGCTGTCTGGTTCATCACTCACGCTGTAAGACTTCAGAATATCGTAAGCATTTTTCGCATCAAAGGGAAGTTTGAAGGAGAATGTTGCAGGCTGATCGTCATTATTGACCGCTGCAATGACCGATGATCCGCCGAGCACTCTTGCAAAAGCAAACTGCCGATTGCGAAGATAAAGCTCTCTGAATTCTCCGTCCGACAGTTCTGGCAGCTCACGCTTTGCTCTGCCGAGCATAGTCAGCCATTCGCAAAGTCCGTCGTCCTGCATTTCGCCGAGAGTGAGATCGGGGCGCAAATTCCAGTCGTCGCCGCGCTGTTTTTCACCGTCGATCGCAAACTCCGATCCGTAGTAGATCGAGGGAATACCGGGTAGTGCATAGACCAAAACCGAAAGCGGATAAAGATCTTTGCGGTCTTTGAGCTTAGACGCAATGCGCGAAACATCGTGGTTGTCGGCAAAGGTATAAAGTTTTACGCCGCCGCAATTTTGGATCATGCGTTTAACATTGTGCGCAATCTCAAAATAATTCTTGTCGTTGTGTCCCGAGTAGAGCGCCTTGTGAAGCTCATAATTTGTAACAGAATGGAGCATACCGTCGTTTGCCCACATGGAATAATTGCCGTGGATAACTTCGCCCATCAGCCAAAAATCTTTTTTTATTGAATCGGTGAACTGCCTGAGCGCACGCATAAAATCGTGATCCAGAACATCTGCGGCGTCAAGCCGAATACCGTCGATATCAAATTCATCGATCCACATTTTCACCGCACCGAACAGATGATCTCTAACAGCGGGATTCCTCAGATTCAGCTTGACCAAAAGGTCATAGCCGCCCCAGTTGTCATAGCGCAGCCCGTCATTATAGCCGTTGTTGCCGCCGAAATCAACATTGCAAAACCAATCCTTATATACCGATTGCTCACGGTTCGACAAAAGATCTCTGAAAGCGAAAAAGTCGCGCCCGACATGGTTAAAAACGCCGTCCACCACGACTTTAACTCCGATCGAATGGCAAAACGAAACATATTCCCGAAAGTCATCATTATCGCCGAGCCTGCGGTCGACCTTGTAGTAGTCGGTCGTTTCGTAGCCGTGTCCCTGCGATTCAAAAAGCGGGCCGATGTAAACAGCAGTACAGCCGATATTTTCGGCGTGCTTCGTCCATTGCTTTATTTTATCGAATTTCGGGTTCTCCGCGGCTGTGTTCTCATGCGAACAACCGCATAATCCGAGCGGATATATATGATAAAAAACCGCGTTATCAAACCATTTCATTAACGGATACCTCCAAATAATTTCACAACTTAGATTATACTATCAAGGATGTAATTTATCAAGCCTGAAATAAAATTTTGCACCTTTTATGAAAAAAGCGTCTTTGCCTTATGTGGAACTTCCACAGACAAAAGACGCTTTTTATTTTTAAGTTTCAGCTTATGCCTTGTTTACCGAACCGAAAAGTTCCATCTTCTCTTTAACAGTAGCCTTGATAGCCTCAAAGCCGGGTGCAAGCAGCTTTCTCGGGTCGAAGCCCTTGCCCTGAAGATCCTTGCCCTCTTCGATATACTTTCTTGTTGCAGCTGCAAAGCTGAGCTGGCACTCTGTGTTAACATTGATCTTTGAAACACCGAGCGAAATTGCTTTCTTGATCATGTCAGCCGGAATACCTGTACCGCCGTGAAGAACGAGCGGCATATCGCCTGTGAGCTGCTGGATAGCATCCAGAGCGTCAAAACGCAGGCCTGCCCAGTTTTCGGGATACTTACCGTGAATATTACCGATACCTGCAGCGAGCATTGTAACACCGAGATCAGCGATCATCTTGCATTCCTTCGGATCAGCAACTTCGCCGCCGCCGATAACGCCGTCTTCCTCGCCGCCGATCGAGCCGACTTCAGCTTCGATCGAAAGACCGAGATCGTTGCAAATACCGACAAGCTCTTTTGTTTTAGCGATATTCTCATCGATCGGATAGTGCGAACCGTCGAACATAACAGACGAGAATCCTGCTTCAATGCACTTTTTAGCGCCTTCGTAGCTGCCGTGGTCAAGGTGCAGAGCAACCGGAACCGTGATACCCAGCTCTTCAAGCATACCCTTTACCATGCCGACAACGGTTTTATAGCCGCACATATACTTACCCGCGCCTTCGGAAACACCGAGGATAACAGGAGAGTGAAGCTCTTCGGCTGTGAGAAGAATGGCTTTTGTCCATTCAAGGTTATTGATGTTGAACTGACCGACCGCATAATGACCGGCCTTTGCTTTTGTAAGCATTTCTTTTGCATTTACAAGCGGCATAATTAACACTCCTTGAGTTTTATTTACTCCTTTATTATACTTCATCGTTTCAAAAAAATAAAGACCTTTTTGAGAATTTTTTAAAAAAATGCCCGCCTGCCTCACGCTTTATTATTTAAAGATAACAAAGCAGTTAAATATATTACAAAACTGTATTTAATTTTTAATTTTTTCCGCTTGTAAAAGTATGCTGTTTGGTTTACAATTATATCATAAATAAATGAAAAGCGGATGTTTAAATGAGCGAACTTAATATTGTTTTGGTCAACCCGGAAATTCCGCAGAATGCGGGCAATATCGCGCGGACTTGTGCTGCAACAGGCACGCGGCTGCATATAATTTTGCCGATGGGCTTTGCGATAGACGATAAAAAGCTAAAACGCGCGGGACTTGATTATTGGCATTATCTCGATCTCACTTATTATGACTCGCTTGACGACTTTTTTGCAAAAAACAGCGGCGAATACTTTTATTTCACAACAAAAGCCGAAAAAACGTTCAGCGAAGTCGAATATCCCGATAAAAGCTATCTGTTCTTCGGCAGAGAAACAAAAGGACTGCCCGAGGAGCTTTTGTTTAAAAATAAATCCCGCTGTGTGCGTCTGCCGATGAGAGGGCAGATCCGCAGCTTAAATCTTTCAAACGCGGCTGCTGTCGGAGTTTATGAAGTGCTCAGACAGTGGGAATATCCGGAACTTCAGAACTTCGGCAGACTCACAGAGTATAACTGGGAGGACGCAGACTAAAAAGCACAAGGATTTATGAAAGGCGGTGCCTGTGCAAATGAAAAGAATAACGGCTTTGGCGCTGGCCGCCGTTATGATAATGCTCGCATTGTGCTCATGCGGCAAAAAAAATGATAAAAACGAAAGCAAAACCGATATAACACTTGTCTCCACCGATATCACAAACGATACCCGGCAGGATGACACGTCGGTTGACAATTCTTTCTACAAAACCGAGCAGAGCACAAAGCAGGGAAGCTCGCAAAACGGAAAGACCGAGCAGGAAACAAAGCGCACGATACGCTTTTCCGAAGCCGGCACAGGAAGCTCGCTTCCGTATGCTCAGTATACGGTTAATAATGTCCTGTCGTCGGAACAGCTCAAAATATATCACGTTATCCTGAATGCCGTTAAGGCTCATCAATCGCTGATCGACCTCGGCAATGTCAGCTCGTTCGATGTGCTTTATGCTTATAATGCTGTCAATAAATATAATCCGTCGCTTTTCTGGTTTCCGCTTAAATATGAACTTATCCGTTACAGCGGCGGTTATAATCTGAGGATGCATTATGAATACACCGCAGAGCAGGCGAGCGGTATGAGCAGTAAGATCGAAAATGCGGCGCATCAGTTTATGTCGGAAATTCCGCAGAGCAGCGATGAATATATTGTCGCACTGAATATCTATGAGGCACTTTGCCGCAAAGTAAGCTATGATAAAGAGCTTAAAGCTTCGTCGTTTAATATCTACGGCGCACTTGTTGACGGCAGCGCGACCTGTGAGGGTTATGCAAGAGCGTATCAGTATCTTCTGAGCCGCCGAGGAATAAAATCGCTTCTCGTCAGCGGCAGAGTCGGCAGTGAAGGGCATATGTGGAATAAAGTCTGCATAAACGGCAAATGGTATAGCACGGATGTCACACTCGGCGATTCCGACGATACATTGAATCACTTTTATTTCAACCGAACCGATGCGGAGTTTTTATCCGATCACACAGCGGATAAAACCATAAAGCCGAGTGATAATGTCAGTGTGCCGTATACAATGGAGTATAATATTCCGCTTCCCGTATGCACGGCGGACAGCGACAGCTTTTATAAAAAGTCGGGCAACTTCATCGATTCGGAGCAGAAACTCAAATCGTCGGTTGCCGCCGCCATAAAGAAGCACAACGGCGCATCCGGAGTTTATGAATTCGGAACAGCGGCGGCTGTTCCGGCGTATCCGCAAAGCGGCACACCGCAGTACGAAAAGCTTAAGGAAACTTTGTTTGAGGCAGTTCGTTCGGTGTCCGACAGAAGTTTCACTTTCTACGGTGTGGCGGACGGTCACGGTTTTGCGATAAAACTTCATTAAGAAAAGTCCCTGAATTTCAGGGACTTTTTTGATGTGCAGAAAATAGTTATAAATCGCATAACTGCGCCAAAAACAAAAGAAATCGCACAACTGTGCGATTTCTCTGGATGGTGACCCGGACGGGAATCGAACCCGTGTTACCGCCGTGAAAGGGCGGTGTCTTAACCGCTTGACCACCGGGCCGCCGGTATTGTTTATCAGCCGGATAAACCGACTGATAAACATGGTAGCGGCAATAGGATTTGAACCTACGACACTTCGGGTATGAACCGAATGCTCTAGCCAACTGAGCTATGCCGCCATACGGCTTAAATTATCAAGCTTGATTATTATACTATATCCGCGCCGTCTTGTCAATAGTTTTTTTTGAAAAACGACGCGAATAATTATAATTTTTGAAAAAATTATGCCTTTTTCTTTCTCAACTTGCGAAGCATATCGAGTGCCATTTCGCGAAGCTGCGAATATTCATCTGTGCGGCGGAAGATAAGAATGTTCGCACCGTTTATAATAACAACGCACAATGCCATCGAGATCAGCAGATCGATAAATGCATTGCCTGTCTGAAGCAGCAATCTCAGTCCGTAAATGACCGCGGTATATACCGCCGAAACAGCAAAGAAAACGCCGTATTTCTTATAGTAATTGCGGACTTTAATGCCCAGAACATCATGATAAACGATCCTTGGCTGTGTCCAGAACGGGATCGCAACAAGCGATACGATGTTCGCTATGATAACACCGTTTATGCCGAGCGGATGAACGAGTATCAGCGCCGCTCCGAGGTTGATGACCGCCTCAAGCAGAGCAAACCATCTGTCCTGTTGATACTGTCCAGCACTCGAACGCGCCATAAACACCGAGTGGCGCATGGTCATCATATAAAGATAAACGCTTATCAGAAGCACTGTCGAAACATCCAAAAGGTCATTTTTGCCGATCCAGATCGAAACAAACGGCTGAGCCACATTGAAAAACGAGATCGCAAAAAACGAGGATAAAAAGAAGTTCAAAAGGTATATCTTATTGTAGTTTTTTATAACCGATTCTTTCGTTGAAGTGCTTAAAAGGTTTCCGAACGATGCGGCAATGCCGTTGAAGAAATAGTCCGAAAGCGTTTTAAGTGCAGTCGTGATAAGCGTGTAGTTGCCGTAAATACCTGCAATAGTCGTGTTGACGAATGCAGATACAATAACGCTTGCAGTCGATGTAAGACTCTGACCTGCGATCTTGTGCATAAGCAGAGCCTTGATATTCTTCATCAGATCACGCTGCTCGTGATCAGGCAGCGATTCTTTGATCTTCAGATCGATCTCTTTGCCGTAGCGGCGGTTGTATTGAACAGCAATAATAATATTCTCCGCAAGCCTGCCCGCTATTCTTATAATAAGATAAATCAGCAAAGCGACAGCTTTTCCGACAGCTTCTGTGCAAAGTATCAGCACCGCGATCTGGGCAATGCCAACGACTATCTGACAAGCTGTATGCACATTGACAGAAACATAGTTGCGCTGATCTGCGGTAAACATAGCTCTGCGGTTCGCATAGAGATATGAAGCGAGCGTGTCGCAGACATAAAGAATAAAGATAACAACAAGCCACCAGTATTCAAATCCCTCGTCGGATTTAATGAAGCTCGGCGCAAAAAATGCCATTCCGATGCCGAGCGCCGCAAGGATAGACGCAATTATGCGATATGCTTTTTTGTAGAAGTTTATCAGTATCGCGATCTTTCGGTAATCCTTATCCGCGATCGGTTTGTAAAGCTTGTAGACAACGCCCGAACCGATACCGAGCTCAACGATAGCGAGCATTGTTATGATATTCAGAAAGACCGTTTCAACGCCGGAATAGTCAAGTCCGAGATATCTTTTAAACACAGCCCGCGTCACAAAGGTGCTCACCATGAGTATCAGATACGACAAACAGCTTGACATAGAGTTCATCAACGATTTAGCGGTTCTTCCCTGAGTCTTTTCCGACATAATAACTCCTTATGAAATTATTAATTTTATATTTTAATTGAAATGAATGGGACAAATCAGGCAATTTAACAAAGCATCAACGACTTTTTTCTTTTTTCGGCACATCGCCTGCCAGGGTAAGGGTGAATCCTGCCAGAACCCAGAAATTGACCGATGTTGATGTGCAACGGTAGAATAAGTCGGAATCAAAAAATGAAGCGGCTAAAATGAATACAAGCAGAGCAAACCCCAATATGAATTCTGCACTGACGGTTCGGTTTGCATGTATGTGCTTTACTATTCGGATAAAACCGAGAATAAGAAAAGTAAAAAGTAAAATAAGTCCTACAACACCGCTCATAACCAGCGCTCCTAAATAAGCATTGTGGGTGTCATAAATACGGTCCTTAGCAAACATATCCGGATAATGCGATTCAATATACTGCACAATATACAGATCGGGACTGTTCTCGATAATCTTTTCCATGTATCCTGACGGAGACATACCGACAGCGATGCTTACCGGACTTTTTACAAGTGTCTCCAAGTAGTTTGTCCAAATAGTGAAACGATTGTTGGAAATATTGGAAAGGTTGACATCATCTCGCTGCAGTCCCTCTTTTTCCAACTCATTCGGATCATCTTCGTCTTCGTCATCGGGAAAAATAGGATTTCCGTTTTCGTCATATTCGATTTCCCGTGTGATAGACATATAACCGACTTTCTCCCAGTTTAAAACTGTTTTACATATTGAAAACGAAAGAAAACAAACCCCAATCATTGCGACGGCAATAACGGCGGAAATAAGTCGTTTTGCTTTAATTTTTTTATTCTGCATACGGTTGCGAACAAACAAAAAAGCAGACACAGCCAGCGCGCAGGCAAGTCCCACTTGAACGCTTCTCGCTCCTGCGGCGGTCACATAAGTGAAGAACAGCACAGCAAAAATAACATACATTGCACGCAACGACTTTTTGGTAGTTTTGGTGAAAAAATAGATTGCCAAAACACCTAAAATCAGCATACAAACCGAACTGAAATGCGGACTGGAAAAAACGCCGAAAAGTCGGCCTTCTGAGTAACCTTGGCGAGTAGAGACCTTGTCAACTATAATGGCATATCTTTTTCCTTCTAAAAACTGATAAAGAGAAATAATTATTCCGGGAATATAAACGCAACACACGGCAGTAAAAAATCGGCGAAACAAAATTATCGCTTTATCTTTGCTGAATCGAGTGCAAAGCGGAAACAATACAAGCATCTGAACGGTTTGCCAAATAACAGATTTAACGCTTTGCACAAAGTTGTATTGATAGTTTATAACAGCAGAAACAGTCAATATCGCGATAATTCCGAGCAAAAGGTATGAAGCTTTATTCTTTTTCCAATAGCCGGTGAAAAGAAAATCGACGATTGCAAACAGCAAGCCTATCATTGCCAGAGCGTAGGAAAACGGATTTAAGTGGAATCGGTAAATACACCAACGAATTGGCATGACTAAATAAATAGCTTGGTACACCATGACAATTAAAGCGTACCAGAACACACATTTATTTATCAGATCTGATTTTGATTTAACTAATTCAGACATTTTATTGTATAACTTCATTTATCGTAAACCTCTTTTATTCGCTTTTTGCTAATGTTTATTAAGATGCATATATGATGCAAGTTTAAGCTGCCGAAAAACACGTATGTTATTAGCTGCTTTCACAGCAAAGAGCAAAAAGCTCGTTTTCGAGCTTTTTGGCGCAGGCTTTAAGGTTAAAGCCGCCGTTTGTTATATCGTCATAAGTGTCGCGGCGTTCATAATCCGCTTCTTTTGCAATCGTCTCGGCAAGAGCCGAAGGCGGCTGCGAAACATCGAAAAATCGGAGCAGATCGGTGATCTTTGTCTGAGCGGAAGCCGTGTCGGTGATAATGCATTTGAGCCCTGCCGCCTGAGCTTCAACCGCTGAAAACGGCAAACCCTCTTTAAGCGACGGCAGAACAAACATATCCGCTGCCTGCATAAGCTCATTCATATCGCTGCGCTGACCCAAAAACCGTACCTTATCCGAAACTCCGAGCTTTTCGGCAGTTTCCTTTGCGTGATCCATGAGCTCACCGTTTCCGGCAAGAAGCAAAGTCGAATCAGGCTTTGTTTTGCAAAGAGCAGAAAATGCCTCAATAAGATAGCTCTGATTTTTAACAGGCGAGAACGCGCCTGCGTGCAGTATCGTAAAATCGGAAAGCCCCGTTTCTTCGCGCTTTTTCGAGCGCAGTTCGGGATCAAAGCGGAATTTATCCGCATCTATTCCGTTGTTCACAATCGTGAATTTATCCTTGTTTTTCTCGCCGAAAAGCCAAAGCCCCGCTTCATTCGAGCAGGCATACATTTTGTCCGCTATCTTATCTATATCAGCCCTCGCCATGTAGTGAAGCATATAGTAAACCGCTTTTTTCAGCGGATTTTTAACATCCTTCGCCGTGGAGTGAGAATGATAAACCACCTTTTTAAATCCGGCTTTTTTTACAATTCTTTGCTCGATCGGATTAAGCGTTGCTTTATTAAGATAAAGAATATCGTATTCATGCGCAAGCTCTTTGAGTACATTCAGTCTGTTTTTATATTTTTTTGTCGGGGGAATAACATAAATTTCTCCGACTCTTTCAACTCGATTCTCGTAGCTCACATGTAGATTTGAAGTTATAAACCCAACCTGTATGTTTTTGAAATTCTCGGCAAAATCAAGCTGAAACTTTGTACCGCCCCTAAATTCTGCAGTGAGGTATCCGAATAAGACTTTCATCTACATCTCCCATTTAAATACCGTTTTAAACGGCGTAGTAAGGTCATTTGCGAAAACTCTGCAAATATCGCCGATACTTCTGACAGGCTTGTCCTCGAAGATAATAACCTTCATTCTGCGCTGAAAATCGGGATCCTCCATCAGCTCGACAGCCTTTTCAAAATCAGCTCTGCCCGAACGCGAACATCCAACCAGCGTCATACCTTTTTCAAGCACCATGCGGGTGTTTATAGCGACCTTGTTTTCGGAAACGCCCATGAGCATCAGAGTGCCCTGCGGATTTATATATTTAATAACATCGTCGATAGCGTAGTAACTGCCTTCGCCGCCGCAGCACTCAAAAGCATGATCGATCTCGAAATCTTCGGGGATCTCGCTTGAGAGATATGTCTCATCGGCGAATGAAAACTGCGAAAGCTTGCGGCTGTCCATGCCGATAATGCAAATGCGGCTTTCGGGAAAACGCGCCTTTAAAATATTTGCGACCGTGTAGGAAAGACTTCCGTCTCCCCATATACCGATCCTGCCGCGGTTTTTGTGCGCCGCAAGATCAAATCTTGTAGACGCGTGCACGCCGACCGATACGAACTCGGTGATAGCGGCAACACGCGGATCGATATTGTCATAAGGCACGACTCTGCTTTCATCAAGCTCAATAAACTCGCGCATAAAGCCGTCATGTCCGCTTGAGAGAAAATATGAACCCTTATCATAGTTTTCATAAATAACATCGTTCTTGCGAACAGGCGTGTTCGGTATCATAACAACGCGCTGACCGACGCTCAACTTGCCCGACGGATCGTAAACAACTCTGCCGCAGCATTCATGAATAAGCGCCATAGGCAGCTTTTTGTTTAAAACCTTAATGTCTCTCTGACCGAGAAAATAACGCTGATCCGCATGGCACACCGCAAGATACTCCGGACGGACAACAACCTTGTCCGAATAGGAAATATCGGTGTATTTGACCGAAAAGACCTTCGGGCTGATCAGCTGATAAACATAGTTAATCAATTTTTATTCCCCCAACCATAGCCTGAGCGATCTTATAGTCGCCGGTAGTCGTTATCTTCAGATTGGTGACCGAACCTTCAACAAGATGAACCGGATGATCTCTGACAACGCAGATCTTGCAAGCGTCGGTCATAATAGCTTTTTCATCATCGGAAAGGGAATTGTAAAGATTTTTGAGCAAGCTTATCTTAAAGCTCTGCGGAGTCTGCCCCTGATACATCTGCGAGCGGTCGGGGATAGACGCAATAGTCTTTCCGTCTGTCGAGCAAACGATAGTGTCAACAGCGGCGCAAACAGTGTCGGTCGCGCCGAATTCGACAGCTCCGTCGATATTCTCCTCGATCATTCTAAGGGTAACAAACGGACGGACCGAATCGTGAGTCACGATAATATTATCATCATTCTCGCCGAAATTCTTTTCAATATCGCCGATGATATTGAGGATAGTTCCGTTTCTGTCCTTTCCGCCGGGAATAATGCAAACTCTGTCAAGACTTGACGGCACATACTTCTTCGCAAGATCCTGCATATAGTTCACCCAATCTGGATGAACGCCGATATAAACTCTGTCAAAACGGCTCACCGTCAGAAATTTTTCAAGCGTGTGAACGATTATCGGCTTGTCGCCGAGCGGAAGAAACTGCTTGGGCATATCGGGAATGTTCATTCTCGAACCTGTACCGCCTGCCAAAATTGCACCAAATATCATTTGTTACCATCCTTTACGCAATAGTATTTTCCTTTAAACTTCTTATATCCTTCTTCAAGGTTATAATAAACAAGATCATGCTTCGCAACCTGCTTATCCTCCGGCGGAAGCTGCATATAGTCGCCGAACGCCATTTTGAGATAATCGTCATACCCGACGGGTATCGGCAGCTTATAGCCTTCAAAGTCAACATAAAGCTGGCTCTCAAAAGCCGATTTCGGATATTCATTGACCATATATTGATACCAAGCACAAAGCTCGGTGATCTTGTCGCAATCCTCGATCTTATATTTCGACATTTTTCGCTCGGCAAATTTCGCAATGCGGTAGCGATTTTTGTCCGTTATCGCAAGAGCAAGCATTATTTTGCTGATGATCTTCAGCGCCTTGCCTTTTGATTCGTGCGGTTCACGCGTCATAAACATCGAATAAACAAGCGCCCACATTATCTGCATTTTGCGCTTAAAACGCGAATTCGGGCAGCCGTCGAGCGGCAGAATATCTATTCTGACGCCGTGGTTTGTGTCGAGATCCCATTGCCGTGTTTTTATAAATGTCGTGTCATTATCCGAGATCATCGCAAACAAAAGGCGTGTGAAATCGTGTTCGTCTGTTCTGACATAGCTGTAACGCTCGGTGTCGGCTTGTTCGTTCCAAATGTCCTTGAGCTTTTCATAATCGTCTCTCGGCATGAAAACATCGACGTCATCGTCCCACGGGATAAACCCTTTGTGGCGGATCGCACCGATGCAGCAGCCGCCGCAAAAATAAAATTTAAGATCGTTTTTCTCGCAGATCTCTTTAAAATAAAGCAGGATCTCAAGCCCTTTTCTGCGGAGCCGATCGAGATCGTCGGGCGGGACGACCGCCGGCTTGCCTGTATATTCAGTCACTTTGTTTTTCTTCCTTTACGCAATAATATTTTCCCTTATAATCCTTGTAGCTGTGGTCCATATCCATAAATTCAAACTCGTGGTGGCAGACCTGCTTATCCTCCGGCGGAAGCTGCATATAATCGCCGAATGCCATTCTCAGATACTCATCGTATCCGATAGGAAGCGGAAAATCATGTCCCTCAAATTCATAGCGCACCGCTCTTTCAAAAATGCGCTTCGGATATTCGTTTTGCATATAATGCGGACCTGAGCAAAGCTCGGTTATTTTATCGCAGTCGGATATTTTATATTTTGTCATTTTCCGCTCGCACATACGCCACATTTTGTATCTCATCTTCCGAGTGCGGATAACTCCGAGCGCGATCTTGCCGATGAGCCGAACGGCACCGCCGTGATTATCAGGCGCTTTCCCCACAATAAACAGCGAATAAAGCAACGCCCACATCTTTTGAAGTTTGCGGCGCATACCGGTCGGACAGCCGTCGAGCGGCAATACATCAAGCACAAGCCCGTGATTCATATCAAGGTCTTTCTGGTAGGTCTTGATAAATGTCGTGTTGTTCGCACAGATCGTAAGAAACTGATTTTCTGTCAGAAAATCCTCTGTCGTGTATTGTATTGAATACTCCTCGGTGTCCTGCCAGATCTCTTTGAGCTTTTCATAATCATCTCTCGGCATGAAAACATCGACATCATCATCCCATGGGACAAAGCCGCCATGGCGGATCGCGCCGATACAGCAACCGCCGCAGAAGAAATATGTCAGCCCGTGTTCTTCGCAGAATTTATCGAAAAAGAGTGCCATTTCAAGCCCTTTAAGCTGCATTTTGCGAACATTGTCAGGCGATATCAGTGTGTTTCCCATTTATGTAACTCCCGTTATTATTTAAATCAAAACAAAGCCCCGCCTTGCTTGCAATGGGCAGGACCTGCGACATCTGCACTATAATTATAACCTTTTTTGCCTAAAAAGTCAATATGTCATCGTCATTTGTGTGTCAAGCAAAAACGACCGAATCACCGCGAAGATGATCGGTCGTTTGTTTTGAAAATATGCATCGCCGCTTAGTCGCTTACAAACGGAATAAGTGCAAGATGTCTTGCGCGCTTGATAGCAACAGTCAATTCTCTCTGATGACGGGTGCAGGTGCCGGTTACACGGCGGGGAAGGATCTTGGAACGCTCGGAGATGTATCTCTTGAGCTTTGCAACATCCTTATAATCGATCTCGGTGTGCTGTCTGTCAACACAGAACGAGCAAACTTTCTTTCTGCCCTTTCTGAAGTTGCGGACAGGTCTCTCGCTGCGCTCGGGACGCTCGGATCTCTCAGCCTTCGGAGCCTCGGTCTTAACTTCCGACTGCGCCTCAACTGCAACGTTTTCAACGTTTTCCATTTAACTTGACCTCCTTATATAGAGTAACGAAAATTCAAAAAATCAGAACGGATAATCGCCGTCGTCAACAGCGATCTCCTCGAAATCGCCTGCGTCTACATTGGAAAACGAAGCAGGGGATTCCTTCACAGTCGGTGCGGAATACGACTGGTCGCCGGCATTCTCGGTTTTAGATCCGCAGAAGCTTACATTATCCGCAACGACTTCATAGACGGTGCGTTTGTTTCCGTCGCGATCGGTGTAGCTGCGCTGCTGCAGCGAACCGTTCACAGCGATCATCTGACCCTTGCGGAAATAATTGCAGACAAACTTGGCTGTCTGTCTCCAGGCAACGACATTGATGAAATCAGTCTGTCTTTCGCCCCCGCTTGCATACCTTCTGTCAACAGCAACGGTGAATGTTGTAACATCAAGCCCGCTGTTGGTGGTCTTAAGTTCGGGGTTGTCTGTCAGACGACCCATGATTGCGATCACATTAAGCATATTTGCACCATCCTTTAAAAATTGTTTCTTACTTCTTAACCGTCAGGTATCTCAAAACACCGTCAGTGATATTGAGGACACGGGACAGCTCGGAAACGAATTCGGGCTCGCTGTCGTGATTGATAACGACATAGTAGCCTTCGGTCTCGTAGTTGATAGCGTAAGCGAGTCTGCGCTTACCCCATTCGTCAACTTCCTTTACTGCACCGCTCGCAGCGATTCTCTCCTTGAACTTCTCACAGAGAGCCTTAGCTGCGTCCTCCCCGTTTTTAAGCGAAAAAACGAGAACGGTTTCATAAGCGATAGCCATTGACAAACACCTCCTTTTGGACTTTGGCTCTGCACTGAATTGCAGAGCAAGGAAGCCGGATATGATCCGACTGAATAATTATATACTCTGCGCGGCATTTTGTCAAGATTTTTTTCGGAGTTTCGTAAATTAATCTCAAAAATCCGTTATATATAACAATGCTTCAATATCGGCACAAAAACCGTCTGACGCTTGACAATGTTTTCGCACGGTGGTAAAATACGAATATGTACCCGAACAATAAGATAAAGCGAGGTAGCAAAATGAATAAGGATATAACACTCGTTGTAATGGCTGCGGGAATGGGCAGCCGTTTCGGCGGACTCAAGCAGATCGAACCGATCGGAAAAAACGGAGAGATCTTGCTTGACTATTCTATATATGACGCTGTAAAAGCAGGATTTAATAAAGTTGTCTTTGTTATAAAACACGCTATTGAGGAAGATTTCAAAGCGGTCACTGCAAAGCATATAGAGAAAATGGTCAAAACGGAGTATGTCTACCAGGAAACAAACGCTTTGCCGAGCGGCTATGTCTGCCCGAGCGACCGTGTTAAGCCGTGGGGCACGGCTCATGCCGTTTTGTGCTGTAAAGATGTCGTCAATGAGCCGTTTGCAGTTATAAACGCCGATGATTATTACGGCAAGTCCGCATTCAGGCAGATAGCGGATTTTCTGAAGAGCGGCAGTGACGACTATTGCATGGTCGGTTTCCGCCTTGCAAATACCTTGACCGAGAACGGCTCGGTATCGCGAGGTGTCTGCGAAATGGATAACGGCTATCTTAAATCGGTGACAGAGCGGACAAAAATAGTCGATTGCAAATATACCGAGGATGACGGAGCGACATGGATCAATATGGCACCCGATACAGTCGTTTCAATGAACCTCTGGGGATTCACTCCCGATCTGTTCGACTACGCACAGCACGGCTTTGAAAAGTTTTTGGATGAAAAGCTGAATGTGCCGAAGGCGGAGTATTATCTTCCGTCTGTCGTGTCCGAACTTATCAAAACGGATAAAAAGCGTGTGCGCGTGCTTGTCGCCGAAGAGAAGTGGTACGGCGTTACATACAAGGAAGATAAAAAGAATGTCTGCGATGCAATGAACAAAATGGCAGACGAAGGGCTGTACGACGGTATCTGATACAGTCGGTGCGGTTTATGAGTAAAATCAGTATGGATTTTTCGTGATATTTAGTATCAGTTTTCGCCATACGCCTTTTGGGCGTATGGCTTTTTAACAGCAAAGGAGTTAAAAATGACCGATCGGAGTTTAAAAAAGATAACTGTGCCGAGTGAGCTGCTCTATATCTTGGCGATAGTGCTGTTGTCGTTTGCGGTCGCGATGCTCACAGCGGCAAACTTCGGCGTTTCAATGATCGTCGCGCCGGCATATCTCTTAAGCCTGAAAGTCGGTTTTTTGTCGTTCGGGCAGGCGGAATATATCATTCAGGCGGGGCTGTTTATTGTTTTCTGTCTGATAATGCGGCGGTTCAAAGTCGCCTATCTTTCGTCTTTCGTCACCTGCCTGTTATACGGCGCAGTGCTCGATCTGTGGCGGTGTATCCCCGTGTTCGACCCGACTGTCACAAAGCCGGGCAGCATGGCGCTGTGGCTTCGTCTTTTAATGTTCGCGCTCGGCGTTGTTTTGACTTCGCTTTCGGTAGCGGTGTTTTATAAAACATATCTTTATCCGCAGGTGTACGACTTCTTTGTAAAAGGCGTCAGCTCGAAGTTCGGCGTGAAGCTTGTCGTGTTCAAGACATCGTTTGACCTGTCCTGCCTCGCGGTCGCCGCGGTTATGACGCTGCTTTTTTTCGGCAAATTCGAGGGCATCGGCTTCGGAACACTGATAATGGCGTGTATCAACGGGCCGCTGATCGGCGTTTTCGGCAGACTGATCGACCGATTCTGCAATATAAAGCCGCTGTTTTCAAATTTCTCAGAGCACTTTGCGCTTGATAAACCGAAAGGAGAACAGGGATGAAAGCTGTATTTATAGATATCGACAACACATTGCTCAGCTTCGATGAGTATGTCCGCCATACCATGAAAACAGGCTTTGAGCATTTCGGACTCAAACCGTACGAACCGTATATGTACGATGTTTTTCACAGGGAAAACAATGCGCTATGGCGAATGATAGAGCAGGGCAAAATAACCTTTTCTCAGCTTGAAAAAACAAGGTGGAATAATGTCTTTTCTGCGCTCGGGATCGAGTTTGACGGACCGACATTCGAGCGGTATTTCAGAAAATCGCTGTTCGACAGCGCCATTCCCGAAAACGGCGCTTATGATCTGCTCTATCGGCTTCATAAGAAATACATTCTTTGTGCCGCGAGCAACGGGCCGTATGAGCAACAGTTCAATCGCTTGCAGGTCGCCGATATGACAAAGTATTTCAGCCATGTTTTCATCTCAGAAAAAATAGGTGCACAGAAGCCGTCGAAGGAGTTTTTCGATCGTGCCTTCGCCGAATTGAACGAAGGCAGAAAAGAACCTGTTCTGCCGCAGGATACCATGATAATAGGCGATTCGCTTTCATCGGATATAGCAGGCGGCAGGCAATACGGCATGCTCACCTGCTATTATAGGCACGATCCGTTATCGCCCGAACCATTGCCCGAAAATGCGCCGACTGTCACTGTGTCGTCGCTGAGCGAAATAGATTTTTAAAAAGAAAATCCCCGCGGTATCATTGATACCGCGGGGATTTTGCAAAGAATGAGCTTATTTTGAGCAGTTCGGGCAGTTGCCTGATTCATCGAGCGATGTTCCGCACTTCTGGCAGAAACGAGCCACAGGCTGAACGGGAGCTGCGGGCTGAACCGGCTGCTGAGCCTGTGCGGCTTCTCTGCGAGCCTTGATAGATTGCTGAACTTCACTCAGATCGGGAGCTGCAAAAACATCAGCCGAACGGTCAGGCGTATCGTTCTGATTTTTCAGCTTTTTGTTGATCATGATGACGTTTTTGAGAAGAAGAATAACCATCATAAACATCTCGTAAACCAGACGAATAGCGATCGGTCCGACTATCATCATTCCGAGACCTGTAAGGAACTCAGCTCGGAACAGTGAAAAGAAGCCGAGAAGAATTGTGAACGCAGTCGCAAATATGTAGAGCACCTGAAGAATTTTCTCAACAAGAAGATACTTGAAGTTGCAGGTGTCGTGCAGAAATTTGCCGAAAGCGTTGAGCTTTTCGCGGCGCTTCTCGGGAACGATGAAGATGAACGCGAGCACGGTAACTGCGATTGCAAGGACTGCTGCAACAGCTGTGAGGACTATTACAACAGTTGCGGAAGAGCCGATACCGTTGTAGCCATAGTCGTAGCCATAGCCGTTAGGGATTATAGATGACATAAAAAAACCTCCTAATATTATCTTATTCAATTATACTTTGATATATCCGCTTTGTCAAGATAAATCGACAATTTTAGGCATTGATTAAAGTTAATAATAAGTAAGTCCGATAAGTTTTGACGCTCTCCACTTATCTTTTGCGGTGTTATTTATATGAAGATACAGACGGATTTGAATAGCTTGCGAGATAATCGGTATTGAAAAGAATAGTCAAGCAGTTTTTAACGCTACGTCGATTGATTCGTCGTGGCGTTCTTTATGGTAGCTATCATCAGAAATAAAGTCTTAGTGACCTGTGTATTCAGTTTTCAAAGTTCAAATGAAAGGCTTCCGATTTTGTGGTTCGGAATTAACCCCTTCACTTGTTTGAACAGGGAGAGACATTTTGTACCCCCTCTGAGCAAATTTTTTTCAACTTTTTTGAAAATAATAAAAAAGCCGCCTGCTCCGGTTATGGAACAGACGGCTAAATGCCTTTTACACATATTCAATTTTAATTTTCTTTCTTTTTGTTTTTAAGACTTTGAACAAAACATCATCAACTGCGTCGGTGTATCTGCCTTGTTCAATCAATTAGTTTTTTAAGCTTACAAGAGATGCGATAATACGATTGCGTTCTTCAGCACTTAAATATATATGATACTTATCTTCTCTCACGATATTTACCTCCAAGTCCTTCTTTCTAAATATAATGATACAAGAAGAAAAAAGCAGTATCAAATATGCAAAAAAGGCTTCTGCCCTGTTTGGGGCAAAAGTCTTAATTTTTATGCGATTTTTAGGTTTAGCCCAAAGCCAACGGGGACTATTTCATCTGTTGCAAAAGAGTTGCAAAAACGGTTGTTCAAAAAGTGCCATGTCCCGAAACCCTTTAAATAAAGGGTTTTCCGGCACATCTAAACCAAGGGGCATCACTCCCACTCGACGGTTCCGGGGGGCTTTGAAGTGATATCGTAGACAACGCGGTTTACATGATCGACTTCGTTGATGATGCGGTTAGATACGCGACCCAGTATTTCATACGGGATCTGCGCCCAATCGGCAGTCATAAAATCATCGGTCGTGACTGCGCGGATCGCGATCAGCTCGTCATAAGTGCGCGCATCACCCATAACACCGACAGTCTTAACTCCCGGCAAAACAGCAAAAAACTGGCTCATTTGCGACTCATAACCGCAGGATGCCATCTCATCGCGCAAAACAGCGTCCGCCTCCTGCAGAATATGCACACGCTGAGCATTGACTTCGCCGATTATCCGGACTCCGAGACCGGGACCTGGGAACGGCTGACGCCAAACAAGCTCGTGCGGCAGACCAAGCATTTCGCCGACTTTGCGCACCTCGTCCTTAAATAAATCTTTAAGCGGTTCAATAACGCCTTTAAAGTTGACCTCATCGGTGATTTTGACCTGGTTGTGATGAGTCTTTATCGTAGCGGCGTCGCCTTTACCGCTTTCAATGCGGTCGGGATAGATCGTGCCCTGAGCGAAGAAACCGTCGCCGTAGTTTTCCTTGATCTTTTCGGAAAAAACTTTATAAAATTCAGTTCCGATAATGTGACGCTTATCCTCAGGGTCGGTAACGCCCTTGAGTTTTTCGTAAAAAACATCGGCACAGTTGACTCTTACAAAATTCATATCAAACAGCTTTGTGAATGTCTGCTCAACAAAATCGCCTTCGTCTTTTCTCATGAGCCCCTGATCAACAAACACGCAGGTGAGCTGTTTTCCGACAGCACGCGAAATAAGTGCCGCGGCAACCGACGAATCAACACCGCCCGAAAGACCGAGTACAACTCCGCTGTCGCCGATCTCATCGCGGATCTGCTGAACAGTTGTTTCAATAAAGCTTTCCATCTTCCATTCGCCCTTGCAGCCGCACACATTATATAAGAACGAGCGAAGCATCTGCTTGCCGTACTGCGTGTGATTTACTTCGGGGTGGAACTGAACTCCGTAGAACCGGCGTTCGGGATCTTCCATAGCCGCAACAGGGCAAACAGCAGTAGTCGCAGTGATCCTGAATCCCTCAGGCGGACAGCTTATATAGTCGCCGGGGCTCATCCACGAAATGCCTTTTTCTTCGTCACACAAAAGGGAAGTTCGATCGTATTCTGTCTCGGTTTTGCCGTATTCTCTGGCAGTTGCATCCGATGCGGGCGAAACTGTTCCGCCGAGTGTATACGCCATAAGCTGACAACCGTAGCAAATGCCGAGTATCGGAATATTAAGCTCAAAGATTTCTTTTCCGATATGCGGTGAAGCAGGGTCATAAACACTGTTCGGACCGCCTGTGAAAATAATGCCCTTAGGATTGAGTTCCTTAATGCGTTCAACACCTGCAGTATAGGGAATTATTTCGCAGTAAACATCGTTTTCTCTGACTCTGCGGGCAATAAGCTGGTTATACTGACCGCCGAAATCGAGAACGATAACTGTTTCCTTATTCATGCTCTCCTCCGTGTTATCAGACATTTATCTCAGCGACAATGTCCGGAATGTTGTATTCAGATAAAGTCGGCTTTACTGTGTTTTCAATGAAATCGTCAACCTGTAAAGCCGCGGCACCTGTGTAATTTTCGGGCTTCATAATAGCTTTAAGCTCATCGAGCGTCACGCCGAAAGCAGGATCGTTTGCAATGCGTTCAAGCAGATCGTTGGGCTTGCCGTAGGTCTTGATCTGCTCGGCGGCAGCCATGGAATGGCGGCGGATACGCTCATGCAGCTCCTGCCTGTTGCCGCCTCGTTTAACAGCGTCCATAAGGAAATTCTCGGTCGCCATAAACGGCAGTTCCGCAGTAAGGCGGCTTTCAATAACCTTGTCGTAAACCACAAGACCGCCCGACACATTTATAACAAGATTAAGCACCGCATCTGTTGCGAGAAAAGCTTCCGCAACGGAAATACGCTTGTTTGCCGAATCGTCCAGAGTGCGTTCGAACCATTGTTCGGACGCTGTCACAGCAGGGTTAAGGGCATCGATCATAATGTATCTCGAAAGGGAAGCGATGCGTTCGCTTCTCATCGGATTTCGTTTGTAAGCCATTGCCGAAGATCCTACCTGACCCTTTTCAAAAGGCTCTTCAACCTCTTTCAGATGCTGAAGCAGGCGGATATCGTTGCTGAACTTATGAGCCGACTGCGCTATCGCCGAAAGACAGCCGAGCACTCTCGAATCCACCTTTCTCGAATAAGTCTGTCCCGAAACAGGGTAAGTCTTATCAAAGCCCATTTTCTCGGCTATCATCCTGTCGGCTTTTTTGACCTTTTCGTAGTCGTTGTCAAACAGTTCCATGAAGCTTGCCTGAGTGCCTGTCGTGCCTTTTGAGCCGAGCATTTTTAGAGAAGAGAGCGTGAACTCAAGCTCCTCTAAATCGAGCAGAAGATCATGTGCCCAAAGCGTCGCGCGCTTGCCGACAGTTGTCGGTTGGGCGGGCTGGAAATGAGTAAACGCAAGAGTAGGCGTGTCTTTATATTGTTTTGCAAAAGCAGAGATCTGCTTTATAGCTGTGAGCAGCTTGTCCCGTATAAGCTCAAGCGCACTTCTCATTATAATAATGTCGGTGTTGTCGCCGACATAGCACGAGGTTGCGCCGAGATGGATCTTGCCGGCGGCATTCGGACACTGATCGCCGTAAGCCTTGATGTGCGACATAACATCATGGCGGCACTCTTTTTCATACATAGCCGCCTTTTCATAGTCGATGTCGGTCTCATGCGCTTTAAGCTCTGCGATCTGTTCGTCTGTAATATCAAGTCCAAGCGCCTTTTCTGTCTCGGCAAGCGCTATCCAGAGCCGTCTCCATGTTGTAAACTTCATATCGGGCGAGAAAATATACTGCATCTCCTTGCTCGCATAGCGTGAGCAAAGCGGACTTTCGTAGGTATTTTTCATTTCAAACCGTCCTTTTTGGGATTTTCATTGTGTTCTTCGTCGATATAATACGGATACACACCCGTGAAGCAGGCACGGCAGTATTCATCGCTGCCGATAAGCTCGCCGAGCGTATTCGGATCAAGATATCCGAGCGAATCCGCGCCAAGCATTTTTCCTATTTCTTCGGCAGTGCGGCCGACTGCGATCAGATTCTGCCTGTCTGGAATGTCGGTGCCGAAATAACACGGCCACAAAAACGGCGGGGATGCAATACGCATATGCACTTCTGTTGCACCTGCGTCGCGAAGCATCTGCACTGTCTTTGCGCTTGTCGTGCCGCGCACGATCGAATCGTCTATCATAACAACCCGCTTGCCGCTCACAACATCGGAAAGCGGATTCATCTTCAGCTTGACCGCGACCGAACGTTCCGACTGTGTCGGCTTGATAAACGAGCGGCCGACATAGCTGTTTTTAATAAACCCGCGTTCGTTCGGAATGCCGCTTTGTTTCGAGTATCCCACAGCGGCGTCAAGCCCTGAATCGGGCACTCCTATTATAACATCCGCGTCAACAGGATGCTGTTTTGCAAGCAGCTCGCCTGCTTTCTTTCTTGAACGCAAAACGCTGACACCGTCGATGATCGAATCGGATCTTGCAAAATAAATGTATTCAAAAATGCACGGAGACTTCTTTTCGACAGGATCAAGACTTACAACGGCAAGCCCGTTTTCATCTATCTTGATGATCTCACCCGGCTGAACATCTCTGATAAAATCAGCACCCACAGCGTCAAGCGCACAGGTCTCTGAAGCTACAATATAAGCCGTGTCGAGTTTGCCTATGCAAAGCGGACGAAATCCGTAAGGATCTCTTGCGGCGATCAGCTTTTGCGGACTCATTACCAAAAGTGAGAATGAGCCTTTGAGTTTTTTCGAGGCTCTTCTCACAGCCTCTTCCGCACTGTCGCAGAAAATTCGTTCCTTTGCAATAAGGTAAGCGATCGTCTCCGAATCGGTGGTCGTCTGAAAAACAGCGCCTGTGTTTTCAAGCTCGCTTGCCAGCTCGTCGGCATTTGAAAGGTTGCCGTTGTGAGCTATCGAAAGCGTGCCTTTTTTATAACGCATAACGAGCGGCTGAGCATTTTCTCGGGTGGAGGACCCGTGAGTCGAATATCTCACATGCCCGATGCCCATATTGCCGTCAAGCTCGCGCAAATGCTTGTCCGAAAGCACCTCGGCAACTACGCCGAGATCTTTGTAGTATTTAACGCACCGCTCCCTCGTCACGGCAATACCGCAGCTTTCCTGCCCTCTGTGCTGCAGAGCGATAAGCCCGTAAGCGATAAGCCGGCTCACATCTGCGCCGGACGGATCATAAGCGCCGAAAACGCCGCATTCTTCATGTATTCCCATAGCGGCTCCTTCTTATTTGTCGAGACCGAGTCTCTTCATCATTTCTGCATACGCCTCTTCAACACCGCCCATATCTCTGCGGAAACGGTCTTTATCAAGCTTTTCGAGCGTCTTTGCGTCCCAGAAACGGCACGTATCGGGCGAGATCTCGTCTGCAAGAATGATCTTGCCGCCACTGTCTCTGCCGAACTCTATCTTGAAGTCGACAAGAATAACGCCTACAGTCTTAAAATAATCGACCATAATATCATTTACCTTGTAGGCATACTGCGCGATCTCGTCAAGCTCTGCTTTTGTGGCAATACCGATAGCAACAGCATGCGAAATGTTTATCATCGGATCGCCTAGTTCGTCGTTTTTGTAGCAGAATTCGAGCACCGGAGACTTAAGCGGCGTGCCTTCTTCAAGACCGAGTCTTTTCGCGAGTGACCCCGCCGCAATGTTGCGAACAATAACCTCTACCGGCACGATCTCGACCTTTTTAACAGCTGTTTCACGGTCGCTCAGTTCTTCGACAAGATGAGTCGGAATACCGTGGCTCTCCATAATCTTGAACATAAAGTTGGACATTCTGTTGTTCACAACGCCCTTTCCGACAATTGTACCTTTTTTCTCACCGTTGAATGCGGTTGCATCGTCCTTGTAGTCAACAATAACGATTCCGTCGGCGTCGGTGTCGTAAACCTTTTTGGCCTTACCCTCATACAATAGTCCTGTTTTCTTCATAGCGATACTCTCCTTTCAGTGTAAAAAAACGAAAAAGCCCCCGAAATGGGAGCGAAACTATACGGATAAAGGTGCAGTCATGCCATCGAAATTGCACAACACTTTGTTCTCCGACATAACTCCAGCTCCTTTTTTCCGTGGGATAGTTACATTATATTATATAATCTGCGCCGTGTCAATCGATTAAAACAAAAAAATATGCACTGCCGATGTCATTTTTAAAGCGTCTTTTTAGGCAAAACGGCGTAAAACCGAAAAAGCGGGACTTTTTTCAAAAAAACTCTTGCAAAAATATTTTTACTGTGATATACTATTACGGTCAATACGCACGCTTCGTGACTTATGCGTCGGTTGCCGTTTTCGGTGGCGCATGGGGATGACCGTGGCGGAGGGACAAAACTTTTATTCAACGGAGGAAAAAACAATGTCAGTAATTTCAATGAAGCAGCTGCTGGAAGCAGGCGTGCACTTCGGCCACCAGACAAGACGCTGGAACCCGAAAATGGCTCGCTACATCTTCACAGAGAGAAACGGTATCTATATCATCGATCTCCAGAAGACAGTTAAGAAGCTCGAGGAAGCTTATGCAGTCGTCCGCGATCTTTCGGCTGAGGGCAAGGATATCCTTTTCGTCGGTACGAAAAAGCAGGCTCAGGATTCCATCAAGGAAGAGGCTGAGTATTGCGATATGCCGTTTGTCAACGCAAGATGGCTCGGCGGCATGATGACTAACTTCAGAACAATCAGAAAGAGAATCGATCGTCTGGCTCAGCTCCGCAAGATGGAGGAAGACGGCACATTTGAGCTTCTTCCGAAAAAGGAAGTTATCAAGCTCAACGGCGAGATCGAAAAACTTGAGAAATTCATCGGCGGTATCAAGGGCATGAAGAGACTGCCGGGCGCGCTCTTCATCGTTGACCCGAAGAAAGAGCATATCGCAGTTATGGAAGCTCAGAAGCTCGGTATTCCGATCGTTGCTATCGTTGATACCAACTGCGATCCGGACGAGATCGATTATGTTATCCCCGGTAATGATGACGCTATCCGTGCCGTTAAGCTGATCGCCCACACAATGGCGGAAGCTGTTATCGAAGGCAGACAGGGTCAGCAGGGCGCAGCAGCTCAGGAAGAAGTTGCTGAGGAAGCCGCTGCAGAATAATTTCAGATATATAGCGAAAGGAAGATTTATAATGGCATTTACCGCTAAAGATGTCGTAGCCCTCAGAGAGAAAACAGGCTGCGGTATGATGGACTGCAAAAAAGCGCTTGTCGCTTCTGACGGCGATATGAACGCCGCTATCGATTTTCTGCGTGAGAAAGGCCTTGCCGCTGCTGAGAAGAAGTCGGGCAGAGCTGCCGCAGAAGGTATCGTAACAACATACACCGCAAACGGTGTAACAGCAATGGTTGAAGTCAACTGCGAGACTGACTTTGTCGGCAAGACCGATGAGTTTAAGGCGTTCGCAGAGCAGGTCGCTAAGACTGTTGCCGAGAATAAGCCGGCTGACCTCGACGCTCTTCTTGAGACAAAGATCTCCGGCGAAGAGCTCACAGTAGCTGAGGCTGTAAGAGAGAAAGTTCTTGTTATCGGCGAGAATATCAAGGTTCGCCGTTTCGCAGTTTACGAAGGCGTTGTCGCTTCCTATATCCACATGGGCGGCAAGATCGGCGTTATGGTTCAGTTTGAGACCAACGCAAACGCTGATTCCGATGAGTTCAAGGCTATGGCAAACGATGTTGCAATGCAGGTTGCAGCAGCTTATCCGTCCTATCTCGATGAAGCTTCCGTTCCGGCTGAAGTCCTCGAGAAGGAAAAGGAGATCCTTGTTGCTCAGATGAAGGAAGATCCTAAGATGGCTAACAAGCCCGAGCAGGTTCTTGCTAAGATCGTTGAAGGTAAGATCGGCAAGTATTATAAAGAGAACTGCCTCGTTGATCAGGAATTTGTAAAGGACGGCGACTATACCGTTGCCAAGTATGTTGCTAAGGTCGCAAAGGATCTCGGCGCAGACATCAAGATCCTCGGCTTCACTCGCTTTGAAAAGGGCGAGGGCCTTGAGAAGAAGGCAGACGACTTTGCTGCAGAAGTTGCAAGCATGGTTAAATAAGCTTCAAATCTTTCGGCCGCGGGCAAAATTTTGCCTGCGGCTTTTTTATGCAAAACGAAAACGGGCGGTTATCTCAGCCGCCCGTTTTCGCGTGAAAAGAAGGAAGAAATATATGAAACGAAATTGTCCATTTCGGAGTCTGTAGTCTGTCTTACCGACCGGCAGGCATCAGCCTGTCCGAAAGCTCGACAGCGAATGCAATATATAAAGGTGTTTTGTGTTCTTTTCTTATTGCAATTATATAATACAATATAATTATTAAGCACGTGTGAACCCGATTTTAAGTATCATTAAAAAAACAGTTTAAAATCCGTGAATATTTTTTTGAGTAAATTTTAAAATAACACTTGAAAAACTGCGTAAAATCTGCTATAGTGTATTTTGTGCGAAAACATCAGTACGCACAGCACGGACAAAAGGAGGCGATCGCATGAAAAACGATGATCTGCTTATAGTCGCCAAAAGCGCATTGCCGGAGACTTTTTCAAAGGTTGTCTATGCAAAAAAGCTGATATCGTCGGGCAGAGCACCGTCGGTAGGCTCGGCTTGCAGTGCGGCAGGGCTTTCCCGTTCCGCTTTTTATAAGTATCGCGACAGCGTTTTTGAATACACCGAGTCGGCAGGCAGGATAATCGCTATCCATGCTTCGCTCGATGATAAAAAGGGGATTTTATCAAAATTCATGTCGGTGCTTTATGAAAGCGGCGCAAACATCCTAACCGTTAATCAAAATATTCCGATCAGCGGAGCGGCAAAGGTTTCGGTGTCGTTTCGGGCGGACGGAATGAATAAAAGCGTGTCCGAGATAATCGCGGCACTCTCCGAGCTCGAAGGCGTTTCGTCTATCGAACGCGTAACAGGCGATTGATTTTAAGTGTAACAGAAGAAAGGAATTGATCACAAATGATAAAAATAGCTTTAATGGGGCACGGAGTCGTAGGTTCCGGCGTTGCCGAGGTTTTTTTCAAGCACAAAAAAGCGTTTGAAAAAAAGGTCGGCGATGAGCTTGAGCTTAAATATATCCTCGATTTAAGAGATTTTCCCGATCTGCCTTATTCGGATCTTTTCACAAAGGATTTTTCCGATATAATCAATGACGATGAAATAAAAGTCGTTGTTGAAGTCATGGGCGGAGTCGGAGCAGCATACGATTTTGTTAAGCAGTGCCTTTCTAAAGGTAAGAGTGTTGCAACCTCAAATAAAGAGCTTGTTGCAACTCACGGTGCGGAGCTGTTGAAGATCGCCGAGGAAAACGGAGCGAACTTCCTGTTTGAAGCCAGCGTCGGCGGCGGTATCCCGATAATCCGTCCGCTCTATCAGTGCCTCAGCGCAAATGATATAATCGAGATAGACGGTATCTTAAACGGCACCACAAACTATATCCTCACTAAAATGATAAAGGAGCAGACCTCTTTTGACGATGCTTTGAAAACAGCTCAGCAGCTCGGATACGCCGAGCGTGACCCTTCTGCCGATGTCGGCGGAGCGGACGCTTGTCGAAAGATCTGTATTTTGGCGTCACTTGCATTCGGCAAGCATGTCTATCCCAAATGGGTCTATACCGAGGGTATAACCGAGATCACTCTCGAAGATGTCGATTACGCCGCAAGTGCAGACTGTGTTATCAAGCTTATCGGCAGATCCGTCAGATGTGACGACGGCAGAATAACCGCCGCTGTCTATCCCGCATTTGTTCCTCATGAAAGCCAGCTTTCCACTGTCGATGATGTGTTTAACGCTGTCTTGGTTCGCGGAGACGCTGTCGGAGATGCAGTGTTCTACGGCAGAGGCGCAGGCAAGCTGCCCACGGCGAGCGCCGTCGTCGCCGATGTTATAGACTGTGCGAAGCACCTGAAAGCTCGCAGACTCATAACATGGGACGATTGCTGCGACGATAACTATGTCAAGCCGATCTCGGAGTGCAGTGCTCAGATGTATGTTCGCCTGAAAGCCGATGAAAACACCGAAGAAAAAGTTAAGGAACTGTTCGGCAGTGTCCGCAAGCTCGAAAGAGCGGGCGCAGAGAATGAATACGCGTTTATAACCGAACCCGAACAGGAAAGCTCGATCGACAAAAAGCTCAGCAGCTTTGGCTCTGATGTCCTGGCAAAGATCAGGGTTTTAAGCGATATATAAATCCGATTTTCGGCAGAATATCGCGTTAATTTAAAAATTATAAGAGTTTGTATGAAGGAGTAAAAGCAATGTCACTGAAGATAGTCAAATTCGGCGGAAGCTCGCTTGCGGATGCCGAGCATTTTCGCAAGGTAGGTGCAATAGTCAAGGCGGATCCCGATCGCAGATATGTAATTCCGAGTGCGCCTGGCAAGCGTTTTAGCGACGACACCAAAGTCACCGATATGCTCTATGAATGTTATGAGCTCGCGAGCGAAGGCATGGAGTTCGACACAAAGTTTGAAGCTATCAAAAAGCGTTTCACCGATATAATCGAAGAGCTCGGGCTCTCTCTCGACCTTTCCGATGAATTTCGCAAGATTCGTTCCGCATTTGAAAACGCCGCCGGCAGAGACTACGCTGCTTCAAGAGGCGAGTATCTCAACGGAATTATCCTTGCAAACTACCTCGACTATGACTTTGTGGATGCCGCAAAGTGCGTCCGCTTTAATGAAAACGGCAGCTTTAATCTCGAATTTACGATCGAGAAAACAGCCGAGCATCTGTCGCACCATAAAACAGGCGTTATCCCGGGATTCTACGGCAAAATGCCTAACGACACCATTAAGACTTTCTCCCGCGGCGGCTCGGATATAACCGGCTCGCTCGTTGCAAGAGCGGTCGGCGCAGATCTTTATGAAAACTGGACAGATGTCAACGGTTTTCTTGTCGCCGATCCGAGAATAGTTCACGAACCGGAGGGCATCAGAGAGATAACCTATAAGGAGCTTAGAGAGCTTTCGTATATGGGCGCAACAGTGCTTCATGAGGATGCTATTTTTCCCGTGTCGCAGGTCGGTATTCCGATAAATATCCGCAACACGAATGATATGACCAATCCCGGCACAATGATCGTTAAGGACGCATCGGGTGCTAAAGCCAGCCACCATGTAACAGGTATCGCAGGCAAAAAAGGATTTTCGATAATCAATGTCGAAAAGGCTATGATGAACGGTGAAGTCGGTTTTATCCGAAAATTGCTTGAGGTCATCGAAGAGCTTAATATTTCTATTGAGCATATCCCGAGCGGTATCGACACTGTTTCTATTGTTGTCGATCAGTCGCAGGTGCTCGGTCGTGAAAAAGAGATCGAGAAAGCCATATCCGAAGGTGTTAAGGCAAACCATGTCAGCATTGATCATGATGTCGCCGTTATCGCCGTTGTCGGCAGAGGTATGATCCGTGCGGCAGGAACAGCGGCGAGAGTGTTCAAAGCGGTTGCCGAGGAGAATATCAATCTTCGCATGATTGACCAGGGCTCAAGTGAGATCAGCATTATCATAGGCGTCGCCGAAAACACTTTTGAGGACGCCATGAAAGCTATCTACAACGAATTTTTCAGAAAGTAAACCCATTTGAAAGGATGAACAAAATGAGTAAGTATAACACTCTTGTCTGGAGCGACGAGTTCGACGGCAAGGAACTCAACCGCGATGTCTGGTCGCATGAAATCGGCTATATCCGAAACAACGAGCTTCAGTATTACAGCGATTCCAAGGAGAATTCCTACCTTGAGAACGGCTGTCTTGTAATTGAGGCCAAGAAAACAAACGACCCGGACAGACCGTACACCTCCGCAAGTGTAAACACAAAGCATAAGCAGACTTTCCTCTACGGAAGACTTGAAATGCGCGCAAAACTGCCCTACGGCAAGGGAACATGGCCTGCGTTCTGGACGATCGGCGACAACCATTGGGGCGATCCCGATCCCAACGAACCCGGAGTTCCGTGGCCCGAGTGTGGTGAGATTGACATTATGGAGGCGGTCGGCGGCACAAATACTACCTTTGCGACCTGCCCGTTCAACGATCACATGGGCAATAATGTTGTTCAGGCAACTATTCATTATCCTAACGAAACACCCGCACTTCAGCGTGCTGTTGAGCTCAGAGAAGGTGACTACTGCGATGATTTTCATGTGTTCGGCATCGAGTGGGATGAGAACTGCATCAAGGCCTATATGGACGATGTGGTTTATAATAAGCTCGACATTTCCGAAATCGAGTGCTTCCACAAACCGCATTATTGCTTGCTCAACCTTGCGATCGGCGGCTGGTGGCCGGGTGAGCCTGATGAAACAACGGTATTCCCCCAGAAGTATTACATAGACTATGTGAGATACTATAAGTAAACAAAAAAGCCATTCATCTTGAATGGCTTTTTTGTTTTTGAAAAAATTCGCTTGACATATACCCCACAGGGGTATATTATAATAATATACAAACCTGAACGGGGGATAATAATGCAGTGCGAATGTCATAAAACAAAAGAGCGGTCACAAGCGGAGTATAAAGCGCTTATAAGCCGCTTAAACCGTATAGAAGGGCAGATCAGAGGCATTAAGGGCATGGTCGAAAAAAGCGCATACTGCACCGATATTTTAGTGCAGGTCAGTGCGGCAAATGCGGCTCTCAATGCGTTCACAAAGGAACTGCTCGCAAACCATATAAAAACCTGTGTTGCAAAGGATATCCGCAACGGGAAAGATGAAACTATCGATGAACTTGTATCGGTTCTTCAAAAACTTATGAAATAAAGGAGAGTGGGTATGAAGCAGTATAATGTCAGCGGTATGACCTGTGCCGCCTGCGCCGCAAGAGTGGAAAAAGCGGTGCTGAAAGTCAGCGGTGTGACTTCTTGTTCGGTCAGTCTGCTCACAAATTCAATGGGTGTCGAGGGCAGTGCTTTGGCTGCAGATATAATAAGTGCGGTCGAAAAAGCGGGCTACGGCGCTTCTGAAAAAGGAGCAGATCAAAAGAGATCCGAAAGCGCCGATCAGCTTGAGGATAAAGAGACACCGAAGCTTCGCCGCAGACTTGTTTTGTCGGTAGTCGTGACGCTTGTTTTGATGTATTTTTCAATGGGACACATGATGTGGGACTGGCCTCTCCCGTCCTTTTTCGACGGCAACCATGTCGCAATGGGGCTTGTTCAGCTGCTGCTCACCATTGTCGTCATGATAATAAACCGCAATTTCTTTGTGAGCGGCTTCAAAAGCGCCGTTCATCTGTCACCGAATATGGATACTTTAGTCGCACTCGGCGCATCTGCCGCATTTGTGTACAGCACCTACGCACTGTTCGCTATGACAGGTGCTGTGACCAATGGCGACCATGCCGCCGTCATGACATATATGCATGAATTTTACTTCGAGTCTGCCGCAATGATCCTGACTCTTATAACAGTCGGCAAAATGCTCGAAGCCGGATCAAAAGGCAAAACCACCAATGCTCTGAAAAACCTTATCAGTCTGACTCCGAAAACGGCCTGCGTTATCAAGGACGGTAAAGAAACCGTCATTCCCGCCGCCGATGTTAAAAAAGGCGATATCTTTGCAGTCCGCCCGGGCGAGAGCATACCGGTAGACGGCGTTGTAATTGAAGGTGAAAGTGCAGTCAACGAATCCGCGCTTACAGGTGAGAGCGTTCCTGCCGATAAAACAGTCGGCTCGTCGGTATCGGCAGCAACAGTCAATCAATCGGGCTTTTTAAAGTGCGAGGCAACAAGAGTAGGAGAAGACACCGCCCTTTCTCAGATAATCAAAATGGTAAGCGATGCTGCGGCAACAAAAGCGCCTATCGCGCGTATCGCAGATAAAGTGTCGGGCGTTTTCGTGCCTGCGGTCATCGTTATCGCCGTTATAACAACTATTATATGGCTGCTTGTCGGCGAGACATCGGCGTTCGCACTCGCAAGGGGCATTTCAGTGCTCGTCATAAGCTGTCCGTGTGCGTTGGGCCTCGCAACCCCCGTTGCGATAATGGTAGGCAACGGAGTCGGTGCTAAAAACGGCATACTTTTCAAAACCGCACAGTCGCTCGAAATAACAGGCAAAGTCACAGCGGTCGCGCTTGATAAAACAGGCACGATTACCAAAGGCGAGCCGCAGGTGACAGATATTATCCCTGCTGAAAACATCGCCGAAAACGAGCTTCTCAAAGCGGCGTATTCACTCGAGAAAAAGAGCGAGCACCCGCTTGCCGCCGCAATAGTCGGCTATGCCGAGCAAGACGGTATAACGGCGGCAGAAGTCAGCGGTTTTAAGGCGGTCAGCGGCGGCGGACTTTATGCCGAACTTTCCGGTATAAAAATCTCGGGCGGTAACCGCAGGTTTATAAGCGAGTCGGCACAAATCCCGGATAATGCGCTCAAAACGGCCGACGAATTGTCCGAGCAGGGCAAAACACCGCTTTTCTTCAGCAAAGACAACGTCTATCTCGGTATGATCGTTGTCGCCGATGTAATAAAGCCCGATAGCCCGAAAGCAATATCGGAGCTTAAAAACATGGGTATCAAGGTCGTTATGCTCACAGGCGACAATGAACGCACCGCCAATGCCATAGGCAAGCAGGCAGGGGTAGACGAAGTCGTGGCAGGCGTACTGCCCGACGGTAAAGAAAGCGTTATAAAAGAGCTTTCAAAGCAGGGCAGAGTCGCCATGGTGGGCGACGGTATCAACGACGCTCCGGCGCTCACACGGGCAGACACAGGCATTGCAATAGGAGCGGGCACGGATATAGCAATAGATTCCGCAGATGTCGTTCTGATGAACAGCAGCCTTTCCGATGTTCCTGCGGCAATAAGGCTCAGCCGCGCAACGCTCCGCAATATCCGTGAAAACCTCTTCTGGGCGTTTATCTATAATGTCATCGGCATACCGCTTGCGGCAGGCGCGTGGATTCATCTGCTCGGCTGGCAGATGAGTCCCATGTTCGGTGCCGCCGCTATGAGCTTATCCAGCTTTTGCGTGGTGACAAACGCATTGCGGCTCAACTTATTTAAGCTGCATTCGTCCCGTCACGACCGAAAAATAAAACACCATTCAAAAAAGGAGAAAAAACTTATGGAAAAAACACTTAATATCGAAGGCATGATGTGCGGCCACTGCGAAGCAAGAGTAAAGCAGACTCTCGAAGCGATCGACGGCGTTTCATCGGCGGATGTAAGCCATGAAAAAGGCACAGCCGTTGTTACACTCGAAAAGGATGTATCGGACGCTGTTCTTAAATCGGCAGTAGAAGAGCAGGGCTATAAGGTGCTGTAAAGCAAAATGATAATCGATTTTCACACCCATATCTATCCCGACGCAATAGCGCAGAAAGCGACCGACAGTATATGCGAGTTCTACGGACTGAGCACCGATCTCAGCGGAACAGCCGAGTCGCTCCTGCGCGAGGGCAGATCGGCAGGGATCGATAAATTCGTGCTTCTGCCGGTCGCTGTGCGCCCGTCGCTTGTACATAGTGTAAACGATTTCACATCGCACGCGGTTGCAGACCACAGCGAGTTTATCGGCTTCGGTACGCTCCATGCCGAAATGAGCGACCCTTTAGCAGAGCTTGAGCGTTTTAGCGTGCTCGGACTCAAGGGTTTGAAGTTCCACCCCGACACTCAGGGCTTCGATGCCGATGATCCTCGGCTTTTTCCCGTGTACGATGCGATTTCGGGTAAATATCCCGTGCTCATCCACTGCGGAGATATAACTCTCAAAAATTCAAGTCCCGATAAGATAAAGCGTATCATCCGTGAGTTTCCGAAACTGACTGTTATCGCCGCCCATCTCGGCGGCTGGTCGTGTTTTTCCGAGGCAGTCGAAACGCTGTCGGGCGAGCGGTGCTTTGTCGATATGTCTAGCTGTTGTCCGCCGCTCGATGAAAAAACGCTTGTCAGCTATATTCGGCGTTACGGTGCCGAGCGGGTTTTGTTCGGCACGGATTTTCCGCTTTGGGATCCGAAAACACAGGTGGAAATATTCTCGCGCCTGCCTCTGACAGATGATGAAAAAGACCTGATAGCATATAAAAATGCTGTGAATATTTTGTCTGTATAAACAAAAGAGCAATGGCTGTTTGCCATTGCTCTTTTACTGTTCGATCTTTTTAAGATGATCTTTTAAAATCAAATTGATATACTGCGATAACGATCGATCATCTTTTTCGGCTTCAGCGCGCGGCAGTTATAGAAACGCTGTCGCAAAGGCTGAATGTGAACGGCATAATCTGGATAATAATCGGCGTTTTGCAGATCATTTTCGGATTGTGGCTTAATTGGTTTTTGCTCGTTGTCGGTGTACTGAACATAGTATCTGCCGCCCGCGATATATCATACAGTAAAACAGTTCTCACCGATCAGTCCGAAGTGATAAAAAGGATCGAACCGCTTGTAATGCCGATTATAACATTGATTTATAATTTCATATTCGGCGGCTTGATAGGTGTTGTCGGCTCGATATACTATCTTGCTGCCATAAGAGAATTTGTCATGAAAAACCGCGTGTTCTTTGAACCCGCCGAAAACAGACTGTTCTGAACATCGTTTAAAGCCGTCGGCATTTTGCCGGCGGCTTTTCTTTGATAAAATAAAAACATCAAAATCCCTCTTGACAAATAGGATTCAGGTGATATTATAATCAAGGCGGTTATTAGTTTTCTATGAATATATGATGTTTTATCGCCGATGAATTAGAGTTGTAAGATCAATTGAAGAAAAGAAGATGGTTAGAAAATGAGTTCTAAGGCCGGGAATAAAAAAATCGATATGCTTAACGGCCCTATCTGGAGCAAATTGCCTAAATTTGCACTTCCTATCGCCGCGACGGCAATACTTGAACAGCTTTTCAATGCTTCGGATGTTGCGGTTGTCGGCAACTTCGCGTCGTCCGATAAGACCGCTGCGGTTGCTGCGGTCGGAGCAAATGCTTCTGTTATCAACCTCGTTTTAAATCTTTTTATAGGAATAGCACTCGGTGCTAATGTGGTTATTGCGAATGCGATAGGCAGAGGTGATAGAAAAGCGGTCGAAAAAGCGGTGCACACAGCTATCGTAACAGCGGTCATCGGCGGCATTGCGGTTGCGGTTTTAGGCGAGATTGTTGCAGATGTAGCGCTAAGATCGCTTAGAGTGCCGGATGATGTTTTTCCTCTTGCACTTGTTTATTTGCGGATTTATCTTTTAGGCATGCCGGTCATATTGCTGTATAACTTTGAAGCGGCTGTTTTCCGAAGCGTCGGTGATACTAAAATGCCGCTCATTGCTTTAGCACTGTCGGGCGTTTTAAATGTTATTCTTAATCTGTTTTTTGTTATAGTTTTCAAAATGACGGTAGACGGTGTTGCAGTGGCTACTGTCATATCAAATATCGTCAGTGCGGCTATACTGTTTGTAAGGTTGAAAACGACCGATAAAGCTATTCATGTCGATATGCGAAAGCTTCGCATAGATAAGCACAGCTTTAAGAAAATAATGAAAATAGGTTTTCCTGCCGGTGTTCAGTCCGCGATGTTTTCTGTATCAAATATCGTTATCCAGTCTGCAATAAACAGTCTCGGTAAAATTGTCATGGCGGCGTCGAGTGCGGCTGCCAATATTGAAACGATAGCCTACTATGTACATAATTCGTTCAGCCAGGCATGCACGACCTTTGTCGGGCAAAACTACGGTGCGGGCAAGCTCGATCGCTGCCGTAAAACACTGGTACTCTGCCTGATCGAGGATGCTGTCGCGACCGCTGCGGCTGTCGGGCTTGTTCTGACCACGGGCAGGTTCCTGCTTTCGGTGTTCAATAACAACTCGCAGGTCATCGAAATCGGTTATGTAAGACTTATATTTGTCTTCGCATCATACACATTCACAATGCTTTATGATGTTATGTCGGGATATCTTCGCGGATTCGGCATTTCACTTGTGCCTGCGATAATAGCAACGGTTGGTGTCTGCGGTCTTCGCATTGTCTGGATAAAAGCGGTTTTCCCGCACATCTGCACTTTCTCAGCAATAATGACTGCATATCCCGTCAGCCTCGGCGTTACCGCGCTTATGATGATCATTGCTCTGATATATTATCGTCCGGCGCACAAACGGCTAAATAAACAACTCAGCCGTACTCACGCTCTCAGAAAAGCGGTTGATGATTAAATTTTACAAAGAGAAATTTAACTCTTAATATTTTCATCTCTACACCACTCCAAAATCGTTTAGTCTTCGTAAGTGATATTCAAAATGTTGGGTTCATATTTCTTTACACCGAACCTTTCCAACATCTGTTTCAACCTGTCCTTATAAAAATTTTTTCACCTCTTAGTTTCGCTTGCTTGACACAATACCGAAAGTATGCTAATATTTCATTAAAAAAGCTCAGGGTTGGTGACAATGGAGAAAAAGAGAGTTTTGGTGGCAATGAGCGGCGGCGTCGATTCATCGGTCGCGGCGGCAATGCTGCTTGAAGCGGGCTATGATGTCGAAGGCGCGACCATGCAGATATGGCCCGATATTTCCGATGAAGAAGAGAAAATAACCCGCGGATGCTGTTCACTTTCTGCGGTGGACGATGCCCGCGCAGTCGCCAATCGGCTCGGTATCAGATATCATGTTCTGAATTTCAAAGAGAATTTCGAGCAGAATGTTATCACTCCTTTTGTTTCGGAATACACTAGAGGCAGAACACCAAACCCCTGCGTCATGTGCAACCGAACAGTGAAGTTCGAGGAATTCCTGCGCAGAGCACTGGTGCTCGGATTTGACTATATCGCAACCGGTCACTACGGTATAGTCGCCAATGAAAACGGCAGATATCTTCTGCGCCGCTCCGTCACCGATAAAAAGGATCAGACCTATGCGCTCTACACTTTAACTCAGCGTCAGTTATCTCATCTTCTTTTGCCGATAGGCACAATGGAAAAACCCGAGGTCAGAGAAAAAGCGCAGGCTCTCGGTATCCCTGTTTTCGATAAACCCGATTCGCAGGAGATCTGCTTTGTCAAGGACAATGACTATGCCTCGTTCATCGAGAGCAGAGGCTATAAAAGCTCTCCCGGAGACTTTGTGGACACAAGCGGCAATGTCATCGGCAGACACCGCGGCATTATTCACTATACCGTCGGTCAGCGTAAGCACTTAGGCATGACTTTCGGCAAACCGATGTTTGTCTGCGGACTTGACCCGAAGAATAACCGCGTTATCCTCGGCAACAATTCCGACACATTCAAAACCGAGCTTTTTGCCGATGATCTCAATTGGATCGCGTTTGATAAACTGCCGAAGGAGGGTATCGAATGTATGGCAAAGATCCGATATAACGGGCCTGCACAGCGCGCTTTTGTCAGCAGTGACGGCGATGGCGTCAAGGTCAGCTTCTATGAGCCCGCAAGAGCGATAACACCGGGTCAGGCGGTCGTTTTCTATGACGGCGATACCGTGCTCGGCGGCGGAACTATCGAAAAATAAAATATCAAAGCATCGCCTTTTCCATTCGCGAAACAGCGTCAGCTATCCTCTGCGGATCAACGCCGGAATAGTTGATAATAAGGCGGTGTTCATATTCCTTTCTCGGCTTTGTCGAGTGATCATTAAGGCAGGACAAACGGATCCCGTTTGCCGCTGCCTTTTTTATTATTTCGCTGTCGGGAGTATCGGTGTTGAGCTTCAAAATAAAGTGTAGCCCCGAATCTGCTTCTTCGATCTGCGCAATATCGGCAAATCGGCTTTTTTGTATTGCCGAAATAACAATATCTCGGCAGATTCGATATCGGTTTTTCATTCGGTTGATATGTCTCTCAAACCACCCCTCGCTGATAAATTGAGCAAGAGTATGCTGCATTATCGCAGGCACAGTGCTCGAATAAACACCGAGCTTTTTGTAAAATTGATTTAGAAGTCTATGCGGCAAAACCATGTAGGAAATACGAAGCGACGGAGATAAGCTCTTTGAGAATGTGTTGATGTATATGACCCTGCCGAAACTGTCGCGGCTCTGCATTGTCGCGATAGGTCTGCCGGAAAAACGAAACTCACTGTCATAATCATCCTCGATAATATATCCGTCTGCCTTGTCCGCCCATTCAATAAGCTCGCCGCGTCTTTTAGCCGGTGTGACAGTCCCTGTCGGATAATGGTGCGAGGGCGAAATATGCACGACTTTTGCGCCGCATTCGTCAAGCCGTTCGGGCAAAATGCCGTCGCGATCCATTTCTATCCGCTCGCATCCGACGCCGCAAAGACTGTATATCTGCGAGATTTTCAAATATCCGGGATCCTCTGTTGCATAGATCTTATCCCGTCCGAGAAGCTGAATAAGCAGATTGTATAAGTATTCCGTTCCCGCGCCTACAATAACCTGCTCCGGCTCAACGCTCATCGCCCTGCATCGGCGAAGATAATCCGCTATCGCTGTCCTGAGCAGCATCGATCCCCCTGTGCCGTCGGCGCTGAGCATAACGCTCTCCGATTCGGAAAGTGCCCGGCGCATAAGCTTCGCCCAAACCGAAAACGGAAAATATTCCGCTCTCATCGAGTTTGAAACAAAATCGGCAAACGGTTTTACATCGTTTTTTTGTTCTATGTCTGCCGCTTTCACATTATTTGTTTCGGTGTGATACTCGTCCGCAGTGAAGCAGATAAAGTAACCGCGTTTTTCAACAGGTGAGATATAACCCTCTGCGGCAAGCTGTGCATAGGCGTTTTCGATCGTTATAACGCTAACGCCCAAATGCTCTGCGAGCGTGCGCTTTGACGGCAGCTTTTCGCCTTCCTTCAGCTTTCCTTTGCAAATGTCATCGCGTATACATCTGTAAAGATAATCATACATCGAAAGAGCACCTCTCGATTCCATATCGTAAGTCAGCATAAAATATCTCCAATCTGGTATTATTAAAAAACATTAAAATGGCTATTTTGATATTATCAATTTATATTATAATATACTCAAACCAAACTTGCAAGAGGTTATTTATTGAGTGTGAAAGAAGGATTTTTTATGAAGAACAAGAATTTGCAAAAGCTCGTTTTTTCGGCATTGCTTGCAGCGCTCTGCTGCGTTTCGACAATGGTGGTCCAGATCCCGTCCCCAATGGGCGGCTATGTCAACATCGGTGACTGCTTCGTGCTGCTTTCGGGATTTCTTTTAGGCCCGGTCTACGGCGCTCTCGCAGCAGGAATCGGCTCGTGCCTTGCCGATGCGTTTTCGGGCTATATGTCGTATGTCCCGGCCACTTTGATAATCAAGGCTTTGATGGCGCTCGTCTGCGCACTCATTGTCAGAACGCCGCTTAATAAATATGTATCGCGTATTATCGCGGCAGTCAGCGCAGAAGCGATAATGGTACTCGGTTATTTCTTCTGGGCAGGCGTTATCTTCGGCAAAGGCTTCGCGGCGGCGGCAAGTATCCCCGGCAACCTTGTGCAGGCAGTCGCAGGAATCGTGCTCGCTTATGTCCTTGTTGCGATTTTCGATAAGATCAAGCTCACAAAGGTAATACAAGGCTGATCATCAATATGTTCATTAAAAACCGTCGATGTTATTTCGGCGGTTTTTTTGAAAAAACGCAGAAGATAAGTTGTGTTTATACCGTAAAGCGGTATTGACTTTTTTATCGCGTAATGATAAAATGAAAACAGCGGTGTAAGGTGTCGCTTTATGCCGTATTTAATTAAAAAAAAGAGGAAGCGTTTAAGATGAATATAATCCCCGCCCAAAGGCTCTCTCATTTCAAAACAGGCATTTTCGCCGCGCTTAATCAGCGTCGGCTTGAGCTTGAAGCAAAAGGGCGGAAAATATATGATCTCTCTGTCGGCACACCTGATTTTTTAGCGCCTAAGAGCGTCACGGAGGCAATATCGAAAGCAAGCGCCGATCCGCATAATTACGGATATACTCTGCGCGATATTCCCGAATTGATCGATGCTGTCCGCGATTATTATAAACGCCGCTTCGGCGTGTCGATCGAACGTGATGAGATCGTCGGAGTTCACGGCACACAGGAGGGTATGGGTCATCTCGGTATGGCTATCCTCAATGAGGGCGATATCGTTCTGCTGCCCGATCCGGGTTATCCCGTGTTTGAAGCGGGCGCGGTGCTCGGCGGCGGTAAGCCGGTGTTTTATCCGCTTAAAAGGGAGAACGGCTTTCTCCCCGATTTCGACAGTATTTCGCCCGATATCGCTGCAGCCACAAAAATGATGGTTATTTCATATCCGTATAATCCGGTCTGCAGTGTCGCACCGGACAGTGTTTATGAAAAAGCGATAGATTTCTGCCAAAAGAATGATATCATCCTGATCCACGATAACGCTTATTCCGATATTATTTTTGATGGTAAAAAAGGCGGCTCATTCCTTAGGTTCAAAGGTGCAAAGGAGCAGGGAGCGGAATTTTTCTCGCTTTCAAAAAGCTTCAATGTAACAGGCGCGAGAATATCGTTTTTGATCGGCAACCGCGAATTGATTGACGCCGTAAAGCTTCTTCGCACACAGTATGATTTCGGCACATTTCTGCCGATCCAGCTCGGTGCGATCGAGGCGCTCAAACAGCCGTTTGACGGTGTTGAAAAGCAGTGCGAGGAATACCGCAAAAGAAGAGATGCTTTGTGCGGCGGACTTCGTTCTGTCGGCTGGGATGTTCCGAACAGTCAGGGCACAATGTTTGTCTGGGCACCGATACCGAGCGGTTTTTCGTCGTCCGAAGAGTTCTGCGTTCAACTTATGGAAAAGGCGGGCATCGTCTGCACACCTGGCAGTGCGTTCGGTGAACACGGCGAGGGTTATGTGCGTTTCGCGCTGGTTCTGCCGGAGGACAAACTTCGCGAAGTCGTGTCTGTTATCGACAAAAGCGGAGTTCTGAAAGTATAGTTCTTCATATTTTCCACATAGTTTTCCATATAAATACATATAAACGCAGCTTGCGCCATAAGCGGTAACGGATTATATAAATACTTATATATCGATATCAAAATATCGATATAGCACGCAATATTAAAATGCGTTACAATATAACACGGACAATTCTGTGAAAGGATCGTGTTTTTATGGAGAACAAATCAATTTCAGTTCAAACGCTGCGCCGCCTGCCGGTGTATCTTCATTATCTGAAGTCGGTGCGCGGCAGCCGCGATAATATCTCTGCAACAGCATTAGCCGATGTTTTCGGACTCGGCGATGTTCAGGTCAGAAAAGATCTCGGTTCGATCTCGGGTAAGGGGAAGCCCAAGACCGGATATAATGTCGAAGATCTTATAGTTCAAATCGAGCAATACCTTGATTGCGGTTCCGAAAACAAATCAGTGCTTATCGGAGCGGGTAATCTCGGCAAGGCTCTCATGTCGTACAGCGGATTCGGCGACTACGGCTTGAATATTGTTGCGGCTTTTGACCGTGATTCGGAGGCGTGCGAGAACGCTCCGAGCGGTATGAGGGTGCTTCCCATGTCGCACCTTCAGCAGGTCTGCAGAGATGAAAATATAAAGCTGGGTATCATAACAGTTCCGGCATCTGCTGCTCAGGAAGTGTGCGATACGCTCGTTCGGCTCGGTATCCGCGCCGTTTGGAACTTTGCCCCCACAATTTTAAAAGTTCCTGCGGGAGTCGTCGTTGAAAACGAAAATCTGGCTTCATCGCTCGCGATTTTGTCTAAACATCTCGAGGGCGGGGAAAGCTGAAAAGGGGAATCGCAAAAATCTGATAAAGGCAGGGAATTATTATGAATTTGCTTCATTTAAAGTATGCGGTTGAGGTCGCCAAGACTGCGTCTATCACCAAAGCGGCCGAAAATCTGTATATGGGGCAGCCAAATCTTTCGAGAGCTATAAGAGAGCTTGAAGATTCTCTCGGCATCGAAATATTCAAGCGCACTTCAAAAGGCGTTATCCCGACAGCACAGGGAGAAGAATTTCTCACCTATGCCAAAAGAATAATCGCACAGGTCGAAGAGGTAGAAGATATTTATCGCGGCGAACGCAAGACGAGCACAGGTTTCAAGATTTCCGTTCCGAGAACATATTACATCTCCCGTGCATTCACCGACTTTGTCGGTCGGCTCGACCGCAATACTCCGACCGATATCTATTACAAAGAAACAAATGCAATGCGCGCCATCAGTAACATTCTCAATGTTGATTATGATATGGCGATCGTTCGCTATTCATCGGCTTATGATAAGTATTTCAAAGATCTTTTTGAAGAAAAGAACTTTAAATATGAGCTTATATTTGAGTTCCGCCACAGTGTTCTGATGTCTAAGGATCATCCGCTTGCTAATAGGGATAATATCAATCCGGAGGATCTCGCGCCTTATTTTCAGATCCAGCAGCCCGATCCGTTTGTTCCGTCTGTTCCCGAAGCGATAATCCGCAAAGAGGAAGAGAACAGAAATGTTGATAAATATATCAATATATTTGAGCGAGGCAGCCAGCTTGATCTTTTTATCTTCAATAATAATGTTTTCATGTGGGAAGCGCCGGTGCCGAAGGAAATTCTGGAGAAGTGCAATCTTGTCCAAATTCCGTGCCGCGCAAACGCAAAAGTTTATAAAGATGTGCTTATTTACAAAAAGGATCACACGTTGACTCAGCTTGACGATATGTTTATTGACGAATTAACCAAAACCAAACGCTCGCTGTGAGCTAATTTATACAAAAAGATAACCTCATATCGATAAAAGCATATCGATATATCTTTTTTATATTTTACATATCTTTTTTGATATAGTATAATAAACACAAGGAAAAAGGGAAACACCCCTTTTACTCAAGACAATCAAGGAGGGCATTCAAGAATGAGTGAAACCAAGTATCCTATCGTTGACAGCGTTGAGGCGCTCGAAGCAAGACTGAAAGAGGTCAAAGCGGCTCAGCAGAAGTATTCTACCTACACACAGGAGCAGGTGGATAAGATCTTCCAGGCGGCGGCGATCGCAGCAAACAAAATGAGAATCCCGCTTGCAAAGCTCGCAGTCGAAGAGACAGGCATGGGCGTTGTTGAAGACAAGATCATAAAGAATCACTACGCATCGGAGTATATCTATAATGCGTATAAGAATACCAAGACTTGCGGTGTTATCGAAGAAGATAAGTCGGCAGGCACAATGAAGATCGCAGAGCCGATCGGCGTTATCGCAGCAGTCATTCCGACGACCAACCCCACATCGACCGCTATCTTCAAAACACTTATTGCGCTGAAAACCAGAAACGGTATCATTATCAGCCCGCACCCGAGAGCAAAGAAGTCCACGATCGAGGCTGCCAAGGTGGTCCTCGAAGCGGCAGTTGCGGCAGGTGCACCTGAAAACCTTATCGGCTGGATCGATGTTCCGTCGCTCGATATGACAAACCTCATCATGAAAGAGGCAGATATTATCCTCGCAACAGGCGGCCCCGGCATGGTCAAGGCAGCTTATTCGAGCGGTAAGCCGGCGCTCGGTGTCGGCGCAGGTAACACACCTGCCATCATCGATGACACTGCGGACATCAAGCTCGCAGTAAACTCGATAATCCATTCAAAAACATTTGATAACGGTATGATCTGCGCTTCTGAGCAGAGCGTTATCGTCCTCGATAAAGTTTACAAAGCAGTTAAGAAAGAGTTTGCCGACAGAGGCTGCTATTTCCTCAATGCAGATGAAACAGAGAAAGTCAGAAAGACTATTATTATCAACGGCTCGCTTAACGCTAAGATCGTTGGCCAGAAACCTGTAACGATCGCGGCACTCGCAGGCGTTACTGTTCCGGAATCAACAAAGATTCTCATCGGTGAAGTCGAGAGCGTTGAGCTTTCCGAAGAATTTGCACATGAGAAGCTTTCTCCGGTCCTCGCAATGTATAAGGCTAAAACGATCGACGATGCTTTTGCGAAGGCTGAGAGACTTGTTGCAGACGGTGGTTACGGCCACACATCGAGCATCTACCTCGACGCTGTAAACGAACGCGAAAAGATAGACCGTTTTGCGGCAAAGATGAAGACCTGCCGTATTCTTGTAAACACCCCGTCTTCGCAGGGCGGTATCGGCGATCTGTATAACTTCAAGCTTGCTCCGTCGCTTACCCTCGGCTGCGGTTCGTGGGGCGGCAACTCGGTATCCGAGAATGTCGGCGTAAAGCATCTTATCAACATCAAAACAGTAGCCGAAAGAAGGGAAAATATGCTTTGGTTCAGAGCGCCTGAGAAGGTTTATTTGAAGAAAGGCTGCCTGCCGGTTGCATTGGCAGAGCTTAAGGATGTCATGGGCAAGAAGAAAGCATTTATCGTAACAGATAGCTTCCTTTACAAAAACGGCTATACAAAGCCGATCACCGATAAGCTCGATGAAATGGGCATTGTCCACACAACATTCTACAATGTAGCTCCCGATCCGTCGCTCGCTTGCGCAAGAGAAGGCGCAGAGCTGATGAAGTCGTTTGAGCCGGACACAATCATCGCTATCGGCGGCGGTTCCGCAATGGACGCTGCAAAGATCATGTGGGTTCTCTATGAGCATCCCGAAGCAGACTTCCTTGATATGGCTATGCGTTTCATGGATATCAGAAAGAGAGTCTACACCTTCCCGAAGATGGGCGAGAAAGCATACTTCATCGCTGTTCCGACATCCGCAGGTACAGGTTCTGAGGTCACACCGTTCGCGGTTATCACCGATGAAACAACAGGCACAAAGTATCCGCTGGCTGACTATGAGCTGCTCCCGAACATGGCTATCATCGATGCGGATATGCACATGACCGCTCCTAAGGGACTCACCTCCGCTTCCGGTATCGATGCTGTAACTCATGCTCTTGAAGCTTACGCTTCCATGATGGCAACAGACTTCACAGACGGTCTGGCTCTGCGTTCACTCAAGGTCATCTTCGAGTATCTTCCGAGAGCTTATGACAACGGCCCGAACGATCCGGTAGCGCGTGAGAAGATGGCTCATGCGGCAACAATGGCAGGTATGGCATTTGCAAATGCATTCCTCGGCGTCTGCCACTCCATGGCTCATAAGCTCGGTGCGTTCCACCACCTGCCTCACGGTATTGCAAATGCACTTATGATAGATGAAGTTCTGCGTTTCAATGCAGAGGAAGTTCCTGCTAAGATGGGTACATTCCCGCAGTACGATCATCCGCATACCTTAGCCAGATATGCCGAAGTTGCCGATTATCTCGGTATCAAGGGCAAGAACGACAGCGAGAAGCTCGAGAACCTTATCAAGGCGATCGATGACCTCAAGGAAAGAGTCGGAATCAAAAAGACTATCAAGGATTACGGTATCGATGAGAAGGACTTCCTTGACAGACTTGACGATATGACAGAGCAGGCGTTTGACGATCAGTGCACGGGCGCAAACCCGAGATACCCGCTGATGAGCGAGATCAAGCAGATGTATCTCAACGCTTACTACGGCAAATAAGGAGGGCTATATAAATGAGTATTCAGGCAGATAAGGTCATTGCGGTAAGAACCTCGAAAACGATCTACCGTGACGGCGAAACAGTCATCAAGGTTTTTGATGAAGATTTTTCAAAAGCCGATGTTCTCAACGAAGCACTTAACCAGGCTCGTGTTGAGGAAACCGGTCTTAATATCCCGAAGATCCTCGAAGTCATGAAGATCGACGGTAAATGGGCTATCCGCTCTGAGTTCATCAGAGGTAAGACACTCGCTCAGCTCATGGCTGAAAACCCCGAAAAGAGAGATGAGTATCTTAATCTGTTTGTTGATCTTCAGATGGATGTTCATTCCCGCACAGCTCCGCTTCTTAACAAGCTGAAGGACAAGATGAACCGCAAGATCAGCGAAACCGATCTTGACGCTACGACCCGTTATGAACTGCACACCCGCCTTGAGGGTATGCCGAAGCATAAGAAGGTCTGCCACGGCGACTTCAACCCCTCAAACATTATCATCAATGAAGAGGGCGTTCCGTACATCATCGACTGGTCGCACGCAACACAGGGAAATGCGTCCGCCGATGTTGCAAGAACATATCTTCTGTTCTGCCTCTCGGGCGACAAGAAACTCGCTGATGATTATCTTGATCTGTTCTGCAAGAAGAGCGATACTGCAAAGCAGTATGTCCAGAAATGGATGCCTATCGTAGCTGCTTCGCAGTCGGTCAAGGGCAATGAAAACGAGAGAGAATTCCTGCTTCGTTGGGTTAATGTCGTAGATTACGAATAATAAAGATCGGTGCCCGCGTTCGGTTTATTGCCGCACGCGGACACCGTCGTGTATAATAAAAAAGGGAAAGGAACATAGGCAATGAAAGTAACTATTTGTATCGGAAGCTCCTGCCATCTTAAAGGTTCGCGCCAGGTAGTCGAACAGCTTCAGAATCTTATCGCAGATAATGATTTGAAAGATAAGGTTGAACTTTCGGGAACATTTTGCATGGGCAAATGTCAGACCGGCGTTAATGTCACGATCGATGATAAGGAATTTTCGGTATCTCCCGAGACTGTTCAGGAGTTTTTTGAAAAAGAGATCCTTCCGGCAGTTAATTAAAGCTTATTGCAAAGGGCGGCCGCGGGCTGCCCTTTGTTTAACTGCGCCGTTTTTTCCACTCAAGAAAGGAGTGACTTTATGGCTGAGTTTTTAAAGCTTAAAAAGTCCAACTGTAAAAATTGCTATAAATGTATTCGTCATTGTCCCGTCAAATCGATTAAGTTTTCGGGCAATCAGGCGCATATTGTTCCGGAAGAATGTATCCTGTGCGGCCAGTGCTTTGTCGTTTGCCCGCAGAATGCCAAGGAGATCGTGGATGAGATCGGTATTGTCAATGTCCTGCTTTCTGGAGATAAACCCGTCATCGCAAGTGTTGCACCGTCGTTTATCGCATATTTCGAGGGCAGCGGTATCGATTCGCTGACAGTTGCTCTTAAAAAGCTCGGCTTTGCCGATGTCGAAGAGACTGCGATCGGTGCAACTCTCGTTAAGCGTGAGTATGATCGCATTTTATCCGAGGGCACTCAGGATATAATCATCTCTTCCTGCTGTCATTCGGTTAATCTGCTTATCGGTAAATACTATCCAGAGCTTGCGGAATATCTTGCTCCGGTAGTATCGCCTATGCAGGCACATTGCCTCGACATCAAGCGCCGCTATCCCGATGCGAAAACAGTTTTCATCGGTCCGTGCCTCTCCAAGAAGGACGAAGCCGACAACGGCGTTGTCGATGCTGTTATCACCTTCAAAGAGCTTGCCACAATGCTCAGGGAAGCCGGTATAACCGTCGATAGCGTGCCGGACAGCAGTGAGCAGTCCAAAGCGAGACTTTTCCCCACAGTCGGCGGAATTCTCAAAACAATGAATTGCAGCGAAAAATCGTATACATATCTCGCGGTTGACGGTGTTGAAAACTGCAAATCCGCGCTTGAAGATATAAAGTCGGGCAGTGTTCACCATTGCTTTATCGAAATGTCGGCTTGCGCGGGAAGCTGTATCGGCGGCCCTGTCATGGAGAAATACCGTAATTCGCCGGTGAGACATTATAAAGAAATAACCGATTATGCCGGAAATGAGGATTTCGATGTCGCTGAGGTCGCCCCCGAAACCCTCAGAAAATACCGTTCTTATATCGGCTGTCCGCAGGTCATGCCGAGCGAAGCGGAGATAAATGAAGCTCTTAAGAAAATGGGCAAGAATAAGCCGGAGGACTGCTTGAATTGCGGCTCGTGCGGTTATGATTCCTGCCGCGACAAGGCGATCGCCGTCTGCCGCGGCAAAGCGGACATCAGCATGTGCCTGCCTTACCTCATGGAGAAATCCGAGCGCTTCTCGAATAATATCCTCAACAACACACCTAACGGTATTATCGTTGTTAATGAAGACCTTGAGGTTCAGCAAGTCAACCGCGCGGCAATGAAAATGCTTCATATTGCAACGCAGTCGGATGTCCTCGGCGATCAGGTCATCAGAATACTTGATCCGACCCCGTTTTTGGACGCTATCGAGACCGGCATCGGCATAAACGAAAAGCGCGATTATTATGCCGAATATAAAAAATATTTCGAGCAGACTATTATCTGTGACCGTTCATCGCATATTCTGATCTCTATTCTCCGTGATGTAACCGAGGAAGAAGATGAGAAAAAGCGTAAGGAACAGCTTGCTGCACAAACAGCACAGGTTGCCGATAAGGTCGTTGATAAGCAGATGCGTATCGTTCAGGAGATCGCGTCTCTGCTCGGAGAAACCGCCGCCGAGACCAAGATCGCGCTTACAAAGTTAAAGGAGTCTATGCCGCATGAGCATGATGAATGATCTTTGCGCCGACATTGGCTATATGAGCATAAACCATGAGGGTGAACAGCTTTGCGGCGACCATGTCGAGGTCGTCCCGCAGGATGATAATTCAACCGTCATCGTGCTTGCCGACGGACTCGGAAGCGGTGTTAAAGCGTGTATTCTCTCAACACTGACATCCAAGATATTGTCCACAATGCTCGCGTCAGGCTTAAAGCTGGAGGATGCCGTTGCAACCATAGTGCAGACGCTTCCTGTCTGCTCGGTGCGCCATGTGGCATATTCCACATTCACCGTTATCCGCATTGTTAAAAACCGCAAAGCTGAGATAATCCAGTACGACAGCCCGAACGTCGTGCTGTTCAGGGACGGTAAGTATTGCGATCTGCCCTCGACCGCTACATATATCGAGGGCAAAAAAATAACAAGAAGCGAGCTTTATATTCAGGAAAACGATACATTTATCGCTTTTTCGGACGGCGTTGAACATGCCGGAGTCGGAAATATTTATAATTTCGGCTGGAAAAGGGAAGACATTGTTTCCTTTCTCGAAACTTTCAGCGGCATAGGCTTCACCGCCAAAACGCTGACAGCTATTCTGCTCGATGAGTGCGACCGCCTGTATGACGGCAAACCGGGCGACGATGCAACGGTAGTAACCGTCCGCATTCGCCGCAGAGAGCCGATGAACCTTATCATCGGGCCTCCGTCCAATCGCGACGACTGCCATAAAATGATGTCGCTGTTTTTCGGAAAGCAGGGCAAGCATATCATCTGCGGCGGTTCGACTTCAACTATTGCGGCGGACTTTCTTAAAAAGCCGCTGAAGCCGACTTTGCAGTTTGCCGATCCCGTCATTCCGCCTATCGCGGAGCTTGAAGGTGCAGACCTTGTAACAGAAGGTGTTATAACTATCAACCGCGTGCTTGAATATGCAAAGAACTATCTTGCGGATAACAATCTTTATGAGAAGTGGAGTACCTCGCAGGACGGTGCTTCAAAAATCGCAAGGATGTTGTTTGAAGAAGCAACCGATATTAACTTCTTTGTCGGCAGAGCCATCAACCCCGCTCATCAAAACCCCGATCTGCCGATAAACTTCAATATCAAAATGCGCTTGGTCGAAGAACTCACCGAGTGCCTTAAAAAGATGGGCAAACGAATCAAGGTCAGCTATTTTTGATCGTTTTTAGGAGGAAAATTTATGAGAAAATTTGACACAAAGGTACAGCATCTAAAATATAAGGTGCTAAGAGAGGTTGCCAGACACCACTGGAACGGCGATCTCAAGGAGTCTATTGTAGACATTCCGAAAGAGCTGATCCCCGGCAAGGAATCGACCATGCGTTGCTGCGTTTATAAAGAACGTGCAATTCTCTCCGAGCGTATCAAAATAGCAATGGGCGGAGATAAGAAAAACCCGAATGTCATTGAAGTAATCGATATCGCTTGCGATGAATGTCCCGCCGGCGGATACACAGTCACAGATTCGTGCCGCGGCTGTCTTGCTCACCGCTGCGAGGATGTTTGCCCGAGAGATGCTATCAGTTTTGATGAACATCAGAAAGCACATATCGATAAATCGAAATGCGTAAACTGCGGCAGATGCGCGGCTGTCTGCCCGTATTCCGCTATCGCAAACCGTATGCGTCCGTGCGAGTCCGCCTGCAAGATAAACGCTATCTCAATGGCTGAGGACGGCGCGGCTAAAATCGATAATGATAAGTGTATTTCCTGCGGCGCCTGCGTTTATCAGTGCCCGTGGGGTGCGCTCACCGATAAGTCATTCATTCTCGATGTTATCGACCTTATAAAGGGCAGCGAGGATAATAAAAAATATAAGCTTTATGCCGTTGTCGCTCCGAGTATTTCGAGTCAGTTCATCTATGCAAAGCTCGGTCAGGTCATCGAGGGTATTAAACAGCTCGGTTTTTACCATGTCGTCGAGGCAGCTCTCGGAGCAGATATGGTCGCTTATTCAGAATCTCGCGAGCTTGCGGAAAAAGGCTTCCTCACAAGCTCCTGCTGCCCTGCATTTGTGGACTATATCCACAAGAGCTTCCCCGAGCTCAATGATAAGATCTCGCATAATCTTTCGCCTATGGCAATGATCGCGAAATATATCAAGGAAACAACTCCGAATTCAAAGATCGTTTTCATCGGTCCGTGTACGGCAAAGAAAATGGAATTCCAGAAGCCCGAGGTCTCAAAGTATATCGATAGTGTTATAACCTTTGAGGAGCTTCAGGCGCTGTTTGACAGCAGAGATATGGATCTCACCGAGCTTTCTGAAACCGCACTTGATAACGCTTCGTACTACGGCAGAATTTTTGCCCGCAGCGGCGGTCTTTCCGATGCTGTCGCCCAGGCGCTCAAAGAGCAGGGAATCGATGATTTCGAGCTCAAGCCCGTATCGTGTGACGGTATTGCCGCTTGCAGGATTGAGCTTTTGAAAGCGTCTAAGGGCAGATCGGCTTCCAACTTTATCGAGGGCATGGCTTGCACAGGCGGCTGTATCGGCGGCGCAGGCTGCCTCACACACGGCGATAAGAATAAGGCTGATGTCGATAAATACGGCAGGCTCGCAATGGAAAAGACGATTACCGACGCGATTCGTGTTACCAACATATGATATGCTGTAAAAACATATCAGGATTGCAAAAAATGCATTTGCAAATAAAAAAGCAGTATGCTATAATGAAATCACGGTAAGGATAAAGTCCTACCATAATTGATTTGCTGTCTTGTTACATCTATATATTTCCCTTCTGCCGGTCGATGAAGCTTCCCTGCCATCGGCCGGCGGCCCCTTTTATAGGGGGCTTTTTTCATAATAAAAAACAAGCTGTATCCGCAATAGATACAGCTTGTTTTTGTTTTGATTTACAGCTTCTGCTTAAGCTTAGCAGCCTTACCGACGCGATCGCGCAGATAATAGAGCTTGCTTCTGCGAGCCTTACCGTAACTGACTACCTCAACCTTTTCAACATTAGGCGAGTGAACGGGGAAAACTCTTTCAATACCAACGCCGTAAGCGATTTTTCTTACAGTGAAAGTCTTAGCAATTCCTGTTCCGTTGACAGCAATGATCGTGCCCTCGAAAAGCTGGATTCTGGATTTCTCACCCTCGCGGATCTTAACGTATACCTTAACGGTAGCGCCTACGGTAACTTCAGGAGCGTTCTCCTTGAGCTGACCCTGAGTCAGATTTTTGACCATGTCCATTTCATTGTCCTCCTATTTAATATTTCAAGCGTTCGTGCGCAACATTGCACAGAGGACCGCCCGCTTCAATGTGTGGGCGTAAGCCCGCGCATTGACCCCAGCCGAATAGGTTCGGTGAAATCAAAAGCTTATATATTATATCATGTTCACACTGAAAAATCAAGCACTTTTTAAATGTTTTTTAAAAATATCAAACAGTCAGTATCAAGTCTCCTTCGTTGCTGGCAATAATCATAATAAGTTGTCTTGCATCGGCAAGTGTCACAACACCGTCCAGGTCTACATCGCAGTTCTTAAGATTTGCCCCAAACGGCAGTTCTCCGCTTGCAATATATTTGATCAACAGCCTGGCATCAGCAAGATTGACAATACCGTTTGAATTGACATCGCCCGACAGAACAGGTGTCGCAGCAGTTGTTGTCGTTGTTGTGGCGGTAGTTGCCTTTGTCGTTGTTGTGGTTGTTGTGGTTGTTGTGGTTGTAGTTTTCTTTGTTGTGGTCGTGGTCGTGGTTTTCTTTGTCGTGGTCGTGGTTGTTGCCGCCTGCACAAGCGTCATATATCCCATGCTGCACCAACCTGTAACGCCGTTGTATGTGATTTTAGCCCAGTTATTCGAGATTTGTGTCACAGTGACAACGGTGTTAAGATAAACCTTTCCTATAACAGACGAAGAGGTATTCGGCTCTTTGCGGATATTAAGATAAGGGTCGGCAGTCACTTTGTATTGCCCTGTGGGTCTTGACTGCCCGCTGTACTTATACCAGTAGTTGTTGACCGCATAGTTTCCGCGAGCCTCCGAGACACCCGTGTTGTAACCGGCCGGTATCTCATAGTAATAGCACCATATGTAACCCGCCTGATAAGTTCCGTCAGATGTGTTGGGCAGCTGGAGCAGCTTCTTTGTGACACGGTTGTAATGATAGCTTGTGCTCAGATGATATTTTAAAAACTGAAGCTGCCCTTCAAGCGATTTGTAATTATAACCATTACTGTTGCACCAGTTAACAAGATCGGTGCGGTTGCCTTTGCCTGAGGCTCTCGGATAATTTGTCCATTGGCAGATACCGTAGCCGCAGCCCTCGTCCCATGTGTAGCCGTATTCTTTCAGATCGGGATTGAAATTGGATTCTTTCTCAATATTCGCAAGCACGCCGCACGCGGCAGCCGTGTTAAATCCGATCTTTGTAGTCAGAAAATTATATATATACTGTTCGTTTGAAACGGCGTAAGCTGAGAAGGGAATCACTGCGGAAATGATTGCGGCAGCGGTTGCCGCCGATAAAATCTTTAAAATCCTCATATTTCTCAATCCTTAAATGATTACTTATTTGTAACAATTATAACACGCTCGTAGCCAAATGTCAAACGGTATAATTTCGGGTCGAATGATTCTGCAAATGTCTCAAACTTGCCTTTTCGCTCTGATTCAAAAACTGCCAAAGAGGGGCGTTTGCCCCTCTTTTTTATCGTGTAAGCGTACCGCCGTCCATGTGCTGAAGAATAAGAATATTCTCCTCTTTAAGTGTGTTTGCATTGACATAAACCAAAACATCATCGCCGTTTTTTCCGGAGCAGGTGAATTCATAGCAAAGTTTCTCATCTGTGCCGTTCATATCTATAAGACACAGCATCGCCGACTTTACCGCAAGCTCATTGCTGACAACGCTTTTAGCGCGGTCGGCGGTGTACTTTGCATCCTGTGTTTTCCGCGCGTGGTGATTCATAATAAATCCTCTCGCCTCAACTTCCTCTATCCTGCCGTTATCGAGCGCCACCCCGACTTTTATAAGATCGTTGTAGCAAACGATCCCGTTTTGAACACAGGCAAAATTGATTGTGCACACACCGTTTTCTATCATATAATAGCTTTCCTTGAATTCAAGTCCCAACTTCTGAGAAAGATATTTTGAAGCCGTCTTAACAGCGTCCTGTTCATTGAATTTCGCATTTTCCGTCCGCCTGCCCGATGAGATATATAGCAGTGCTCCGCCTTCTTTTGTCACAGCGCAAACACGGTCGTCACACTCAAATGTATATGCCGCCGTAACGCTGTTTTCATCACCGTTGTAAATGAGATCTCCTATTTCGCAGTCGAGATATTTTGCCGCCATTGTCCTTGCACTGTCACGGCTCACAGTCAGCTTATCGGCGGTGTATGCAGGTGTCTTGCGGTCAATATGATCGGAAAACGGACCGTCGTAGATCAAAGTCGGATAATCAGTTACAGTCTGCGCAATGTCCTCTGCTGCCGCGGCGATCTGCGAGGTGTTTTCATCATCGAGTCCGCTCAGCGCATACTCTATCTCGCCATCCCACATCGCAGAGCCGTCAAGAGCTGCGTTGAGCGTATCAACTTTTCCCGAAAGCGAGTTCGCATATTGGCTCAGCTTATTCAAATTAAGCCGTTCTTTTTCGGTGAGACTGCCGCCCGCGGCGGCTTTGGAAGCAAGCGATAAAGAGTATTCGCCCACCTGCGATAAAAAACGATAGATTCCCGAAGATCCCGAACTCGGAAGCGGAAGCCGCGAAACCGCACTTTTTGCGTCGCCTGCCTGTTTGGACAACTTGCTTGAAAGCATAGAGAGCTGTGTCGGCGTTGAAGCGTAGATCTGCTTTTGCAGATTTAAGTTGATCGCCGATAAGCATTCGGTCAGCTCCGATAAAGCCGCCGAATAATCGTTTTGAAGATCGTTTTTATAGCGTTTTGCCGTCATGCACGAGGACACGGCATACACCGAAAGCGACAGCAAAAGTGCTGTCGAAAAGCTGACAACACGGATAAATCCGCGCCGGCTGATTCTCAAAGTCATAGCAAATCCACCTTTGTTTTTTAGTTAGTTTCCCGAAAAAAGCAAAGGATATTCATAAAAAAATCCGGCTCTCCGAAAGGAGAGTCGGATCATCAGATCATATCGTGGTCGATAAGATATTTGGTTTTTAAAACAGCCGCCTGAGTTTTAGCGTCTTCGATCTCGCCGTCAAGCACCATTTGAACAAGCTTTTCGATCGGATATTTCTCAACCTCCAGAAACTCGCCGTCATCAAGGTGCTGCTCGCTTTGTGTAAGCCCTGTCGCAAGATACATATAAATTATCTCACCGCAGTATGCGGGAGTCGGGACAAGCCTGCCGAGATTGCGATATTTTTTTGCTGTCATACCCGTTTCCTCCGAAAGCTCACGCTTGCCGCATTCAAAAGGATCTTCACCTTTTTCAAGCTTGCCCGCAGGTATTTCTAAAAACAGCCGCTCATGCGGATAGCGGTATTGCCGCACCATCAGCACATCATGATCGTCTGTCAGCGGCAAAACGCAAACTCCGCCCGGATGTTCAACCACCTCCCGCGAGACTTTCCTTCCGTCGGGCAGTTGTGCTTTGTCCACCCTCAGATTGATAATCCTACCCTCATAAGCATATCGTTTATCGAGGGTCTTTTCCGTAAGATCCATATAAATTACCTCCCGAAAGGATCGATTTTAAAATGATAGAACAGCGCGAATACTCATATGAAGAGCTTGAAGCATATCTCAAAATGCTATCGGTAAAATATGATTTTTTCAAGCTCAGGGAGCAAGCGAGAACATTAGCCGGCCGCCCGATCTATTCTGTTCAGATAGGCATTGATTCCAATAAAGTGCTGTATGCAGGCGGATTTCACGGCAGCGAACGGCTCACCGTGCTTGTGCTTATAATGTTCTTAGAGCAGCTGAGTGAAGCGTTATCCTCCAATTCAAACTTCTCGCTCACCAATGCCAGAACAGCCCTTTTCGGCAAGACGATACTTTGTGTGCCGTGTGTTAACCCCGACGGCTATGAGATCTCGCGATCGGGACCCGATACCGCAGGGAAGTATGCCGGCAGCGTCAGAAAAATACTCGGCGATACCGATTATAAATATTGGAACGCCAATGTAAACGGAGTCGATATAAACCATAATTTCGATGCAGGCTTCGAGCTTTTAAAGCAGCTTGAACGCGCGCAGGGAATAACAGGCCCGTCACCGAGACGCTATGGCGGAGACTATCCGGAAAGCGAGATAGAAACTCGGGTCTTGACCCGAATCTGCCGCGAAAACTATTGCAATAAAGCTCTCGCATTTCATTCGCAGGGCGAAGAGATCTATTGGCAGTTCGGGGATAATACCCCGGAAAGCGGCTACAGGCTCGCAAAGCTGTTCGCAGCGTCAAGCGATTATGCTCTTGCAAAGCCCTCCGGCACAGCTTCCTACGGCGGCTTTAAGGACTGGTTCATTCAGCAGTTCTCTCGCCCCGGGTTCACTCTTGAAATAGGAAAGGGAATAAATCCATTGAGCCCTAAAGAGCTTTATTCGATCTATGATCGGTTATATGAGCTGTTTTTGCTGTCGTTTGTACTGTGAAACTTATTCCTCCGGTGCAAACGAATTCATCACCAAGCCTGTTATAAGTTTCGGATAGAAATAAGTCGATTTTTGCGGCATCTTCTCGCCGGCTGCGGCAACATCTCTGATCTCTTCGACCTTGGTGGGATTAAGCAGAAAAGCGCAGTCGGCATCGCCGCTGTCAACAGCGTGTACCGCCTCGCAGATATGCCGTGTGTAAGTAAGGTTTTTCTGATTAGCCATGTTTTCTTTGTCGATCGAAAACAGCTTTTCAAGTATCAAAAGGTGCAAAACATTAACATCAAGCCCTTTGTATGCGTCCGACGAACCGCCGAGCAGCTCGTTCATAATATCGCTGTCTTTAAGCGTGAGCAGCCGATAGGTCTTGTCGGCATACAAAACAAACGATTTCTCACCGTTTTCATATTGTGTATCAAGCTGTTTTTCAACATCGCATTCGTCGATAACACGAATGTCGAAATACCGCTCGCACTCGCAAACGATCTTTTGAAGATCAAAGTTTTGAAGATTTCTCACGATCCTGTGAGTCGGCAGAACGACAAGTCCCTCATTCTGCATCGAAACCAGCATCATCATGCACTTGTCGGCGTCAGGCGCGTAGATGCCGTTATCCCTGCAATAGTTTCTGAAATTTATCGCCGTTTCATAGCGGTGATGACCGTCCGCGATGTAAAGTTTGCAGTCGTCAAATCCTTTGCAGATCTCGGCGCAGTCAGCTTCATTGTCGATTATCCAAAGCCGGTGGACAAGCCCGTCTTTATCGGTAAATTCATTCGTCGGCTTGACATTCGCCGTCTTTTCGTCGATCAGTCTGTCGGTTATTCGATCCTCATCTGAATAAAGAGAATAGATCTGCGAGAAATTGCAGAAGGTCGCTTTCATAAGCTCAAATCTGTCCGCCTTGGCTTTCGAAAGCGTTTCTTCATGCGGCAAAACAATGCCTTTTGAAAACTCGCTCAGTTCAACTCTCGCAATAATTCCTCTGATCTTCTTGCGCTTGTTTTTTGCAGTGAATTCTATTTCATAAACATATACCGCAGGACGATCATCGGTTTTTAAAACACCGCTTGAAAGCATTTTAAGGAGCGTTTCTTTTGCTGTGAGATACGGATCGTCACCGTCGCGCGGCAGTTCAAGCCTGATCACGTTGTTGCTGTTTTCCCTGAGATAAGCCTGCCGCTGCGGCTCGCTTATAATATCGTAAGGCGGGCAGACGACTTTATCTATATCGCCGGCATTACGAGTGAATCTTAGTGCTTTAAAAGGTGTGACTTTTGCCATACCGAACCGTTCTCCTTTTTATTTAATAGCTGTGATTATAAAACCGTCGACATTGTTGCCCGAGCAATAGTATTTTGAATATCCCGAAACATTGATGCCCGTGCCTTTTTTGCCTGCCTGATACCAAATATAATATGTGCCGCCGGCATCGGGTGTGACCTTGATCGGACTGTCGTATCCGTGCGACTTCAAAAGACTGATATACTCTTCATAGCAAATATCGTTCTTCATAATATAGTCGGCGTGCGGAATACCGACCTGTCTGAAATGCCACGCCTCAGGGTTAATGCCCGTGATACTCTGCTTTGCGGCGGTGTAGCGGTGGATAAAGCCGTATTTATGGCAGTTTTTCCTGAACCAGCTCTGATTGCCTTTGCCGGTAAATGCTTTGCTGCCGTAGGAATCGGTGTTGAAATCGATAGCATATCCGGTGTGATGCTCGCTGTATCCGGGTCTGGTATACCATTTCAAAGTCTCTTTTTCGCCGACCTTTGCAACAGAATTGTCAAAGTTGCGCTTTTGAGTCTTGTAGGTACGGAATCCCGAGCAAACGCCGAGATATTCATCGGGGTAGATCGATTTAAATGCCTTTGTCATCAGATTAAATTCATAGCCTGTGAAACGATCAACATCAAGATCGGCAAACATAACATTGAACTTTCTGCCCGAAAGATCCGAAAAATAGATAAAATCGGTGTCCTGGCTGAAATCGTATGCATAGTCGTTGTTAATAAGAATATTCTGGCCTACCGAAACACTGCCACCCGTTATCGTACCGCTCGAGGGAACAGACGAAAACTTTTTAAGATAAAGCTCGGTCGCGTCCGCCGAATACGAGCTGCCGCCCGAGTTGCCGGACGATGTCTTATTTGTCTTAGGCTTTTGAGTGGCTGCCTTTGTCGTAGAAGAGGTCGTCTCCTTTTCGGTCGTTGTCTGAGTTGTGGTTTCTGTCGTTGTCGAGCTGATCTCCTCGGCGGCTTTTGTTGTTGCAACTGCAGAGCTTGATTGATCGCCGCAGCCGCAAACCAAAAATGCCGCTGCAACTGCTAAAATGGCAGCTAAAACTGCTTTAAAATACTCCCTTTTCATTTGCTTCGATCCTTTCTTTCGTGCACATTAAAAAAATAATTGCACATTGTAAAAATATCATGTATAATGTAGTTATGATATTTTGAAATAATTATAACATATTTCAAGCAAAAATGAAAGGAAGAATTTAAAAATGTACGCAGATTTAATGGACACTATCGGTTTTGTCGCTAAAAACGATCCTATTGTTGCCGAGGCGATGAACGCTGAATTGCACCGTCAGCAGAGAAATATCGAGCTTATCGCTTCGGAGAACTTCGTTTCTCCGGCAGTGATGGCGGCTATGGGCAGCGTGCTCACAAACAAGTATGCCGAGGGCTATCCGGGAAAGAGATACTACGGCGGTTGCGAATGTGTTGATATTGTAGAGAATATCGCGATTGACAGAGCTAAAGAGCTGTTCGGCGCCGAGTTTGCCAACGTTCAGCCTCATTCCGGCGCTCAGGCAAATCAGGCGGTTTATTTTTCAATGCTCAAACCCGGCGACACTGTTATGGGTATGAACCTTGCTCATGGCGGCCACCTTACCCATGGCTCGCCTGTCAATATGTCCGGCGCTATCTACAACTTCGTGCCCTATGGTGTCAATGACGACGGATTTATCGATTATGATGAAATGGAGCGTATTGCAAAAGAATGTCAGCCTAAAATGATCGTAGCAGGAGCGTCGGCATATCCGAGAATTATCGATTTCGAGCGTATCGGTAAGATCGCAAAGAGCGTTGGCGCACTTTTTATGGTCGATATGGCTCATATCGCAGGTCTTGTCGCGGCAGGTCTTCATCCGAACCCTGTCGAGTATGCCGACATTGTCACAACAACAACTCATAAAACGCTCAGAGGCCCGCGCGGCGGTCTTATCCTTTGCAAAGAGGAGCTCGGCAAGCAGATCAATAAGGGCGTGTTCCCCGGAACGCAGGGCGGCCCGCTTATGCATATAATTGCCGCAAAGGCGGTCTGCTTCGGCGAAGCGCTCACAGATGACTTCAAGAAGTATCAGCAGCAGATCATTCTCAACGCAAAGGCTCTTGCAAACGGCCTGATCTCCCGCGGACATAAGCTCGTTTCCGGCGGCACGGAAAATCATCTTATGCTGCTCGACCTTATCGGAACAGGAGTCACAGGTAAAGAGCTTCAGGCAAGACTCGATGATGTTTATATCACTGCAAATAAAAACGCTATTCCGAATGATCCCGAAAGCCCGTTCGTCACAAGCGGCGTGCGCCTCGGAACCCCTGCGGCAACTTCAAGAGGCCTCAAGGAGGACGATATGGATATCATTGCAGAATGTATCCATCTTGCTATTGTCGACTTTGATAATAAGAAGGAACAGATCAGAAACACGGTCGGCGGAATTTGTGAGAAGCATCCGCTTTATAAGTAATAAAAACGGGGCTTTCATTATGAAAGCCCCTCACCGTTTTAAGAAAGGAATGTTCGTAAAATGTCAGCACCGCTTGCGGATATACTTCGCCCGAAAACTCTCGGCGAAATTGTCGGGCAAAAGCACCTGCTCGGCGAAAACAAACCGCTTTTCAATATAATAAAAAGCGGAAAGGTGCCGAATATGATATTCTACGGCCCGCCCGGAGTAGGCAAAACCACGCTTTCGGGAATAATCGCATCGGGTGCGGGAATGAAAATGCACAAGCTCAACGGCACCACTGCGTCAACAGCGGACATTCGCGCGATAATCAGCGAAACAAATACACTAGAGGGACAAAACGGAGTTTTGCTTTATCTCGATGAGATCCAGTATCTCAATAAAAAGCAGCAGCAATCACTGCTTGAATTTATTGAAAACGGCTCAATAACCCTTATCGCGTCCACAACGGAAAATCCGTACTTCTATGTCTACGGTGCGATCCTTTCAAGAAGCACTGTTTTTGAATTTAAGCCTGTTTCAAGCGAGGATATCCTGCCTGCTGTAAAGCGCGGCTTTGAGTATATGCAGTCGGTGTGCGAGGATAAGCTGACAATAGAAGACGATGTTTTCAGAATAATCTCAACCAGATGCGGAGGCGATGTCCGCAAGGCTATGAACGCTGTCGAAGCATGTGTGCTCGGTGCGCAGAGAGATGAAAACGGCAGAATTATCACCTGCGAGATCGCACGCAGTGTTTCGCAGATGAGTGCGAATAAATACGATAAAACAGGCGACGAGCATTATGACATCATGTCGGCATATCAGAAATCTATGCGCGGCTCCGATCCCGATGCGGCGGTGCATTATCTCGCACGGCTGCTCTCGGCGGACGACCTTATTTCTGCTTGCCGCCGCCTTATGGTGTGTGCTTGCGAGGATGTCGGACTTGCCAATCCCAATATCATTCCTATAGTGAAATCGGCTGTCGATATCGCAATGGCGGTAGGGCTTCCCGAGGCTCGTATCCCGCTTGCGGACGCGACTGTAATGGTCGCTATCTCCCCTAAATCCAATTCGGCTTATAACGCGATAAACGCCGCTATGTCAGATATCAAAAACGGAATTTCGGGCGCAATACCGCGAACTCTGCAGAATAAGCATTGCGACGGGGCGGACAATGAAAACCCCGGACAATTCTATAAATATCCGCATGATTTTCCGAACCATTATACATATCAGCAGTATCTGCCCGATGAAATAAAAAATAAAAAATACTATGTTTTCGGTGATAATAAAACCGAGCAGGCATACAAAGGCTATATGGATAGGATAAAAGGCAATAAATAAAAGACGGCTCACTTAAAAGTGAGCCGTCTTTTGTGTGCTTAAGCATTCGGCTTTCCGTTCGGTCGATTGCCGCCCTGATCGTTCGGCCGACCGCCTCCCATAGCGCCGGAGCCTCCCTGTCCGTTCGGCTGACCGCCGCCCATCGAACTCTGTCCGCCCGACTTGTAGTTCAGCGAACTCATTGAGATCGTTGCAACAGACGAACCGCCGCTGACCGTGCCCGACTCGGCATATCCGTTTTTGTCAGCACCTGATACTGTGCCGCCGCAAATAATTTTGTAACTGCCGCCGTTTTTTATCGTCGGTGCGCTCAGTATAATGTTTGTATACTTTTTCGGGGGAGTGTACGAAAGTATCACATTGCCGTCCTCATCGCAAAGTGCGATCGATGAATTTGCGTTTTGCGATGTAACATCGGTCATGATAACACCCTGAGTCGATTCGGTGAATGTTTCAGCCATTCCGCTCGAACCTGCCGCGATAACGACACCGCCGGTGATCTTTGCGCTTGAACCGTAGTCGAGAGCGCCGTTGCCGTCATTTGTCGGACCGCTCACAAGTGTGATACCGCCTCTTATCTCAATAGTGCCGTTAGAGTCAAGTCCGTCGCCGTTCGCATTGACAATAAGCTTGCCGCCGGAAATGCAGAGCTTCTTCGAGCTGTCTGATGCAAAGGGATCTCCGCCGCCCGGGCCGCTTTCGTTGGACGAATCCGAACCGCCCGCCGCATTCAGCCCGTCGTCACTCGCTGTGATGTTGATGTTGCCGCCCGAAATATAGATCACGCCGGCCTCAAGTCCCTCATAGCTTTGAGAAACCGTCAGTTCGCCTCCGCTCACTTTCAGAACATTGTCCGCATGAATGCCGTCGTCGCCTGTCTTGAGCGTAAAGCTGCCGCCTGTAATGCCGATCTCGCTGTTTGAATGAATAGCGTCGTCCGCCGAATCAACGGTGTATGTGCCGCCGCTTATCACGATGTTGCCCGCACATTTAATGCCTTTTGTACTGTCGGTATCGGATGTCGCTATGCTGTTTTGCTGAGCGCCTGGAGCCGCCTCTACCTTCTTTTGTGCGTTCGACGCTCCGCCGCCGGCGGTGATGTTGAATGTACCGTCCTTTAGCGTTATCGTGCTTTCTGCCTGCATACCGTCATTCGAGGAAACAATGCCGACACTGCCGCTCTCAATGTAGATAAAGCCTTTCGACTCATCCTCTTCATTGGTCGAACGAATACCGTCCGTGCCGGACTTAACGGTAATATTCGCCTTTGTTATGCGAACGCTGTCCTTGCCCTCAATTCCGCAGGATGCGGATGTCACAGCGATCGTGCCGCCTGTTATAACAAGATCGTCCTTCGATACGATCCCGTGCTTGTAGTTGCCGTTTACGCTCAGCGTACCGCTGCCGTTGATCGTGAGATCGCATTTTGAGAATATCGCCGCATCAACCGATGCATCGCCCTCGGTGAGCGTGTAAGAGCCGCCGTCCGAAATGCTGTTTGTCGTGCCGTCTGCCGGCGTTATAAACACCTTGTCGGCGTTTTTAATAAGAAGTGCACAGCTTTTGCTCGCAAGAGTCGCGTTTTTCAAAACAAGCTGTATCTTGTCGGTATCGGCGGCGTCTATTTCTATCGTGCCGTCGGTGCAGCTTCCGCTTATGATGTATGTTCCGGTTTTTGCGATCTTCATCACTCTGTCGGAAAGAGTGATCTTTTCGGCTGTGGATTCGTCATAAGAAGCGTCAAGATCGCGGTTTGTAAACATATCGGAAGAGCCTGCCGTTGTAATGTCGGTAGCCGTTTCATCGCCTGTGCCAGATACATTTGAAGTATTGCCGCAGGAGCAAAGCGAGATACCGAGCATAAAAGCCAGCAGTAATGCAGTCAGTTTTTTCATATCAAAGCGCCTCCTTTACAGTGCTTGCCATGCCGAGCGAGATTTCAAGATTTCCGTTTCTGCATCTCAGCTCATCGATAAATTCTTTCTGCTTTGAAATATTCTTCAGTTCAACCGTGTATGTCAGCCTGAAAAGACTGCCCATATTCGTGGTCTTAACATTCATAAGAGCCTGTTCTTTTAGATACTTTTCAAAAACATCGTCAAACGCGTCCGTATAGTTGAGCGATTCGGGAATAGTTATCCGAAGTTCCTTTTTCGGGCTTTCTTTTTCGGGAAACTTCACCGCGCCTGCGATCAATGCCGCGGCGCACATTATAACAGTGAATATCAAAGCGATTCCGATATATCCCTCGGCGCAGGCAAGGCCCGCTGTCATCGCCATGAATATCGCCGCAATTTCTTTTGCGCTTCCCGGCACAGATCTGAATCGTACCAAGCTGAACGCACCCATGACCGCAACGCCTGTTCCGACATTGCCGTTAACAAGCAGTATCACTGTCTGAACCGCCGCCGGCAGCAGTATCAGTGTCAGCCTGAAGCTTCGGCTGCTGCCGTCTTTTCTGCAAAATGTCAGAGCAAACATAATTCCGAAAGCAAGCGCCGCCGCAGTGCAAATAAGAAAGTCCGTTCCCGTAAATGTAGATTCAAATATCGGTGTAAATAATGTATCAAGCACTGAGATCGTCTCCTTTTTCATTCATCATAATTTTGTAGGCTGTTCCGTATTTTGAGAAAGATGTGGGGAACACATTGAGTTCATCAAGCGCGTCTGCCAGCCAGACAGGCATCGATTGATCAACCTTTATTTCCATTATCATCAGGTTCTCGTCCAAAAGCAGTCTGCCGTCCGAGCCGAGCGAAAGGTCGAGCCTGTCGGTGCGGTATCTCGGCCGCCTGTCCAAGGTCAGCCGCAAACCGCCGTCGCCCTTGTATGCGTGGCGGTCATAGGCTATCATCACTTTCGGGCAAAGCCCTGTGTGCGAGCGGATAAAGTGATCGATCTCGCGCATTATCTGAGTGTCCTTCGGCATTTCGCCACCGTTGATATACCTATCCGCTTCCCAAAGCTTCATCTGCTCTCTGCGTTTGTAGACTATCCTTTTGTATTTCTTTTTGAGCTCCAAAAACACGGTTGAATCATCATCGGGTGTGTTGTAGCTGCGGAGCCGAAGCTTTTCTTTATAAACAGGCTTTTCGGCAGACGAGCGAATCACCCGATAGTCGTCGGTGTCGAAATAAAGGCTTATAACTGTGCTTTCAAAAAACCTGTCTTGCCAAAGTCTGTTTTCAGCCAGTGCCAAAAGCCTTTTTGCCTGCTGTTCGCTTATAATGTATTTTTTCTCGGTCCTCTCAAAAACGGATACCATAATGTTGCCTCCTTTGAGTTTCTGACCTAATGATAAATCCTTATCCTTAAAAAATCCTAAAGAAAATTAAAAAACTTTTTTCAGCATTTTTTAAGGGTTGCCCATGATAATAAAGTAGGGTATAATTAAACGAAGAACCTCCACGATTCAAACGGATATATTAAGGAGCTGATATATATGAGGATACTTGTTGCGGAGGATGAAAAGAGCCTTTCCGCCGCGCTTTGCGGTATACTTGAAAAGCAAAAATATATGACAGATGCCGTCCATAACGGAACAGACGCTGTGGATTATGCTCTCTGCAATGAATACGATCTTATTATTTTAGATGTTATGATGCCGGGGAAAGACGGCTTTGAAGTCGCCGCGGAGCTTCGTCAAAGCAGCGTCGCGACACCGATCCTAATGCTCACCGCTAAGGATGCGGTCCGCGATAAAGTTCGCGGACTCGACTCCGGTGCGGATGATTATATGACAAAGCCGTTCTCGCCCGACGAGCTGCTTGCACGCGTCCGCGCTCTGACAAGACGCAAGGGCGAGCCTGTGAGCGATGAAATCAAATTCGGAGATATAACCTTTTCAAATTCATCTTTCGAGCTTGCAAAAGGCGAAAAGTCGGTAAGGCTCAATTTTAAAGAAGCGCAGATAATGAAGCTGCTGCTCTCGCGTCCCAATATGGTCTTGTCAAAGGAGGAGATCATAACAAAGGTCTGGGGCTACGATTCCGACACCGCTGATTCAAGCGTTGAAGCATATATGTCGTTTCTGCGCCGAAAATTAGAATTTCTCAAATCGTCTGTCGGTATAATCTCGCAGAAAAAAGTCGGCTACCGACTTGAATATGAGGAGGGACAATAATGCTCAAAAAACTTCGCCGCAGATTTATTCTTATCAATATGCTCACGGTGGGAGCGATAATAGTCGCTATTTTCATTGCTATCTGCGTCAACACTTATGTCGGCGCGGCAGACGATATAACACGCTCATTAAGACAGACGATGACAGCCGAGCCTGACAATACCGAACATCCGAGGATCGGCACAGGCAAGCCCGATGATGCTCGCCGCATGATAGCCTGCGTCACGGTGTTGCTCCGAAAAAACGGTCAGTCTGATCCTGCTGCGCCCGAAACGGCAAGCGATATAAGGAAGGACGGCAAAGCGCCGTCCGAGCCTAAGATCGATTTTTCCGATACCGACGGCGAAATAGTCAAGACCTATGAGCAGAATGCAACGATCGATAAAAATGTGCTCGAAAGTGCGGTGGACGCTGTTATTGAAAGCGGTAAGCAGGAGGGCAAGCTTTCTTCTCTCGGACTTATCTATGTCTGCTCAGGCTCTCCCGACGGTATCAAGATCTCATTCGCCGACAGCTCGGAGATCTATTCCCAAACGAAAAACACCGTCATGATCTCCATAGCACTCGGCACACTCAGCCTTGCAGCTCTGTTCGGTGTCAGCGTTTGGCTTTCGGGCATTGCAATAAAGCCCGCAAAGCTAGCGTGGACTCAACAGCGGCAGTTTGTGTCTGATGCATCGCACGAGCTGAAAACTCCGCTTACCGTAATCTTGGCAAACAGCGATCTTTTGCTGTCGTCCGACACTGTGACCGACAGCGACCGCAAATGGCTGCAAAGCACAAAAGAGGAAGCTGAGCGCATGAAAGAGCTAACAGAGCGTCTGCTTTTCCTTGCACGCTCCGATGAAAACGCAATAAAGCCTTGCCTTGAAAAGACCAATATCAGTGACCTTATCGAATCGTGCGAGCTTTCGTTTGAGCCGATTGCATTTGAAAAGGGCGTGTCGGTTGAAACGCATATCGAGCAGGATATGTATGCGGTGACCGATCAGAAGCTTGTAATGCAGCTTCTTCATATACTTATCGACAATGCAATCAAGTATTCGCCTAAGGGCCAGACTGTTGATATCTCGCTCACAGCCGATAGATCGCTTTTGCACCTCAGTGTTAAAAACAGCGGAGATCCGCTGAGCATAGAGGATCTAAAGCATATTTTCGATCGGTTTTATCGTTCGGATAAGGCGCGCTCAGGCGGCGGGCACGGTCTCGGGCTGAGCATTGCAAAAAGTCTTTCCGATCTTCTCGGCTGTGATATATCGGCAAAAAGTTCCGAAGACACAGGCACTGTTTTCACCATAACTCTGAAGCGCGGATAAATTTGATTTATTGCGGAAAAGTTCGGCGCGGACACGACAGAGAACGATGAACTGTTTTAATGACACCGTTCCTGAGAAAGACACAGTCAAAAAGGTGTTCACATTTCTATAAGAGGTAGAAAAATTCACAAAAGTATGTTATAATGTTTTTATAACTGAAAGACAAATCGAAAGTTGTAGGAGGAACTGATGGAAAATTCATGGAATGAGTTGCATCAAGCCGCTCTCGATGTATTGGAACCGAGACAGATTTCAAGCAGGATTAAAGCGGGCGGAGTCGCCGCGGCAGTGGAATCTGTATCGGGAAATATTTATGTAGGAGTTTGTGTTGATACCGCCTGTACTTTAGGCGTATGCGCTGAACGTAACGCCATATTTAATATGATTACGAATGGAGAAAATGCTATCCGCCGGGTAATCGCTATTGACAGCAACGGCAAGGCGATTCCACCGTGCGGTGCCTGTCGGGAACTTATGGTGCAGCTTATGCCCGATAATTACCGTTTTATTGAAATCATGATGGATTATGAAAACAGAAGAATTGTCACACTGGACGCATTGACACCGGAGTGGTGGTTATAACCGGTGTGTCGACTTCAAGTTTGTTGAACCCGATACATTGAAGACATAGGAGGCTTTTATGAACTACGAATGCAAGATAACGGTATTGGAGACAAAGGTGTTTCCGGAATTACAGGAAAAGTATTTGGCTGATCCGAAATCCGGTCCGTGTCCCTGCTTCAAAGCGGGAGACACATTCCTCCTGAAAAGAACGCCGGAGCAGGATGACTTTTACCATTTGATGAACGGTAAATTCTGCGGAGAGGCATGGGATGCCATCAGCCGATATGTTTATGCTGCGTTGCAGGGCGGCTCCATTATGCGCAAGTGGACAAATGACGACAGAATGATGATTGCCTGCTGCAATGACGGTACACGCCCCGTTATCTTCAAAATCGAGCGAATTGACATTCCGGAGAACGAAGAGGAAAAGCTGTGGCTTGCAAAGCAGAATTTCAAGAACACGCCGGACGATGCTTATACGGGGTAAGCATAATTCGGTTTGTCGCCTTACAAGTAAATATTTCATATTCAACCACCGGGGAGTGAACCACGCTGGTATTTTTATGTTTGAAATATTGCGAATATATGTGTATACCTTAACCGACACGACATTATTACGTCAATTATAGCGTTGCCTGATCTGCTTGAGCGGCAGGTGCTGACATACGCATACATAGGTGATCCCGATCCGCTGTCGCTGACGCAGATTATAGCCTTGATCGTGTGAAACAGTAGTACCAACAGAAAAGCGGACGAAAACCGGTTCCGAAGATACAAAGCAAGCCGCAAAAATCGTTAGCAAAAAATACAGTTTTGATGTACATTTTTATGAATATGACGGTATACAATACGAAGCTAAACTCAAGCATAGAAAGGAGCATAAACCATGAAACTAAAATATGTCGGTGAATCTTTTGGCGTATTTAGCTTAACTAACGGCAAAATATATGATGCCATTTATGATGACGGCTTTTACAGGGTTATCGACGACAGCAATGAGGACTATCTTTATTCGATGGACAATCCCGCTCCGCTTGACGGTAGTTCTCCGGGCGGTAAATGGGTTGTGATCGACCCTGAAACTCCTGAAGACGTAAAGCAGCGATTTGCCCAATTGGAAGCCGAGTACAACGAATTGAAAAGAAAATTAGGAATGGACGATTAACAACGATATCGGCAAGCCGACAAATCCATTAAATATTTCAAAAGGGAGTGGAGACAGCATGCTTTATAACCCTAAGCCTATACTACTTTATGCAGACGACTATTATGGTGTTTTGCCGCCCGGATTACCGGAAAACTTTTATCCGAAAGACCCAAAGCAGAGACACGCAGAGGAAGATTATGTCTTATGCTTTAATGAAAACGTTTCAGAAGATATGAAGCAAAGGATCATCAAAGACTACGCCGAATATTATAGGAAACAGAAAGAAAGCGGCCTATATTAAACACGAAAAGCGCATATAAGGTCAAAGCGAATGCAATTATAGTTATATTCAGATAACGAGAATATACCGCAAGCCCAAATTATAAAGCAGGCTATTGAGAAATTTTTGCAACAGTGATAGAGAGGGAGCATAGCAGCTCCCTCTCTTTGTATTATTAAAAAAGTGACACGAGTGACAAAAAGGGCTTTTTATAAAAAATATCATAAATATGTAAAATAATTTTGTTTCGCACAATAGCTACAAATCGCATAACTAAGCCAAAAATAAAAGAAACCGCACAGTTGTGCGGTTTCTTCATCTGGCGCAGAGTGAGGGATTTGAACCCTATCGATTGTGCCCGACAATCCTATTGGTTATGCGATTTAATTTTTTTCGTGTGCACTTTTGAGTGCACTTTCTTGTAATTGTTCCATGATATAGTCATCAATCGCGACGGCCGCTCGATCTCGATCGCCCTCAAGCGCTTGTTGGTATATGTTTTTCATTGTCTGCGGATTAGACCAGCCGCCGCGAGCCATCATTGCTTTGTCCGCGATATTCAGTGTAACGCCCAATGTTGCCATAGATCGGCGCAGGTCGTGAAGCCCTATATGCTCCAGCCCGATTGAAGCACAGACTTTCTGCAAGTCCTTAAACAGGAGCGAAGCCGACGCTTGAACGACATGGCCTTCCTTATCCGCTACGGCTTTCATTTTATCGGAAATATAGCTCGGCAGCGGAAGAACCCTAGTGCTACTTTTGTTTTTGGTGCAATCCTTTAAAACATACTTGTTTTGGGCGTTCGGCACTTTCGCGCGATGAATGTAAATTGTGTTGCTTTTAAAGCTCACATCTTCCCACATCAGCCCGAGGATTTCAGACTGCCTAAGACCCAGCCACACGGCAAGTAAAAACGGTATTTCGTTTCTGTGTCCGTCGACAGCGTTGATAAACATTGCTATCTCTTTTCCGCTCAGCGCCTGCGTTTCAGGTTTTTGCCTTTGCGGTAGGGTTATTCTATCGAATTGATACTGCGGTGCAAATTGACGCATTACAGACGCTATCAGCCCATATACATTGTAGACTGTCTTAGCGGACTTTGACTTCGCAATATCATTGATAAACGCTTGCATGCGATTCGTTGTAAGGTCGGGAAGCTTAATGTCGGCTACTGGTTCGATACTGTTCTTGCGAATATTGACATACCCGCGAATGGTTGATGGCGATAAAACGCCGTCTTTCAGCTTAACATATTCATCAATCGCTTCGGCGACTGTCAGACCGGCTTGGTTGTTTTTAGGCGTATTGTTGCATACCCATTCTGCTGCTAACAATTCCGCTTCGCGTTTTGTATCGGCTACGATTGAACACCGTGTTTTTTTGCCGTCAATCACCTTACAAGGCTGGACTCTCCACCGCCCCGACGGCAGTTTTTTCGCTTTCGCCATTTTTAATCCCTTTTTTATTTAGCTACCGCAAACCATTTTGCGTTAATTGATTGGCGTTTGTTTTTTCCGTCTAAAATGGTCTGTCCAAATCGGTTGCCGTAGAGGGTTATGTCTTTTCCAACTTCCAAAACATCTAAGCTTGCACCATGAACCGATGCATAATATTTTCTCCCGTTAATTTTGACCAGTATGTAGTTACCGTATCTAGCGTCCTTATTAGATGTGTAAATTTCCGAGATCAAACCAGTGACAGCTATTCTTTCGTCATGCGAAAAGGTCGGTTGATCCAAATATTCAGCATCAACCTGTTTGCAAGTCGCGATAAATTCTGCGCGCTCCTTCGCTTGTTCTGATGTCAAATTGAGTGCAATGGCATCTGCGTCAGCAATCAGCGGCTTATCGGCTCTGCCGCCTGTAGAAATAGTCAACACTGCAGCTAACAGGCATATAGCGCTACCGAAGAAATACTTCGCTATATTCACCCTAACACCCTCGGCACGCTTTCTCGGCGCGGTAAAAAGCTTGACGACCAAAAAAATGCTGAACGCACAAAATGCAAGGCAAGAAACGCCCGAAAAAATACTGTGATCCTCAGTGAGCACTGCAATTCCGGCAATAAAGCATATCATCGAAACAAAAATGCCGAACACCGCAAGTGCGATACATAATCCTTTTTTGGCTGGATAGTTTTTGGCTTCAGTTGTCATTGTTGTCATTGTTATTTCTCCCTTTTATTTAATATTATAATTACGTGGTTTTGCCACACAATATTTTTTGTTATTATCGCTCATTCTTCTATATCCCTGATAAGCATTTTCGGAATGCCGATAACACGGCAATGTTCTAATTGTTCGCCTGTTATGGTTTTCGGGGGATAAGCAGGATTCAGCGGTATCAGCTTCATCCAATCCTCTCCAGTGACATATTCAATCTTCTTCAACGTCGCGCATTCGTCCTCATAAAGCACTGCGCCAACATCCCCCGATCGGTTTAGTGTGGGCTGCTTCAAAATCAAAACCCGATCGCCGGCTATGTAGAGCGGGTACATACTATCGCCGACAACGCGCAAAACAAAAAATTCTGAGCGTTCCCTACCTTTTAAGTACTCTGTCGGAATACTCACTGTATCGCCCGTCCAATTCTCGACAGCTATCTCGTCGTAACCTGCGGCTATATCACCGACAACAGGAAACACCACAACATCATCGGTTATTTTTGGCGAGGGGAAATGAGCCTGATCCATGTCGCCGTTAATCAATGTTACCGGATTAATTCGCAAAACATCAGCCAACCTTGCTATTTTGTCTCTTTTGATGTTTGCAATATATCCGGTTTCCCACTTTTTTACCGTGCTTTTGCTAACGCCAACCGCGTTTCCTACTTGCTCCAATGTTAATCCGTGCTTTTTCCTTTCATTATATATAATATCGCCAATATTCATTCTTTTTTGCCCCCCTTTTTTTCTTTTGATAAATAAATTATACACTGGAAGTTTCAAAAATGCAACTATTTTTATTGTTTTTTTAAAAAAAGTTTCCCAAAGGGGTTGACACCCGGAAAAAAGTGTGATATATTAATAGTGTCCTAAAGGAAACATAAGGAGGTGAAATTAAGTGAATTACAACGATCTGAACGCGGAGATAGCTAGATGTGGATTATCCATCCCTAAACTTGCAGACAAAATTGGAATCGGTAAAAAGGCGCTGTATTCAAGAATGCACGGCGAAACCAATTTTAATCAGGGCGAAATTGCAAAAATTTCTGAAATTTTAAATCTTGACGGCGAAAAAATTTTATCTATTTTTTTTGGAAATAAAGTTTCCTAAAAGATACCTAAGCCAAAAAACAAAGTGACAAAATGTCACAGGAAGGAGCGCCAAAACATGTACGAAATCGAAGATTTCAGCGGAGTCGGGTGTCCTCGTGTAGTACGAATGTCCTTTGAATTGCCTTCTCGATTGGTGCAGATTCGAAAAGTCAGAGCTTTTTCGGAGTTTGACAGCGTATTTTCAGGAATTACAAAGGCAACAAATCCCGACTAAGAGCTAAGAGGTGGCGCAGTGCCATAAAAAAACGAGTGACATTTTGTCACAAGAAAGGAGAATGAAAATGCCAAAAATCAAATACATCGCGTCCGAGCGAAAGAAGCAGATTGGTGAAGATATTGCAATGGCAGTTAAGCTCGCAATGGCGGCTAAAGACCTGAAACCGAGAGACATCAAAGCGTTCGGTTGTGTTCATCAAAATACCACATACAACTTAGAGCGCCCGCTCACCATAACACTTGGCGAGCTGGTTGATTTAGCTGAACAGCTGCCGAATTTGGAATTTGACACGCCGCTTAAATTCAAAATGAAAGGAGTGAGTTAAATGGCTGATGTCTTGATATTACTCGTTGTTATTGTGCTGTTTATGACTTTTATGCTGATAAGCGACGAATTGCTGAAGTGGATATTTGACCGCAGGGCGCGCAAAATTGCGAAACAAGACGAGCGGCGCAGGCGTCGCGCTGAACGCCTGAAAGCCGAGATACTGCGTTCGGAGCGCAGATATCCTGACCGTTTTTACACCGATTTGAAGTGAGGTGGCCATGTGGCTTATTATCACACCTGCCCAGATTGCGGCGCAAACCTCGATCCCGGCGAAAAATGCGATTGTCAAATAAATAAAATTTACATAAACAAGGAGGCTAACACCAATGTTAGAAATGAAAATTCAGTTATCAGCAACGGACGCGCTTATTGCGGCGGTGCAAAAACTTGCTGCCGCACTTGAATGCGTCCAAAATCCGCAAAATGAAACTTTCCCTACTACTGGGAACCCGTCTGTTACCGCGAGGAAAGGTGCTGCGGTTGTTCCCAAGCAGATGGCTGCCCCTTTAACAGCCCCTGTTCAGAGTGCTGTAAGCACTACACCACCTGTAAATACCGCACCTAGTGTGCCGGTAAACCCTACCCCCACACCGATAGCGACACCTGCCCAGACGGTCCCTGTTGCCACGCCTGCCCCCGCCGTAACACCTGCGGCTAATGTGACACCGGCTCCCGCCGTTCCGACCTCTGCACCGCAGTACACGCTTGATATGATTGCAACCGCAGGCTCGGCGCTTATTGATGCCGGAAAGATGGATCAGCTTATGCAGCTGCTCGGCAAGTTTGGCGTGGCAAGTCTCACTGAGCTATCACCCGAAAACTACGGCGCTATGGCTACTGACCTGCGAGCCCTGGGCGCTGCGATTTAAGGAGGGATAACAATGCCAACACCGGAAAAACACGCTCTGCTGTCGGCATCCTCCGCAGCCCGTTGGCTGCATTGCACCGCCGCCCCTCGCTTTGAGGAGCAATTCCCGGAAAACACATCGGAATATGCGGAGGAGGGCCGCCTGGCTCACGCTATTTGTGAACTGAAAGTTATTAAACACTTTACCTCGCAGATTAAGCCACGCACTTATACATCAAGGCTTAAAAAGCTGAAAGAAAACCCACTTTACCAGGACGAGATGGACAAGACCTCGGATCTGTACCTGGAGCACCTTACTGAAAGGGCTATGCAGTATAACGCAAAGCCGAATGTGGCCGCCGAGGTGCAGGTTGATTTTGCTGAATATGTACCGGAGGGCTTTGGCACCTGCGATTGCATTATGATCGGCGGTGATACCTTGAGCATTACCGACTATAAGCACGGTAAAGGCGTGCCCGTATCGGCCGAAAACAACCCGCAAATGCGGTTGTATGCCCTTGGTGCTCTGAAACGGTACAAGCCCGTTTATGGCGGCAGTATCAAAAAGGTTTGTATGACGATAGACCAGCCCCGCATCCAGACGGAGCCAAGCAGCGAAACCATAACCGTTGAGGATCTGCTTGCTTGGGGTGAAAGCATTAAACCTATTGCCGCAAAGGCTTATATGGGGCTTGGGGTGTTTTGCCCCGGTGAGCATTGCCGCTTTTGCCGCGGCAAAGCGAAATGCAAGGCCCGTGCAGACCAAAACACCGCACTTGAGGAATTTAAGGACTGCGTACCACAGAACGCTGAAAAGCCGTCCGCTCTTGGGCAGGATGTGCTTACAGACGCCGAAATCGGTGACTTGCTTGTAAGGGGCAAGGAACTTGTAAAGTGGTACAAAGATCTTGAGGAATACGCCCTCGGCACTATTCTCAAAGGTGGTACAATTCCCGGCTGGAAAGCCGTTGCAGGCAGGAGCAACCGCACCTTTACGGACACGGATGCCGCCCTTAACGCGGCTATGGCTGCAGGGTATGATAAATCACTTTTGTACGACCTCAAGCCCAAAACACTTACAGAGCTTGAGAAACTTATGGGCAAAACCGAATTTGCGGACAAGCTTGGCAGCTTTGTAGTAAAGCCCATTGGAAAGCCCACCCTTGCATTGCTTGCGGATAAACGGGATGCTTACAACCCTGCCGCCGCAGACTTTGCCGGTGTGGTAGACAACGGCTGAAATAATTAAATCACCGATTGAAATTTAATGTAATAAAGGAGTTTAAAAACTATGTATCAGAATATTGCAACAAAAGTATTAACCGGCGAGGTTCGGCTTTCCTACGCTAACCTCACAACCCCCCGAGCACCCCAGCAGGGCGGCGATCCCAAGTACAGTGTAACACTGCTTATCCCCAAGACCGATAACGCTACCGTTGCCGATATCAACGCCTCTATTAAGGCGGCGTATGAGGACGGCGTAAGCAAGAAATGGGGCGGCGCACACCCCACGCCCAAGCAGATTATGCACGATGGTGACGGGCTCCGTCCGTCCGGCTTGCCGTTTGGCGATGAGTGCAAAGGGCATTGGGTGTTAACCGCCAGTACCAAGAGCAAGCCGCAGGTTGTTGGCATCGATAACATTGGTTGTGAACTTGCGCCATCAGATATTTACAGCGGTATGTACGCCCGTGTAACTATTAACTTTTTCACCTATGACACGGCGGGTAGCAAAGGCGTGGGCTGTGGCCTCGGCAATGTGCTCAAAACCCGTGACGGTGAGGCTCTTGCCGGTGGTGCATCCGCAGCCAGCGACTTTGAGGGGCTTGGCCAGAGCTTTACTGCACAGCCTGCTGCTCCGGCCTATCAGCCGCAGTACAACCCTGTTACACCCCCGCAGGCAGCACCGCAGGCATACGCTGCTCCGCAGCCCCAGGCGGCACCTGCACAGTCGCAGAGCCGCCCGGCGGTAAACCCGATCACAGGGCAGCCGTGGTAATACAGCACTGAAAATTTACGAAAAGGAGGTAAAAGAGTATGGATCATTTAAGTATTGACCTTGAAACATTTTCAAGCGTGCCGATACAAAAAGCCGGTGCCCAAAAGTACACACAAAGCCCCGACTTTGAGATCCTCCTCTTTGCCTACTCCCTTAACGGTGCGGAGCCGGTGTGCTGTGATTTTGCACAAGGCGAAACACTCCCCAAGTGGGTTGCCGAGGCGTTGCTTGATCCGCAGTGCTTAAAACACGCATACAATGCGCCCTTTGAGTGGGGCTGCCTGTCCCGGTATATGGGCAGGCAGCTGCCACCGGCGCAGTGGCGGTGCACAATGTTCCACGGCTTGTATGCGGGCTATACAGCAGGCTTAGATGCCACAGGCAGAGCGTTGGGCTTGCCGGAGGATAAACGCAAGCTGAATACCGGCAAAGCCCTTATACGCTATTTTTGTGTGCCGTGTGCCCCGTCAAAGGCAAACGGCGGCAGAACACGGAACTACCCGCACCACGCACCGGAGCGTTGGGAGCTGTTCAAAGAGTATAACTGCCAGGACGTTACAACCGAAATGGAAATTGAGCGCAGGCTTTCAGCGATACCCGTGCCAGACTTTGTGCAAAGGGAATGGGAAACGGATCTTATTATAAACAGCCGAGGAGTTGCTATTGATATGGGGATGGTTGAGGGTGCCCTTGAGCTTGGAGCAACGGTCCGCAACACCCTTACAACCGAGGCCGTGAAAATATCAGACATCGACAATCCAAACAGTGTTTCGCAATTATCGGCGTGGCTCGAAAATGAAACCAAAAAGGGTATCACCGACCTCCGCAAGGACACCGTTGCCAAAATGCTTGCCCGTGACGATAACAGCCCGGAGGTAAAGCGCATGCTTGAGATCCGGCAGGAGCTCGGTAAGACAAGCACCAAAAAATACGATGCCATTGAGCAAGCTATATGCCAGGATGGGCGTGTGCGTGGACTCTTACAGTTTTACGGTGCCAACCGCACAGGCCGCTGGGCAGGGCGTTTGGTGCAGGTGCAAAATTTGCCCCGCACCTATACAGAGCCGTTGGATCTTGCCCGTGACCTTGTAAAAGGGCGTAAGTTGGATGCCTTAAAGTGCATTTACGGCAGCGTGCCGGACACGCTCTCACAACTGATACGCACCGCATTTATTGCCTCGCCCGGTAATGTGCTGATTGATGCCGACTTTTCGGCCATTGAGGCCCGTGTTATTTCTTGGCTTGCCGGTGAGGAGTGGAGGCTTGAGGTTTTCCGCACCCACGGCAAAATATATGAGGCATCAGCCTCGCAGATGTTCGGCGTGCCCATTGACCTTATAAAAAAGGGCAACCCTGAATATGCCCTCCGGCAAAAAGGTAAGGTTGCAGAGCTTGCCCTCGGCTACCAAGGCAGCACCGGCGCACTTATCAATATGGGTGCACTTGATATGGGCATACCAGAAGATGATCTGCCCGATATTGTGAGCCGTTGGCGTGATGCCAACAAACGCATAAGGGATCTGTGGTATAAGGTGGATGCCGCCGCCGTGCAGGTTATTACCCAAGGCGGCAGCGTAGGCGTAAGCAGCATTATACTTGCCCACAAATGGGATGCAACCCAAGGCACCGACTATATGACAATAACGCTACCAAGCGGCAGAAAACTGTTTTACAACGCCCCGCAAATAGGCGTAAACCAATGGGGCAACCCATCAATATCGTATATGGGTATGGACCAGACCACAAAGAAATGGAAACGCATCGAAACCTACGGCGGCAAGCTCGTGGAGAATTGCGTGCAAGCCATCGCCCGTGATTGTCTGGCGCAGGCTATTGAACACCTGGAGGCAGCAGGGCTGCCGGTTATATTCCACATACACGATGAGGTGGTAATTGATATAAGACCGTTTGCGGATAATGAGGCAATGCTTGCAAAAACGGTTGAAATAATGAGCCGCCCTGTTCCGTGGGCTCCGGGCTTGCCCCTTGGCGCCGATGGTTGGGTTGGTAAATTCTTTAAGAAAGATTAGGAGGCTCGGCTATGCAGTATATGGGAGGCAAAAGCCGCATAGCCCGCTACATAGCCGAAATTATAAATAACACCCTTAATGGGGGGGAGCGTTCAATGAGATACCAAGGCGGCAAGAGCCGTATAGCAACACCTTTGGCGCAGATCCTCAACGCTACGGGGGGGGGCTTGCTTTGTTAGCCTTTTCTGTGGTAGCTGCTCCGTTGAAAGCAAAGTTACCGGCTATGACCGCATTATACTGAATGACAAGCACAAGTATTTGATTGCTTTATTAAGAGGTGTGCAGGCGGGTTATGAATTGCCGGAAACGATAACAGAGGAACAGTACCAGGCCATAAGGACCGACAAGGATGCAGATCCGGTGCTTGCAGGTTTTGTGGGCTTTGGGTGTAGTTTTGGCGGCAAATGGTTTGGAGGATATGCACGAAATAAGGGCGGCACAAATTATGCTGCACAAAGCAAGCGATCACTGCTTAAAGATATGGCAACGCTCGGCGGCGCCGAGATATTCTGCGGTGATTATAAACAAGTACCTATACCGCCGGGGGCGGTTGTATATGCGGATCCACCGTATGACAATACCACCGGTTACAATAACGAGAAATTCAACAGCACAGAGTTTTGGCAGGCAATGCGTTTGCTTGCCGATACCGGGCACACCGTTTACATAAGTGAGCAGACTGCTCCGCCGGACTTTGTGTGTGTGTGGGAAAAGCCCTTTACCCGCACCCTCGACAGAAACAAGGGCAACCAATTCAAGGT